>JBKPBS010000047.1:0-9791 GCA_046726915.1 Actinomycetota bacterium
GTCCATCACTCGGGGATCAGCGCGGAGGGTTACCGCTCGCTCCCTGAGGGCGCGCGCGTCAGCTACGAGTCCGAGGTCGGCGAGAAGGGCCCGAAGGCCGTCAATGTCAGGGTCGTCTGAGGCGATGGCGCCCCGCAGTCAGAGCGAGCGCGCGGCCGAGCAGCGCCGCCAGAAGCTCGAGCGGGTCCAGGAGCAGCTTCGCAACGGCTCGCTCACCGTCCGCCAGATGAATCCCGAAGAGCGCGCGCGCTGGGCTCGCGGCTCGGCTCGTCGGCCGCCTCGGCGCTGAGCTCGATGGAGGCCAGGAACCCCTCTCTGGCCGAGCTGCGGGCGGCGGCTGAGCACGCTGCCCTGCGCGTGGCGCTCAAACCGCCGCAGGACGTACGTGGGGCGCGGCGAGCCGCAGCGCCTGGCCGAGCTCGAGCGCATCGCCAAGGGCGCGGCCGACCGACAGCGCCGCGCGCAAAGAGCGGATTAGGTGCCGCCGGTTCTACGCCAAGCAGGACGCGAACCCGCCCCGGGGGGCGCGGAGACGTACCTCGGGTAGATCGCGCCTTCGTGGGTTTGAACATGACGCCATCGAAGGCGTGGCGCCGATCCGCATTGCACGCCAGCCTCCGCCCGAAGTGGATACGCGCCGCGGCGTACACCGGCCAACTCGAGGTGGTTGGCACTGACCCGTCCGGGCTCGATGCGGACAGCGACGGCGTGGGCAGCGGGTGTGGTTCCTGGCCGGTGACGGCGGAACCGGGTGGCTATGGCGATTAGCTGACCGCGGCGGCTTGCTCGCCGCCGCCGGCCGAATCAAGTCGGGCCCGTAGCGCCCCGCGCGAGCAGCATCCTCCGCCCGCCGTTTGAGGTTGTGACCGGCGCCGTGGATCTCCGGTCGCTGCGCAATCGATCGAGCGTGACCTACTGTCTGCCCTCGGCGGTTGCCCTGAGCCTCTGGAGCGAGGTCTCCCAGCGCTTCTTGATGTCGCGCGAGGCGATCGGCGCGGCGAGCTTGCCGAGGCCCTTGAAGCTCACGTCGTCTTCGACCCGCACGGAGGTCCCGGTGGGAGACGGCGTCAGGCGGTAGCGCACGTGGCGGGAGCAGGTCTTGCCCTCCTGGTCCTCCTCGAGCACGCTGGGCGCCTCCGAGCGGGTCACCCGTGCGCCCACCTGCTCGTTGGTACGGGTGCGATAGAGGTGGTCGTCGCGCGTGTCGGGCCCGGGGTAGCCCTCCGAGCGCGAGCGCGTCTCGAGGTAGCCCTCGAACCAGCGCTCCGGGGTGCCGATCGCGCGCCAGACGGCTTCGGGGCGGCCGCGCGATCTCGATGCCGTCGCTGAACTGCGGCATGGCCCTCCTTTCTGTCCACGCTGACGCTACTTCTGACCCGGAGCAGTCAAGGCGCCGAACTCCAGCTCGCAACAGCGTCCCTCGCGCAGCCGGCAGGCCTCCAAGGTCCCGGTTTGTGCCGCGCTCGTCAGGCTGCGGCGACGTTTCGCCGACCCGACCGGGGAAGACCCGAACCAGGGTGGGCCGGGCGAGCACGCACCGGCCCGACGACCCGGTTAGGAAGGGGGCGAGCGCCTTGCTCGCTATCACCGAAATCGCCGCCACCGCGATCAAGAGCCTGACCGCCTCGCAGGAGCAGCCCGACGAGGCGGGCGTCCGGATCGCCGCGCGAGAGACCGCCGACCTCGACACGCCGGACTCCCTGAAGCTCTCCGTCGTTGACGGCCCGGCAGAGGACGACCAAGTGTCGACGAGCACGGCGCCCACGTCTTCCTCGAGCAGCACGCGGCGTCATACCTCGACGACAAGCTCCTCGACGCCGACATCGACGGCCACCAGGTCCGCTTCGTCGTCAGCACCCAGCGCTAACAGACACCGCAGGCCGCCGCGCATCACCGGCACACGTCATCTCGGGCGGGATTGGTCTGCGGAAACCCGGGCAGCTCGGTCGGGCCGTCGCGCCCGTCGGTCGCAGCGGCACCCAGCAACGTATCGGTGACCTCGCGGCCTTCGCGTGGGTGACTCGCGCCGCCAGCCGGCGGTGCTGTTCGAGCTCGCCAAGCTCACCCGCGACGTAGCAACCGTGGGCCCGGCCACCTCACCCGCTAGACGAACGCGTCCGGTGACCGACATTCCGAGTTCCGGCGCGCCTGTCGGAGTGGGAGGTTTACGGTGGAGGGACGCGCCCGAGGCTGGCGCCACCCGCGAGCGCGTTCGCGCTACAAAGCCTCAATGATCGGAGGTCAGCCATGGCTGACAACAGAGGGGTCGCCTACCTCGGCCCCGGCGAGGTCGAGGTCCAGTCGATCGACTTCCCTGAGCTCGTGCTCAAGGACGGCCCCGGAGTCCATCCCGACAACGTCGGGCGCCGCTGCGATCACGGCGTGATTCTCAGGATTGTCTCGACGAACATCTGCGGCTCGGACCAGCACATGGTTCGCGGCCGCACGACCGCGCCCAGGAACCTCATCCTCGGCCACGAGATCACCGGCGAGGTGATCGAGGCCGGGCGCGACGTCGAGTTCATCAAGGAGGGCGACCTCGTCTCGGTGCCCTTCAACATCGCCTGCGGGCGCTGCCGCAACTGCAAGGAGGGCAAGACCGGCATCTGTCTGAACACCAATCCCGACCGTCCCGGCTCGGCTTACGGCTACGTCGACATGGGCGGCTGGGTCGGCGGCCAGGCGGAGTACGTGATGGTCCCGTACGCCGACTGGAACCTCCTGAAGTTCCCCGACAAGGACCAGGCGATGGAGAAGATCCTCGACCTGACGATGCTGTCGGACATCTTCCCGACCGGCTACCACGGCGCCTACACCGCCGGGGTGAAGTCGGGCTCGACGGTCTACGTCGCCGGCGCAGGCCCGGTCGGGCTCGCCGCCGCCCACGCCGCGCAGTTCCTCGGCGCGGCGGTCGTCATCGTCGGTGACCTGATCCCCGAGCGCCTCGAGCAGGCGCGCTCGTTCGGGTGCGAGACCGTCGACGTGTCCAAGGGCGAGCCGAAGGACCAGATCGAGCAGATCCTCGGCGTGCCCGAGGTCGACTGCGGCGTCGACGCCGTCGGCTTCGAGGCGCACGGGCACGGTTCCGACGCCGACCATGAGGCGCCCGCCACCGTCCTGAACTCGCTGATGGACATCACGGCGGCCGGCGGCGCGCTCGGCATCCCGGGGCTCTACGTCACCGGCGATCCGGGCGGGATCGACGACGCGGCGAAGATCGGCTCGCTGTCGATCCGCCTCGGGCTGGGGTGGGCCAAGTCGCACTCGTTCACCACCGGCCAGTGCCCGGTGATGCGCTACCACTACGGCCTGATGCAGGCGATCCTCAACGATCGCGTGCAGATCGCCAAGGCGGTCAACGCCACCGTGATCACGCTGGACGACGCGCCGCAGGGCTACAAGGACTTCGACCAGGGAGCGGCCAAGAAGTTCGTCTTCAACCCGCACGGGCTGATCAAGGTCTGAGGAGGGCCTGAGACGCTACGGCGCGCGCCGGTCCAGGCGCGCGTCGTAGCCCTGCGCCTGGAGCTTGGCCAGCAGGTCGAGCTCGACCGACTCGAGGTCCTCGATCGGTCCGAGCAGGCGCAGGTCGGCGTCGATCCGCGTGGCGCCTTCGTCGCCGCTGAAGACGATCTCGATGCGCCCCTCGTCCCGGCGGACCGTCGCGCGCGGATAGCGCGAGGGTGACGGCAGGCCCGTGAGCCGCAGCACCGGATCAGCGTACGCCTCAAGGCTTCCGCCGGAGCGTCGATCACCATGAAGCGATGGATCAACTGCGCGTCGAGCTCGAGGAGGCCACCGCGGCCCTGCGCGAGCACATGGCGAGCTGGCCCTACGCCTTCGCGATGGCCGGCGGCTGCCACGGCGGATCCGAGCACCCGGCGCTGCGCGCCGTGCGCGAGGAGACCGACCGCCTGCGCGCCCGCTGCCTGGACCTCGAGGCGCGGATCGCGGAACTGGCCTAACGGGTGCCGGAGGCCGCCACGCGGCGGCCGGAGGCGGGTCGCTTTCGATCGCGCCTAGCCTCGTCCCCATGGACGAGCTGATGGAACGCCTCGCCGAGGTCGTGGACCTCGAGCGCACGGCGCTGCTGCTGGCCTGGGACCAGGAGGTGTGCATGCCGCGCGGCGCCGCGGCCGAGCACGGCGAGCTGCGCGCCACGATCGGCCGACTGGCCCGCGAGCGCTTCGTCGACGACAGGGTCGGCGAGCTGCTGGAAGCCGGCGACCCGCGCGACGACGTCGAGGCCGACGCGGTCAAGGTCGCCCGCCGCGACTGCTCAGGCCCAGCAGCCGGGGCGGGTAACGCTGCGCAACCGCCTGCCACACGTCAAGCCACGGATCGTGCACAACTACCTGACCAGCGAGGAAGATAGGCGCAGCATGATCGACGGCACCCGCATTGGGCTTGAGATCGCGTCGCGACCGACGCTGCGAAAGCTACGCCGAGCGAGTTCGCGGTGCCCCAATCCGATTCGGACCCGGGCATCCTCGACTTCCTCCAGCGCGAGGCTCGCACGGTCTTCCACCCAGTGGGAACGCGCGCGATGGGCGCGGTGGTCGCCGCCGAACTGCGCGTCCACGGCGTAGGGAACCTGCGCGTGGTCGATGCCTCCGTCATGCCGACCGTCCCACGCGGCAACACCAACGCACCCACGATCATGGTCGCCGACAAGGCGGCTGACCTGATCCGCGCCCTACCACCGTTGCCCCACGTGGCCGTCCCCGAAGCCGGCGCCGGTCTCGCTCAGGCGTAGAGATTTCGTCTGCACCAGCAGCGACGGGAGGTGCGGGCATATCAGCTGGTCAGGACGACCGAGCAGCAGGAGCGCGAGCGCGATGCCCGGCGATTTGTGCTCCGGAACGGCGGCAAGAGCCGGGCCTACGCTAGCGACGCTTCTCCTTCGGCAGGCCGAACGGGGAATCCTCGCCCGTCTCTGCAGGGCGACCGCCGTGGACGATGCCCAAGAGCGCCGCCGCGGCCGGCATCGACTCCTGCAACCGCTCGAGTTAGCGGGCGTGCGCTGACGCGCTCGCCGAGCTCCTCCCGCTCGTCCCTTGCGAGCGTATCGCCGGCGTGGACCGAGATGCCTGCTTGCCCATCCGAGCAGGCGCGAGGGTCCTCGGCCGCGGGCAGCAAGCTACGACCTGCGGCTGTTCGATGGGAGGAGGTTTCCAGACCCTGCCTTCGCTCTCGAAGGAGCAGGAGCGATGAATCAGCGAGTAACGCCTCGGCAGGCGCCTGCAGGGCGCCCGCGGCGAGAGCGCCCGAGGAGCCGCGGGCGTGCCGCGTCCGTCCGATGGGGCGAGCGGTGACCTTGGCGTAGCGAGCTGATCTGATCGCCGGAGTGCTGGTCGGCGGCCTCGCGGTGCTGGTCGCGGCGGCCTCGCGCTGCTGGTCGTCGTCGGCCTGGTGGCCGGCACCCTGGCCGCGGTGCTGCCCGCCCGGCGGGCGGCGCGGATGGACGTGCTCGGGGCGCTCGCCTACGAGTGACCGACGGGCGGCCGCGTCGCACCGTGGCGGTGTGGCGCGGCCGTCGGTCTCACGGACGCACCGTGCCGAAGCCCGCACGGAGCTGCTCCGGGGTCAGAGCGAGGATGCCGCGGACGTACCGCCGCTCCGCCGGGCCGAGCTGCTTGGGCACGAACGGGGTGGCCGGCCGGGGGCTGTAGGCGGCGGCGAGCCGCGGGTAGTACATCGATGAGAGCCCGCTCAGGTACGCCTTCTCGCTCGCGCTCAGCCTCACCGCAACCGGTCGCTTCGTCGGATGCGTGCCGGTGTCGACGGCGAACGTAAGCACGGCCCACGCGGTCGTCGCCGTGACCGCGGCCGCCACCAGGCCCGCGAACCACGTGCGCCTACCTGCTGTCTGTGTCGTCATCGGAGTCTCCTTCCGTCGGTGATGTCGCCGTCGAACGTAGGTCCGCGGGCCGCGAAAAGAAATTCCGAGAACGCCTACAGTTTGGCCGCGTCGCTCGTCGCTTTGGCGCCGTCGTTTGCCGGTTTGGCGCCCTCGGTGAGCCGCGCCGCCAGCTCCGATCGCGATCGCAATCCGAGCTTGCGATAGGTGTGCGACAGGTGCGCGCCGACGGTGTGCACGCTCATGTACAGCTCCGCCGCGATCTGCTTGTTCGAGCGGCCCTGCGCGGCCAGGCGCGCGACGCGCTCCTCGGTCTCCGTCAACCCATCCGGTGCGCGGCGCCGGCCGCTGACCCGCCGCAGCTCGCCCCTGGTCCTCTCCGCCCACAGACGCGCGCCGAGCTCCTCGAAGATCGCCAGCGCCTGCTCGAGTGCGTCGCGCGCGGCGCGCTTGTGCTTGGCCTGCCGGCGCGCAGAACCCAGGCACAGCAGTGTACGACCGCGCTCGAGCGGATACGGCAGGCGGTCCAGGGTGTCCAAGGCCCGCCCGAACGCGGCAAACGCCGACGGCAGGTCCCCGCGCGCTGCGGCGACCAGCCCGCCGCAACGCGCAGCGCCGGCGATCGCGAGTGGGCTCGCGATGCGCTGCGCGCGCGCCTGGTAATGCTCGAGGTACTCGCCCGCGCGATCGTCCTCGCCGAGCGCGATGAGCGTCTCGATCGTGTCCGCCCACACCGGGACCGTGGGGTCCCCGTACCCCAGCGCGAGAAGCCGTCGCGGAAGTTCGCGCACATGGCTGCCCGCGGCCTTCAGGTCGCCCAGCGCGAGCTCCAGGCGGCCCAGCGCGCCGAGCGTGAGGATGGCCCATTCCTCGAGCGCCATCGCCTCGCAGACCTCCAAGGCGTCTGCGGCCGACGCGCGCGCCGGCTCGACCGCGCCGAGGTCCGTCTCGATCAACGTCTTGAGCCAGCCCGAGAGCGTGTGACCGAGGGAGTAACGGGTCGGCGCGCCCAGCTCAGCGGCGATCGTGTGGCGATCGCGCGCCGCCTGGTAGCGGCCCGCGAGCCAATCGACCCTCATGAGGGCGTACACGATCTGCCAGCGGTACTCCTCGTTGCCGCGCGCCGTGACGTTGTGTTCGAGATCCTCGAGGATCGTGCGGGCACGATCGAGCTCGCCGAGGCCGATCATGCGCCGGACGAGCGCGACTCGCGGGCTCTCGTTGTAGGGCAGCAGCAGGCCAAGGCGCTCTTCGATCTCGCGGCCCCGCTCGAGGAGGCCGGGAGTGATCTCGCCTGCCCGGCCCTCTGCCGTTGCCACGTGCCCGATCGCGCCGGCGACGAGGACGGGGTCACCCACTCGCTCCGCGCGTTGCAGCGCCGCCCGAGCGTCGACGAGCGCGGCCCGAACATCGGCCTGGTACAGGCGCAGCCAGCCGCGAAAGCCGAGGATTCGCGCGCAGCGCGCGTCATCGTCTCCCGCCTCGACGAGCGCTTCGTCGCACAGCGCAATCGTGCTCGCTGGATCCTGCCTGAGCGTCGACGCGAGCTCGAAGAGCGCGTCTGAGCGCTCGACGCCGGAAACGGTCTCGCGCAGGAGGCTCTCGAGCATCGTGACCGCACGGTCCGCACCACCGCCAAGCCGCTGGAACCGCGCGGCCTGCAGCCGTCGTCGCCGACGTGCAGACGCGGCATCGTCCGGAGTCATTCCGGCGGCAAGTTCCGAGAGCTCGGCCGCCGTCGGGATGGCCCCGCGCGCGGCCGCGTGCTCTGCGGCCGATTCGAGCGCGGCGGCGACCGTCGCGTCGGGGCGCTCGGCGGCGGCCGCAAGATGGTGGGCCCGATCCTCGACGTCGTTCAGCGCGTCGGCGAGCGCGCGGTGTACCGCCCGGCGCTTCCACGGCGGCGCCTGCTCGTAGCAGATCGACGCCAACAGCGGATGGACGAAGCGCACGCGCGATCCCTCCAGCTGGACGACGCCCTCCCGCTCGGCCACGACGAGCCCTTAGAGCGCTATCTCACGGCTTCCGTGCATCGCCACGACCAGTTCGACTGTCGGCCGGGCCTGCGTCGCGGCGACGAGCAGCACGTCCCCGGTGCCGGTCGGAAGCCGCGCGAGACGATCGCCCAGCAACTCGTTCAGGCTCTCGGGTATTCGCAACGCCTGGCCGGCGGCCAGGCGCGTGCCCGTCCGTAGCAGCTCGCGCCCGAGCTCGAGCGCGAAGAACGGGTTGCCGCCCGACATCTCCTGCACGCGGGCGAGCCCGGGGCGCGTCAGCTCGAGCCCCAACCGATCCAGGAGCAGCCGGCGCAGGGCGCCCAGGTTCAGCGGACCGAGCCACAGCCGTTCGAACCGCTCCTCGGGAAACGCCCGCTCGAGCTCGATCGGCGCCGCGACGCCCGGCATCTTCCGGAGCGTCGCGAAGACACCGACCGGCTCGTCGCGGAGGCGTCGCAGTGCGATGTGCAGCACTCCGGCGGAGGACGCGTCCAGCCACTGGACGTCGTCGAGCACGACGACGACTGGGCCGCTCTGCGCGAGCACCCGCAGGACGTCCAGCAGCGCCAGACCCAGCGCGCGAGGATCCGGCGCCTCCTTCCCCGGCCCGGCGAGCAGGAGCGCCACCTCGAGCGCCCGCCGGCGCAGCGGTGCGAGCGACGGCGCAACCTCGTCGAACACTTCGACGAGCAGGTCCGATAGGCCGGCGAACGACAGCATTGCCTCCGCCTCGACGCTGCGATGAAACAGCACGTGGCCGAAGCGCTCGCGCGCCGCCTCGACCCCCGCCTCCCACAGCACCGTCTTCCCGATCCCGGGCTCACCGGAGAGCACGAGCGCGGTAGGGCCCCGCTCGACGTCGGCCAGGAACTCCTCGACGAAGCCGAGTTCCTCGTCGCGCCCGACAACCGCGGGAGTAGGCGAGCGGCTCATCGTCGGCTCCAGACGGTCTCGCGCCGCGTCTGGAGCACGACGATCTCCCGTGCCGCTGGGCCGATAGCCCACTCGACGTCCTGCGGCATCCCGAGCGCCCGCTCGATGCGCCTGCCGATCGCGGCCAGCTCCACCGCCTCGGCGTCCGTGACGCACGCGCGGTCCTGCTCCGCCGGCGGCACCGCAACGACCGCGTCGGCACCGACGCGGCGGGCGACCTGCTTGCGTGCGAGCGTGCGCGTGCGGATCTCGAGCGTCACCTTGTCGACGCAGAAGCGGTCAGGGGTGACCTCGCCGCCGACGACCGTCGCGCCAAGGCCGATGGAACCCTCGATCGCAATCTGCGATGGGTCGCCGGTCACGGGATCGATCGTGAACATCACGCCTGCCGCCTCGGCCGGCACCATGACCTGGACGACAACCCCCATCGCCGTCTCGTCAACGCCCAACTTCGTGCGCCGCAGAGAGGCGATCGCTCGCGCGCTGAACAGGCTCGCCCAGCAGCGCAGCACGGCGCGCGCGAGCTCCTCGGCGCCGCGGATCCACAAATACGAATCGTGGCGACCGGCGAGCGACGCCTCGGCAGCGTCCTCGCCGAGCGCGCTCGAGCGGACTGCGACCGCCAGCTGCTCACCGTCACCCAGCTCGGCACACGCGCGATCGAGCTCCTCGCGGAGACGGTCGGGCAGATCGCGTGCCTCGAACAGGCCGCGGATCCGTGTCGAGGCCTGCGCCTGCTCACGGAACGTTTCGGCGCCCTCGACGAGCTCGCGGATCGCGGTCAGCAGCTCCGTTTCGGCGACGAAGTCGCGGTACGCGCGCGTGCTGACGGCGAACCCAGGCGGGACGCGTATGTCCTACCCGGCCAGCAGCGCGAGCCCCACCGCCTTCCCGCCCACGATCTCCGCCGGCTGCGCCTCCCGGCCGTAGAGGGGATGCACGTAGATCACCGCGGCCGCCGGTCAGTCGAGAAGGGTGACGATGCCGGCGTCGCCATCGAC
>JBKPBS010000048.1:0-44845 GCA_046726915.1 Actinomycetota bacterium
CCCGCGCCGTCCGCCGCCGGGCGGCGGGGCGACGTTCCGCTGCCGGACTTCGCGCCGTCGGCGATCCGGCGGATTGTCCCCGCCGACGCTCCGACCGCGTTCACGCCCGAGACGCAGGCCGCCCGCAAGGGATCCGCGGCCACGCGCGGCGGCGCGACGCTGTTCGCGACCGCGGTCGTAGCGCTCACGACCGCCGGAGTCGTCCTCTACTACATCACCGAGCCCTTCAAGTAGGAGACCACCATGTCCGAGCTGATTCTTGAGATCGTCGAGGGCGAGGAGGCGGGGCGCCAGACGCGGATCGACGGTGCGGTCGAGATCGGGCGCGACGCCTCGACGAACCTCCCGCTCGACGACGAGCAGGCATCGCGGCGGCACGCGCGCGTCTCGGCTCAGGGCGACCTGGCGATCGTCGAGGACCTCGGCTCCACCAACGGGACCTACGTGAACGGGCAGCCGATCGAGGGCCCGCGCGCCGTACGGCCGGGCGACAAGATCCGGGTCGGCCTTACCGTCATCGAGCTCCGCACGTCCCAGGACGTGCAGCGCCAGCCGTCCGCGGTTCAGCCGATCCCGCAGGTGACCCGGCTCAGCCAGGGCGTTCTCGAGCCGGTCCCGGAGCAGGAGCTCGAGCCTGAGCCCGAGCTCGAGCCGGTGTCCGCCGCCCCGGCCTTCGCCGTCGAGGAGACGACGCCCGGCTTCGTTCCGCAGGAGGTGGCCGACGACCCGCAGGCCCGCTCCGACTACGGCGCGGTCGCCCGCCTGGTCGACGTCCGCGTCAAGCGCCAGACGCACATCGCGAGCTTCGCCCTGCTCGCCGCGGCCGGGCTCGCGGTGCTCATCGTCTTTGGTCTGAAGTAGCGGGCGGGGTGAAGACGCCGCTGGCGCGGCTCGCTCGCGCGACCCCGCTGGTCGGGGCGTGCTCCTCGGCGCGGATCACGTGCACGGCGGCGTTGATCAGCGCCAGATGGGTGAACGCCTGAGGGAAGTTGCCGAGGTGGCGGCCCGTGCCGGGGTCGATCTCCTCGGCGTACAGGAGCAGCGGGCTCGCGTAGGAGAGCAGCTTCTCGAGCAGCTTCCGCGCCACCTCGATCTCGCCGATCTCGCATAGCGCCGACACGAGCCAGAACGAGCAGATCGCGAACGTGCCCTCCTCGCCCGAGAGGCCGTCGTCGGTCTGCTCCGTGCGGTAGCGCAGCACGAGTCCCTCCTCGCTCAGCTCGTCCGAGATGGCGAGCACCGTGCTGCGGATGCGCTGGTCGCCCGGGGGGAGGAAGCGCACCAGCGGCATGAGAAGCAGCGAGGCGTCGAGCGCGTCCGTGTCGTAGTGCTGCGTGAACACGCCGCGCTCGTCCAGCGCGTTCGCGCAGATGTCGGCGTGGATCTCGTCTGCCGCCGCCGCCCAGCGCGCGGCGGTGTCCTCGTCCTCGCGCAGGCGGGCCAGGCGCGCCCCGCGGTCGGCCGCCACCCAGCACATCAGCTTGGAGGAGGTGAAGTGCTTCGGCTCCCCGCGCACCTCCCAGATCCCGCGGTCGGGCTCCCGCCAGGCGCGGAGCGCGGCCTCCACCTGGCGCTTCAGGATCGGCCACATGCGCTCGGGCAGGTGATCGCGCGACTTCGCGTGGAGGTAGATCGAGTCGAGCACCACGCCCCACACGTCGTTCTGCCGCTGGTTGTAGGCAGCGTTGCCCACGCGCACCGGGCGCGCGCCGCCGTAGCCGGTGAGGTGGTCGAGCAGCTGCTCGTCCAGGCGGCTCTCGCCGTCGATGCCGTACATCACCTGGAGGTCGCCCTCCTCCGCCTCGGCCACGTCGGCGATGAAGTAGAAGTAGTCGTTCGCCTCCCACTCGAAGCCGAGCATGTAGAGGCCCCAGAGCATGAAGGTCGAGTCGCGTATCCAGCTGAAGCGATAGTCCCAGTTGCGCTCGCCGCCGGGGGTCTCGGGCAGTGAGGTCGTGGCCGCGGCGACCATCGCCCCGGTCGGCGAGTAGGAGAGGCCCTTGAGCGTGAGTGCGCTGCGCTGGAGGTAGGGGCGCCAGCGGTGGTCGGGAAAGCTGCCGTGCTGGAGCCACTCCTGCCAGTGCTGCGCGGTGCGCGAGAGCCACTCGTCGGCCTCGTGGTGGCTCGCCGGCATGGGGGTGTCCGCCCAGCCGAGGGCGGCGAAGGCGGTGTCGCCGGCGCGCAGGATCGTGCGCGCGCGGGCGCGCGGTCCTTCTAGGCCCAGGCGCAGGTCGGTCACGAGCCGCAGCTTCGTGGCCATCCCCTCTGAGCTCGCCACCGCCTCGTGATATCCCGCTCCGGAGTAGTTCCACTCGGCGGCGAGGCCCCCGTAGTCGAAGGCCGGCTCGCAGTCGAGGTGGATCTCCGCCGAGCCCTGCACGCACTTGACGGTCCGCAGGAGGACATGGTCGGCGTCGTAGTCCGTCGGTGAGCGCCGGTGAGTAGGGGAGCGCTCCTGCTCGTGATGCCAGGGGCCGATCGAGAGCACGTCGCGGACGACCACCCAGCCCGTCTGGGTCTCCCAGCTCGTCTCGAGCACCATCGTGCCCGGCAGGTAGCGGCGCCCGGCCGGGACCTTCACGTCCGCCGGGCCGAGCCGGAACCCGCCCGCGTCGCGGTCGAGGATCGCCCCGAAGACGCTCGGCGAGTCCATCCGCGGCACGCACATCCACTCGACGTTGCCGCTGGGGGCCACGAGCGCCACGGTGTTGCAATCCGAGAGGAACCCGTAGTCCGCGATCGGCGGGAAGGGACTCGAGCCGGCGGGCATCGGGCGGAACCTACCCGGTCCGGCCGCCGTTCCAGCGCGGTTGTCAGCCGGTCCAGGCAATCTCCACAATGTCGGTCGACTTTCTGGTACCCTCTCGCCGCTTCGGTTAAGTCGATTGACAAGGTGGAGAATGATGGGAACCCGTAACCGCTCGCTCGGCGCGCTGCTGAGCGGTCTCGCACTGATCGCGACGCTCCTGCTCGCGAGCGGCTGCGGCGGTCAGTCGTCCGACTCCGAGGCGTCCTCGGGCGGCGACGGCAGCGGCGGCAAGCTGACGCTCGTGGCCTACTCCACGCCCGAGGAGGCCTACAAGGAGCTGATCCCCGCCTTCAACAAGACGCCGGCGGGCAAGGGCGTCAGCTTCAGCCAGTCCTACGCGTCCTCGGGCGAGCAGTCGCGCGCCGTCGAGGGCGGCCTGCCCGCCGACGTCGTCGAGTTCTCGCTCGAGCCCGACATGACGAGGCTGGTGGACGCCGGCCTCGTCGACAAGGCATGGAACGCCAACGAGCACAAGGGCATGGTCACGAACTCGGTGGTCGTGTTCATGGTCCGCAAGGGCAACCCCAAGAACATCAAGGACTGGGACGACCTGGTGACGGGCGACGTGGAGGTGCTCGAGCCGAACCCGTTCACCTCCGGCGGCGCGAAGTGGAACATCATGGCCGCCTACGGCGCCCAGCTCGAGAAGGGCAAGTCGCCCGACGAGGCGAAGCAGTACCTCGCCGAGCTGTTCAAGAACGTCCCCGTGCTCGACAAGAGCGCCCGCGAGTCGCTCCAGACCTTCTCGAGCGGGAAGGGCGACGTGCTCCTCGGCTACGAGAACGAGGCGATCCTCGCTCAGCAGAAGGGCGAGGACATCGACTACGTGGTCCCGGACCAGACGATCCTGATCGAGAACCCGGTCGCGGCCGTGAGCGAGTCCAAGAACCCGGACGTTGCCCAGAAGTTCGTGGACTTCCTCTACACCGACGAAGCCCAGAAGATCTTCGCGGGCAAGGGCTACCGCCCGGTCGTCGAGGGGGCCGCGGGGGCGAACCAGTTCCCGACTCCGGCGGACCTGTTCGACATCACGAAGTTCGGCGGCTGGGACAAGGTCAACACGGACTTCTTCGACCCCGAGAACGGCGTCGTGGCGAAGATCTTCCAGGACCAGGGGAAGAGCACTGCCTCCGACTAGCGCAGCCTCCGCCGCAGCGCCTCCTGCGGCGCCGGTGAGCCGCGGCCCGAGGGCCGTCCCGATTCCTGGGGCGGCCCTCGGCCGCGGCGTCGCGATCTCGTACCTGAGCGTCGTCGCCCTGATCCCGCTGGCGGCGGTGCTCCTCAAGTCGCTCGAGAACGGGACCGACGGGTTCTGGACCGCGGTGAGCAATCCGCAGGCGGTCGCCGCGCTGAAGCTCACATTGATCGCCTCGGTGATCGTGGTCGTGATCAACGCCGTCTTCGGGACGCTGATCGCCTGGGTGCTGGTGCGCGACGAGTTCCCCGGGAAGAGTGTCGTCAACTCGCTGATCGACCTGCCGTTCGCGCTCCCGACGATCGTGGCCGGCCTGACGCTGCTCGCGTTCTACGGGCCCGACAGCCCGGTGGGCGTGAACGTGGCCTTCACCCGCACGGCCGTGGTGATGGCGCTGCTGTTCGTGACGCTCCCGTTCGTGGTGCGGGCGGTGCAGCCGGTGCTGCTCGAGCTCGACCGCGAGATGGAGCAGGCGGCGGAGTCGCTCGGCGCGAGCCGGATGACGGTCTTCCGCCGGATCATCCTCCCCAACCTGGCGCCGGCGATCATCGCGGGCGGCGGGCTGGCCTTCGCGCGCGCGGTCGGCGAGTTCGGGTCGCTCGTGCTGATTACGGGGAACATCCCGTTCAAGACGCAGGCGGCGTCTGTGTTCATCTTCTCGCAGGTGGAGAGCGACAACCCGGTCGGCGCCTCGGCGGTCTCGGTGGTGCTGCTGCTCGTCGCGCTCGTGGTCCTCCTGATCTTCGGGTGGCTGTCGAAGAGGGCGCTGCGGCATGAGGAGTAGGTACGCGCTCAGGTTCGTCGCGCTGGGCTACCTGGCGCTCCTGCTCGGCATCCCGGTCGGGCTCGTGTTCGTGAACGCGTTCCAGGACGGGATCGGCGCCGCGTGGGATGCGGTGACGACGCCCGAGGCCCAGCACGCCTTCTACCTGACGCTGGTCATGGTCGCCGTGGCGGTACCGCTGAACACGATCTTCGGGGTGCTTGCCGCGCTCGCGATCGTGCGCCAGCGCTTTCGCGGCCGGGCGCTCCTGAACGCCATGGTGGATCTCCCGTTCGCGGTCTCGCCCGTGGTTGTCGGGCTGGCGCTGCTGCTCGTCTACGGCCGGCGCGGCGGCTGGGTCGGCGAGTGGTTCGCCGACCAGGGGATCCAGATCATCTTCTCGACGCCCGGAATGATCCTCGCCACGATGTTCGTCTCGCTGCCGTTCGTGGTGCGCGAGGTGATCCCGGTGCTGCGCGAGATCGGCACCGAGCAGGAGCAGGCCGCCGCGACGCTTGGCGCCGGGCCGCTCCAGACGTTCTTCCGTGTGACGCTGCCGGCGATCCGCTGGGGGGTCGCGTACGGCGTTGTCCTGACCACGGCCCGGGCGCTCGGCGAGTTCGGCGCGGTGAGCGTGGTGTCGGGGAAGCTCTCGGGGCAGACCGAGACGGCCACGCTGTTCGTGGAGAACCGCTTCCAGCGCTTCGACGAGACGGGCGCCTACGCCGCGTCGGTCGTCCTCGCGCTGCTCGCGCTGGTGACGCTCCTCGCGATGAACGTGATCAAGCCCAAGGAGGCAAAGGCATGAGCATCGTCGTCGACTCGGTGTCGAAGCAATTCGGCGACTTCGTGGCGCTGGACGACGTCTCGCTCGAGGTACGCGACGGCTCGCTCACCGCGCTGCTCGGCCCCAGCGGGGGCGGCAAGTCCACGCTGCTGCGCGTGATCGCCGGCCTCGAGACGCCCGATACCGGCACGGTCGAGATCGCCGGCAAGGACGCGACCCAGGAGCCGCCTCAGCGCCGCAACGTCGGCTTCGTCTTCCAGCACTACGCCGCCTTCAAGCACATGACCGTGGCGAAGAACGTGGCCTTCGGGCTCACGATCCGCAAAAAGCCCAAGCAGGAGATCGACGCTCGCGTGGACGAGCTCCTGAAGCTCGTGCACCTCGACGGCTTCGCGCACCGCTACCCGTCGCAGCTCTCGGGCGGCCAGAGGCAGCGCATGGCGCTGGCGCGCGCGCTCGCGGTGCAGCCGCGCGTGCTGCTGCTGGACGAGCCCTTCGGCGCTCTGGACGCGACCGTCCGAAAGGAGCTGCGTGCCTGGCTGCGCCGCCTCCACGACGAGGTGCACGTGACGACCGTGTTCGTGACCCACGACCAGGAGGAGGCGATGGAGGTCGCCGAGCAGATCGTGGTGCTGAACGACGGGAAGATCGAGCAGATCGGATCGCCCCAGGAGCTCTACGAGCGGCCGGCGAACGAGTTCGTGATGGGCTTCGTGGGGCCGGTCTCGGAGCTGTCCGGCCGCTGGATCCGCCCGCACGACGTGGACATCCTGCGCGAGCCGCAGGAGGGCACGGCGGAGGCGATGATCGACCGGATCGTGCACCTCGGCTTCGAGGTTCGCGTGGAGCTGACGCTCGGCGACGGCGAGAAGACCTGGGTGCAGACGACCAAGTCACAGGCCGAGGAGCTGGAGCTGGCCCAGGGCGAGATCGTCTGGCTGCGGCCGAACTCGCCCGCGGCGGATGCGCCCTCGGACGAGCCCGTCCCGGCCTAGCGCGGAGAACGCCTGACCACTGGGGCGCCCGCTTGCATGCGGGGCGGCACCCGGTTAGAACGTGCATAGGCGATGGCTGAGCGACTCGATCCGACGGGCGGTGCGGTGCAGCTCGGCGACGGGGTGACGCTGCGGACACCCGGTCTCAGCGGAACCGCCAGCGTCGAGCGGCCGACCGAGGCGACGCTCCGAAGCACCGAGGAGTCGTGGGAAGAGCTGGAGGAGGCGCTCGACCGGCAACGCGCCGAAACCGAGAAACACGTCCTGATCGACGCCTCGGAGACTCTGGCGCCGTCGGGCGAGGCCGAGATCGAGCTGACGGTGCCGGCACCGCCCGAGGGCAGCGAACAGGTGGTCCTGCTCAAGGACGAGGCGGGCGTGCTCACATGGAACTTCGCCGAGCAGGCGCAGGAGGGTGCTGCGATCGCCGAGTCGCCCGGGACGCGCATCTACACCATGCGCGGGCGCGTTGCCGAGACCCCGGAGGCGGGGACGCAGAGCACGTTCCTCGGTGCGATCGGCAAGAAGGTGCTGAAGGTCATCGCCTTCAAGGTGCTCGACGACGTGCTGGGGCGGGTCGGCGACTTCTTCGCGGGCAAGTGGGAGGCGCGTCACCGGCCCTATCGCTGCCGGCCGTTCACGCCGGACGACTACACGAACCCGACCGCCGCCGAGCTTGACGGCGACGGCTGGAGCAAGCTGGGCGAGGGCCGCGCGCTCCTCTTGCTCCACGGAACGTTCAGCCGTGCGGACGCCGGTTTCGGGGAGCTCCCGCGTCCCTTCGTCGAGCGACTTACCGCGCGCTACGGCGGGCGCGTCTTTGCGCTGGACCATCCGACCATGTCGGAGACGCCGCGGCAGAACGCCGACTGGCTGCTGTCCCATCTACCGTCCGGCGCGGCCCTCGACGTCGATGTGCTCTGCCACTCCCGCGGCGGGCTGGTGGCACGCGTGCTGAGCGAGCAGCTCGGTGGGCCGGGGGCCGGATCGCCGGCGCTGGGCGTCCACGACGTTGTGTTCGTCGCGACGCCCAACGCCGGCACGGTCCTGGCGGACTTCGACCACCTGGGCGATCTCGTGGACAGCTACACGAACCTGCTCCACTTCGTGCCCGCCGTGGGCATCGTCGACACGCTCGAGACGATCCTGACGGTCATCAAGATGCTCGCGGTCGGCGGGCTTCAGGGACTCGACGGTCTGACCTCGATGACACCCGGGGGCAGGTTCCTGACCGAACTGAACGCCGGTGGGGGCAGCGAAGCCTCGTACCACGCGCTCGCGGCCGATTACGAGCCGTCGGAGCGCGGCCTCAAGGAGTGGGCAACAGATCAGCTCATGGACCCGCTCTTCAAGACGGGCAACGACCTCGTCGTGCCCACCGACGGTGTCTGGTCCCAGAACGGCTCTCCGCAGTTCCCGATCCAGCAGCGGGAGGTGTTCGAGACCGCGGCGGGCGTCGCGCACACCGGCTTCTTTGGGAAGCCTCCCACCCAGGCCGCGATCGCCGGCTGGCTCGGCGTCTAGTCGGGTCGTTCGGCCCCGTAGCCGCGCAGACGCGCTATCGGCCCAAGTAGGGCGAACGCAGCGCGCTGCACCGGCCATGCCGGGCTGACGACGCGGATCTCGTCGGCGAAGGCCGGGCCCAGGACCGCGAAGCGAAGCAGCGAGGGCAAGCCCTGCTCGTCGAGCTCGCCGCGCTCGGCGAGGTCGAAGAGCGCCTCGAAGAACTCGGCGATGCGGAGCGCCGGGCGAAACTCCTGGATCGCGACCGCGTCTTCGTCGCCATCGTTGACGAAGCTGTGGGGCGCACCCGCCGGGATCGCGATCGCCTCCCCCGGGCCGAGCCGCCTCTCCCGCCCGTCCACCACGAACCGCAGCGCGCCGGAGATGACCTCGGCGCGACTCTCCTGCCGCGGGTGCACATGCACCGGTTCGGCAGCGCCCGTCGGCGGGTTGACGGTCTCTATCCGGAGCAGCGCGCCGTCCGTTTCCGCAGCCGTCACGAGGAACCGCATGCGCTGGCCCGTGCGCGGATTGTGGATCTCGCGCCCCGCCTGAGTGATGACCGTGCCTCCGGATAAGGTTCGGGGAACTTAGGGTACCTAAGCTTAGGCTACAGAAGCTTTCAATGGCAACCCCCTCCGCGCACCGCCTCCACATCGGCCAGCTGCTCGTACAGCTCACGCGCGTGTTCCAGACCGAGTTGTTCGATCGGCTCGTCGCCGCCGGACTCGCGGACGCTCGCGTGCCTCACACGCACGTGACCGCCTACATCAAGGCCGATGGATCGCGCCTCACGGAGCTCGCCGCGCAGGCGCGCATGACGCTCCCTGCCATGTCCGAGCTGGTCGACGACCTTCAGCGGCTCGGAATCGTGGAGCGGCGCCAGGACCCAAGCGACGGCCGTGCGAAGCTGATCTGCCTTACGGACGCCGGCTGGGAGGCGATGCGCACGGCTCGCCGCGTCATCGGCGAGATCGAAGCGGACTACGCGGCGCGCGTCGGTGCCGAGCGGTTCGAAGCCGCCGCTCTCACACTCGACGCGCTCCTGCGTTCCCTCACAGCCGACGCGGACTGACGCCCTCGCCTGCTGGGCAGTGAGATTCCGTTAACGATCCATTCAACGCGCCTTCCTACGGTCGCCGGCCATGAGAGCCATATGCACGGTTGTCGCCGCGGTCGGCGCGATCGCCTTTGCGGCGCCCGCCAGCCCCGCGTTCGGGGCCGGCTTCACCCTTAACCTCTCGGCGCCCTCCACCCCGGTCGTCGGGAAGCCCATGATCCTGCAGGCGACCGGGACGATCCCGGTCGAGGACATCCAGTTCCCGTACTGGTTCAGCCTCAGCGCGATCCCCATGTCGGTGGTGTCCACGTGCCCCGCGGACCACTTCGCGGCCAAGCAGGTGGCAAGCGGCACCGGCGGCTCGATCGTGGTGCTGAGCCAGAGCGAGGTGCCCGACGCGGCGGGCAACTGGTCGATCCCCATCGGCGTGACCCCCAGCGCGCCGGGCTCGCTGCTCCTGTGCGGCTACACCGACGACGGAGCGGCGACCACGCTGGCCGGCACGTCGCTGATCTTCAACATCCAGCCGGCGCCCTCCACCCCGGCGCCCGCCTCCGGCCGGCGGGCCACCGTTCCGGAAGAAGCGCGTTCCGGGATCAGGGGCTGCCGAGCTCTCCTCCGCGACAGCAGCGGCTGCGAACGGCGCGTGATCAGGCGGGCGAACGCCCGCTGCCGGCGGCTGCCCTCCCGGCGCAGCCGGACCAGCTGCCTGCGCGCGGTCAGCCGCGTCGCCAGAAGCCGATGAGGAGGACACCGGCCCTCGTGGGCATGGCCGCGCTGCCGTCCGCCGCCCTTGCGGGCAACCTCAGGAGTTGCCGCCGAGCTGGCGCTGGGCGACCATGTAGGGCGCCGTGGCGTACGACGAGGACCTCGCCAACCGCATCCGCGAGCTGATTGCCGGCGAGCCTGGCGTGACCGAGCAGCGGATGTTCGGCGGGCTCGCCTTTCTGGTCGGCGGGAACATGTCCGTCGCCGCCAGTGGTCAGGGCGGCCTGATGGTGCGGGTGGACCCCGAGGAGACGGACGCCCTTGTCGCAAAGCCCCACGCGCGGCCCTTCGAGATGCGGGGTCGCGAGATGAAGGGCTGGCTACGGGTCGACGCCGACGGCGTGCGAACCAAGCGCCAGCTCGCTCCGTGGGTCAAGCGCGGCGTCGCGTACGCGCGCTCGCTGCCCGCGAAGTCCTAAAGCGCCTGCGAGCGCGATACTGCGCGGGCTATGTCGCAGGAGAACGTCGACAAGACAAGGGACTACATCGAGGCCTACAACCGGCGTGACTTCGACGCCGCCATGAAGTACTTCGATCCCAAGGTCCAGTGGGTGCTGCCCGCGCACCAGCGGTCGGACTCCGGCGTTGGCCCCGATGAGGTCAGGCGCTTCTGGGAGAGCCTCGACGAGACGATGGAGGAGCTGAGGCTCGACCCGCAGGAGTTCGTGGACGCCGGCGACCGCGTGGCTGTGCGGCTTCGCTATTTCGGGCGCGGCAAGGGCAGCGGGGTGGAGATCGAGACCGAGATGTACCACCAGGTCACCACGTTCCGCGACGGGATCATGGTGCGGATCGAGTACGTGACCAGCTGGGAGCAGGCGCTCGAGGCCGCCGGGGTCAGCGAGTAGCCGCCGGCTCCTTCCTGGTCATGGTGCGGCAGGCGCGCGACTGAACTGGGTCAGGCCACGGGTGGGGGGGTGCCCTCCGCGCTCGCCAAGAGGCTCGGGTCCCAGTCGCAGACCACGCAGGCATGGTGGAAGGCCGAGCGGACGAAGTCGAGCGCGGCGTTGTGCGGATCGGGGCTCGCGCGGACATCGTCCCAGTCGAGCACGAACAGGCCGAGCTCGGGCGACCAGTGGGCCGCGGGCGGCGACACGCGGCCCTCGGCGAATCCCTCGGGCGCCGGGTGCGCGTACGCGTAGAACGCGGCGGGGTCATAGCGAGCGTCGCCGGGCCACCAGCCGACGGCGACCTCCTGCGCGTCCATCGCGTTGCGCATGATGAAGTCGTCCGACGGCGGTTCGGCGGGGTCCCCCGAGTAGAGGCTCACAGCGAGGTCGAACGAGCCCCACCAGGCGTTCACCTGAGTCGAGCGCCCGCGATAGGGCGCGCGGAACGCCGCGAGGACGAGCGCGGCGCGGGTCGCGCCCAGGAAGTAGGAACGCACCTGATCGGCGTCGTAGGTCGAGTGCTCGTCGTCCTCGTCGAGCGGCACGCTCCACGAGACCTCCTGCGGCGTCGGGTCGATCCGCGCGTCACCGCCGAGGCGGCGCACAGCCTCGAGCAGCTCGCGCGTGACCTCCCCCGCGGGGCGGTCGGGCGTGAGCGCGACCCGCTCTGAGCGCCCATCGCTGTGCTCGGCGACCGCCTCGTGGGTCCGCAGGTCGAGCGCGACGACGAGCGCCCCCGAGCCGTCGGGCGCCGGCAGCGGAAGCGTCTCCCAGCCGCGTGCCGTGAGACGGAGCGCGGCGTGCTGAAGCTGGGGCTCCGGCGGGGCGAGAGCCACGGCCAGCTTCCCGAGTACCTGGGTATGCGCGTGGAGCGTGTCGCAGGTGGCGCTCCACCCTTCGTACGACAGCGGAGGCCAGTCCGAGGACATGCCCCCACGCTACCGACTGGCGCCCTCAGCATTAAGAAGAACTAGCGCGAGCGGCGGCGAGGAGGTCGCAGAGGGCGTCCACGTCCGCCTCAGTCGAGCGGTGGCTCGTGATGCACGCCCGCAGTGCGCGCCGGCCGCCGAGCTGCGCGACCGAGATCCACGCGCCGCCCGAGGCTTCCACGTGGTGGGCGATTGCGGCGAGGCGGTCGTCGCCGCCCTCCTGCCGCGGTTCCTGCTCCGGGACGAAGCAGACCACCGGCAGCGGCGTCTCGTTGACCACGAGCCAGCCGTCGCCACGGAGCCGCTCGCGAAGGCGATCTCCCAGGCGGCAGTCGTGCTCTATCTGCGCCGCGTAGCCGTCGCGGCCGGCCGCCGCGAGTGCCATGAACACCTTCAGGCCAATGAGGCGGCGTGACCACTGGGCGCTCGTCAGATAGGGGTCGGACGCCTCGGCGCTCGGCATGTAGCCGGCGGCGACCCGGAAGGTGCTGGTGAGATCGTGGGCGTGCCTGGTGAGGAACACGCCGGCGGCCATCGGCGCGGAGAGCCACTTGTGGGCGTCCACCGTCACCGAGTCGGCGCGCTCGACTCCCTCGAGCAGCGGCCGCAGGCGCGTCGACAGCGCAATTGCGCCGGCCCATGCCGCGTCGACGTGCAGGTCGACGCCGAGGTCGCGGCACAGATCCGCGATCTCCGACAGCGGGTCGATGACTCCCGAAGCCGTGCTTCCGGCCGTGGCGACGACGAGGAAGGGACGCTCGCCGGCGGCTCGGTCGCGCTCGATCGCCGCGCGAACGGCCTCGGCATCGAAGCGCAGGTCGGCGCCCGCGGGAACCGAGCGCACAGCGGCGCGTCCAAGGCCGGCGATCCGCGCGGCCTTGACGAGCGAATCGTGCGCCTCGGTGGAGACGTAGATCGCCGGCCGGCCGTCCAGCGAGGCGAGTCCGCGTTCGCCCGCCTCCGGGAAATGACGCTCGAGCGCCACCAGCACGGCGGTCAGGTTCGCCTCCGCGCCGCCACTCGTGAAGCTGCCGGTCGCCCCCTCGAGGCCGAGGCTGCCGGCGAGGAACGACAGGACGTGGCGCTCGATTGCAACGGCGGCGGGAGCATGGGAGGTCACGGCCAGCTGGGGATTGAAGGCCGCGACGAGCGCATCGGCGAGCACGCCGGCGAAGGCGGGCGTGGGATTGAAGAGCCCGAAGTAGCGCGGGTGCGAGGTGTGGACTATGCCCTCGCGCAGCAGGTCGCAGCAGCTGTCCAGGAGCTCGTCGAGGGGGACCGGCTCCGCGAAGTCGAACCCGCGCAGCCGATCCTCCAGCTGCTCGTAGCTCGCGGCCGGGGCAACGCGGAGATCGCGGATCTCGTCGACGTGGCGTTCGAGGAGCTCCACGAGGCGCCCGTACGCGTCGCGGCGGATCTCCGGACTCGGCAGCAGGCTCACGTCAGCGGCGCGACCAGGCGTCTGGGGCGTCGATCAGGCGCTTCAGGCGGGTTGGGAGCCGCCCCGCGACCACGTCGGCCAATGTCAGCTCGTCGACGACCGTGCGCAGGCTCGCGCGCACCGCGATCCAGACGGTCTGGAGGTGCTCCGCCGCGCCGTCGTAGTCGAGGTCTTCGGGCGCCTCGCCGCGCACGGAGGCGAGCGGGCCGTCCACGGCGCGGATCACCTCGCCGACCGAGATGCTGTCGGGCGAGCGCGCCAGCCAGTAGCCGCCCTCGGCTCCGCGCTGCGAGCGCACGATCCCCGCATGGCGCAGGTCGATGAGGATGTTCTCGAGGAACTTCAGGGGGATTGCCTGGGTCTGGGCGAGCCGCTCGCCCTTCACGGGGCCCTCGCCCGCCTGCGCGAGCTCGAGCAGAGCCCGCACCGCGTAGTCGCTCTTGGCGGAGACCTTCACGGCCGCCATTCTGACCGCCGCAGCGCAAGCTTGGCTTGCGGTGCGGCGATGCCGATAGGCTCGCTCGGTGGACGTAGCCGCGATCAAGGAGCGCAACCGCTGGATGTGGGGGCTCGGCGACTACGGCGCGCTCTCCGAGGCGCTCCGACCCGCCGCCGAGGCGCTCGCCGACGCGTGCGCCGTCTCCGCCGGCCAGGAGGTGCTCGATGTCGCGGCGGGCGACGGCAACTTCGCGCTCGCCTGCGCGCGCGAGGGCGCGAGCGTCGTCGCGTCGGACCTCGCGCCCGGGATGGTGGAGCGCGGACGTGCCCGCTCGCAGCAGGAGGGCTACGACATCGAGTGGGTCGAGGCTGATGTCGAGGCGCTGCCCTTCGAGGACGGCCGCTTCGACTGCGTCGGCTCGGTGTTCGGGGCGATGATCGCGCCGCGCCCGCGCGTGGTCGCCGAGGAGCTGTTCCGGGTGGTGCTCCCGGGCGGGACGGTCGGGATGACCGCTTGGACGCCCGAGGGGTTCTCCGCCGAGCTGTTCAGGCTCGGCCGCAGCTACGCCCCGCCGGCCGGCGACCAGCCCCTGTCCGACGAATGGTCGGTCGAGGAGAACGTGCGCGAGCGCTTCGACGGGCTGGCCGCCCGCTTCGACCTCGACGTCCGCACGCTCGTCTGGCACGCGGACTCGCCCGAGGAGCTGGTCGCGGTGCTCGGCACCTCCGCGCCGCCGTGGGTGGCCGCCAGGCAGAACCTGCCTCCGGAGCGCTGGGAGTCGCTCGTGGCGGAGGCGCTCGAGCTGGCGCGCCGCTGGGCCGGCGACAGCAGGCCGATCGAGCTGCAGAACGAGTACACGCTGATCGTGGCCCGCAAGCGCGGTTGACCGGTCATCGCCGCACCGCAAGCCGAGCTTCCGCTGCGGCGTCCCGCCTGCTGCTCGAGTACGACGGCACGGACTTCGCCGGTTGGGCGAGCCAGCCCGGCATGCGCACCGTGCAGGAGACGGTCGAGGGAGCGCTCGTCACGGCGCTGCGTCGCGAGCTGAGCCTCACCGTAGCCGGCCGCACCGACCGCGGCGTGCACGCGCGCGGACAGGTGGCGAGCCACGAGGGCGACCCCGCGCCGATCCGGAACCTGAACGCGCTGCTGCCGTCCGACGTGGCGGTGCTGGCCAGCGACGCGGCGCCCGACGGCTTCGACGCTCGTCGCGACGCCCGTTCCCGCACCTATCGCTACCGCGTCCATACGCGCACTGCGCCGAGCCCGTTCGAGCGGAACCGCGCGTTCTGGTGGCCGCGCCCGCTCGACCGCGACGCGCTCGACGCCTGCGCGGCCGCGCTCGCGGGCACCCACGACTTCACGGCGTTCACGCCGACCGAGAGCGATCATGTGCGCTTCGAGCGCGACGTGCTGCGCGCCGAGTGGGTCGAGGAGTCAGAGCACGTGTTCGCCTTCTGGATCGAGGCGGACACCTTCATGCGCCACATGGTCCGGATCCTCGTCGGCACGATGCTCGCGGGCATCGAGCCCGGCGCGTTCTTGGAGCTGCTCGAGGGTCGCCCGCGCAGCGAGGCGGGGGCGACTGCGCCTGCACACGGCCTTTACCTGGAGCGAGTGACCTACTGAGTAGGCTGGAACCGACCGAGATGCGCGTACTTCTGACCAACGACGACGGCATCACCGCCACGGGCCTGAACGCCATGCGGAGGGCTCTCCTCGAGCTGCCCGACGTGGAGCTGGAGGTCATCGCGCCGGACTCGAACCGAAGCGCGACGGGCCGCGCGGTCACGCTCCGCGACCCGATCTGGGTCGAGGAGGTCGAGTTCGGCGACGGCACCAGCGGCTTCGCCACCGATGGCACCCCGGTGGACTGCGTCCGCTTTGCCGCGCTCGGCCTGATCGAGGAGCCGCCCGAGCTCATCGTGTCCGGGATCAACCACGGCGCCAACCTCGGCGACGACATCACCTACTCCGGCACCGTGGCGGCCGCGCTCGAGGGGATCATGCTCGGCACTCCGGCGATCGCGGTGTCGCTCGTTCGCGGAGGAGCGTTCGCGCCGCTCGCCGCGTTCGTGGCGCGCCTCGTCGAGGAGCTCGACGACGTTCCGATGCCGGACGGGACGCTCTTGAACGTGAACGGGCCGGGAGGCGAGGTGAGGGGCGCATCCGCGTGCCGGCTCGGCAAGCGCGTCTACAACGACAAGATGGAGCTGACCGAGGAGGAGGGCGGCCGCCGGCGCTATCGCCTCTACGGCGAGGAGCCGAGCTACGAGCACGAGGCCGGCACCGACTTCGCCGCGATCGCCGAGGGCCTCATCGCAGTCACGCCGATCCACTTCGACCTCACCGACCAGGCCGGTGTCGAGGAGCTCGCGGGGTTCGACCTCGAGCGGCTGCTGCGCCCCGCCACGGAAGCCGTTGAGTAGCGCAACTGACGTCGCGAGCCGGGCTGACGAGCTGCGCCGGCAGCTCGAGTACCACGGGCACCGCTACTACGTTCTCGACGACCCGGAGATCTCCGACCCCGACTACGACGCGCTGCTGAACGAGCTGCGCGACATCGAGGCCGAGCACCCGGAGCTGCGCACCCCCGACTCGCCGACGCAGCGCGTGGGCGCGCAGCCGCTCGACAAGTTCGAGGAGGTGCCGCACCTGCAGCCGATGCTGTCGCTCGCGAACGCCCGCAACGAGGAGGAGCTGGCCGCCTGGGTGGTGCGGAGCGAGCGCTACCTGGCGCGCCAGGGCGTGGAGATGGGCGACGTCCGGTTCGTGACGGAGCCGAAGATCGACGGGCTCGCGATCTCGCTCGTGTACGAGGACGGCGTGCTGGTGCGCGGCGCCACTCGCGGGAACGGCGAGGTCGGCGAGGAGGTGACCCAGAACCTCCGCACGATCGGCGCGATCCCGCTGCGGGTGGAGGACGCGCCGGCGCTCCTGGAGGTGCGCGGCGAGATCTACATGCCGCTGGCCGCGTTCGCCCGCCTCAACGAGCAGCGCGCCGCGGCGGGCGAGCCGACCTTCATGAACCCGCGCAACTCCGCGGCCGGCTCGATCCGGCAGCTCGACCCTGCGCTGGCCGCGTCGCGGCCGCTGTCGATGTGGTGCTACACCATCGGCGAAGTCGAGGGGCTCGAATTCGACACCCACCACGAGTGGCTCGACTGGCTGCGCGACCACGGCTTCCGCGTGAACCCGGACGTGGAGGTGCACGACACGGTCGACGAGGTGGTCGCCGCGTGCAACGCCTGGCAGGAGCGCCGCGACCGGCTCGACTTCGAGATCGACGGAGTGGTCGTGAAGGTCGACGACCTCGACCTTCAGCGGCAGCTCGGCGTGGTGGGCCGTGAGCCGCGCGGGGCGATCGCGTGGAAGTTCCCGCCCACGACCGCCACCACGACGCTCCAGCAGGTGGCCTGGAACGTGGGCCGCACCGGGCACATGGTGCCGTTCGCGGTGCTCGAGCCTGTGCAGGTCTCCGGCGTGATCGTGAAGCTGGCGACGCTCCACAACGAGGAGGACCTGCTCCGCAAGGACGTGCGCGACGGCGATGAGGTGATCGTGATGCGGGCGGGCGACGTGATCCCGCAGGTGGTCTCGCCCACGGCGAAGGCGCAGAAGGCGAAGAAGCGAAATCCGCCACCCTCGCCGCCCGACCGCTGCCCCGCGTGCGACACGCCAACCGTCAAACCCGAAGGAAGCGTCTGGACGATCTGCCCGAACAGGGCGGGCTGCCCGGGCCAGGTGTTCCAGGCGGTGAAGCATTTCGTCGGTGCCATGGACATAGACGGCCTGGGTGAGGAGAACGTCCGTCGTTTCCTGTCCGAGAACCTGATTGCCGACTCAGCCGACCTCTACGCGCTGACCCCCGAGCGCCTGTCGGAGCTCGAGGGCTTTGGCGAGATCTCCGCTCACAACCTGGTCGAGGCGATCGAGGCCTCCAAGGGGCAGCCCTTCGAACGAGTGCTCTACGGACTGGGAATTCCGGGGGTGGGCTATGTCAATGCTCGGAACC
Source organism: Actinomycetota bacterium (assembly GCA_046726915.1). GTDB lineage: Bacteria > Actinomycetota > Thermoleophilia > Solirubrobacterales > Thermoleophilaceae > JACVRW01. The sequence continues at coordinate 17,595 of JBKPBS010000048.1, forward strand.
TCGCGCGGCATCTGAGATCGATGAAGGACCTGTTGGGAGCTTCGGAGGAGCAACTTGTCGAGGTCGAGGGCATCGGCCCGATCATGGCCCGCACGATCGTCGAGACGCTCGCCGAGGACCGGACGCGCGAGCTGATCCAGCGGTTCAGGGAGTACGGGCTGAGGATGGAGGAGGAGAGGCCCGCGGCGCCGGCGGAGGGGCCGCTGGTCGGCAAGACGCTCGTGCTCACCGGCACGCTGCCGAACCTCACGCGCGAGGACGCCACGCAGCGGATCGAGGCCGCGGGCGGCAAGGTCACGGGCTCCGTGTCGAAGAAGACCGACTACCTGGTGGCCGGCGCGGATCCGGGCACGAAGCTCACGAAGGCGCAGGAGCTCGGCACCGAGATCCTCGACGAGGACGGCCTGCTCGCACTGCTGCGTTGACGCCTAGTTGGGTTTCCGCTTCGGTGGCGCGGGGATCAATCAAGTGTGTATGTGCTGGAACTAGCGAGTTTTCGGGCGCACCCGAAGCACGTCGCGGCACTGGTCCGCCGGGGGGGCCCGCTTGTCCGGGCGCTCAGGAGACGCTACCCCGGGCTCCGCAAGATGCAGGTCGCGCCAGTGGGTGACGGCCAGTGGCTCCAGCTGTCCTTCTGGGACAGCCGCGAGGGCGCCGAGGCCGCGGCGAGCGAGATGTTCGACATGCCCGAGATGTCCGACTGGCTCGCCCAGGTGGGCGAGTTCGCCGAGGCGGCCTAGCCGAGCTTCGCGATCGCCTGCAGCATGCGGTCCTGCAGCCGGCGGGCGCTCAGGGGGTACACGCCGTTCATGAGGATCGAGTAGGCGTAGTTGTCGCCGCTCTCCGCCTCGCAGTAGCCGGACAGGGCGCTCACGTTCGAAAGCGTGCCGGTCTTGCCGCGGCAGCGGTATCGGGCCGCGCCGCGGCGCATGCGGTCGAACAGCGTGCCGTCCTGGCCCGCGATCGCGAGCGAGTCGACGAACGGGTCGTAGTCGTCGCGCCCGTACATCGCGGAGAGCAGCCGGACCACGCTGAACGGTGACGCGCGGTTGCCGCGCGAGAGGCCCGACCCGTCCACCAGCCTGGGGCGTGCCCCGAGGGCCCGCGCGAAGGAGGTCGCGACCCGGGCGCCGCGGGCCGTCGTACCCACGCCGCCGGCAATGTGCGCGAGGTCCTTCAGCAGGGTCTCGGCGAAGAAGTTGTCCGAGGGCTTGTTGGTGAGCCGGAGCAGGCGCTCCATCGGAGGCGACTCGACGCTCGCGAGGACGGTCGCGCCGGCCGGCGTCAGGCCGGCGCGCGGCTTCAGCCGCACCGGGATGTCGCGCGCCTCGAGCGCGTCATCGAGGCGCGCGGCGGCGAAGGCCGGCGGGTTCGCCTGGAAGCCGCGGCCGCCCTCGGTGAATAGGCCGCGGTTGTAGGACAGGGCGCTCAGCGGGCCGACCCAGATCGACACGCCGTAGCCGGAGTCCGGGCCGCCGCGCAGCGAGTCGAAGGCCGATTCGTCCCCGTACACGCGGCCCGTGACGCTTTGGATGCCGGCGTCGTCGAGCAGCTCGGCGAGGTCCTGGACGGTCGCGCCGTCGCCGTACGACCTCTTCGTGAAGCGGCGGCTCCCGAAGGTCGGGTCGCCGCCGCCGCGAAGGTAGAGGTTGCCGTGATAGGCGCCCTCGACATCGAGCTCGCCCGTGCCCAGCACCTCGGTGCCGAGCGTGCCCTCCCTGCCGAAGCGGGCCAGCGCGGCAGTCGTGATGAACAGCTTGGTATTGGAGGCGAGGATCCGCGGGGTGTGCTCCCGCCAGCGGAACACCGTCCGCGGCCGGTCCCCGCTGACGTTCACCACGTAGGCGCCGGAATAGGTCCCGGCGAACCGCATCTGGCCGGTGAGCCGCTTCACCATGAGGGCCTGGTCCTGAGCGGCCGCGGCGGCGGGCAGCAGGGCGAGCAGGGCCAGGCAGAGCAGGCAAATACGGCGCATCAAGGGCGCAGAACACGCTAGCGATGGGTCCGGAGCGGTCATACTCCACGCGCATGGGTGAGGTTGTCCGGCTCGAGAAGCCGTCCCAAAAGGACCGGAAGACCGTAGGGAAGCCGAAGCGCCGCAGGCCGCGCCGCTCGCGCACCGCGCTGGTGCTCGGGGGCGGCGGCTTCACCGGCGGCGTCTACGAGATCGGCGCCCTGCGTGCGCTCGACCTGCTCGCGGTGAACCGCACCGTGAACCAGTTCGACGTCTACGTGGGCACCAGCGCCGGCTCTTTCGTCGCCGCGCTCACGGCCAACGGCGTGACCCCCGAGGAGATGATGCGGGTGGTCAACCAGCAGGTGCCGACGCCGTTCAGGGACGTGGACCGCAGCACGCTGATGCGGCCAAACGCGCTCGAGTTCGCGCGGGCCGGCGCGCTGATGCCGCTGAAGATGCTCGGCCTGGCGCGCAACCTGCTCGGCCAGATCCGCTCCACGTCGGTGATCGACCTGGCGGTAGGCATCGCCGAGGCGCTCCCGTCGGGCCTCTACGACGGCCGCGGCATCCAGGAGTACCTGGAGACGGTCCTGGGCGACCCCGACCGCGTGAACGACTTTCGCCTGCTCGAGCACGAGCTCTTCCTCACGGCCACGGACCTCGACACCTGCGAGCGGATCGTGATGGGCGGGCCCGAATGGGACGACGTGCCGATCTCGCGCGCGGTCGCCGCCTCGTCGGCGCTGCCGATGGTCTACAAGCCGGTCGAGATCAAGGGCCGGCACCTCGTGGACGGCGGACTTCGCTCGACGACGAACGTGGACATCGCCGTCGAGGCCGGCGCCAAGTTCGTGATCGTGGTGAACCCGCTGGTGCCCTACGTGAACGACTTCCAGAAGGTGATCCCGACCATGCTCGGCAGCCGCGTGCGCCGGGTGGCCGACATGGGCTTCCCCCAGATCGGCTACCAGGCGTTCAAGCTGCTGGCCCACCAGCGCCTCCACGAGGCGGTCGGACACTGGCGCGAGAAGTATCCGGGCGTGGACATCATCCTGATCGAGCCCGACCCGAACGACGAGCTGATGTTCGAGACGAACATCCTCAACTTCACCCGCCGCGTGGAGATCGCCCGCCACGGCTTCGAGTCGGTGACGCTGAAGCTGGCGCAGGACTACGACGAGCTCAAGGCCACCTGCGCCAAGCACGGAATCGACATCTCCGCGACCCGCGTCCGCAAGGTCGTGAAGAAGGTCGCCGAGGAGCGCGAGAAGACGGCAGCCTGGCGCCGCATCCTGGAGCAGACGACGGGCGCGCTATTGCGCCAGTCCGGCCAGGCCTAGCTCGACTGCTTCGGCAGCAGCGCGTGCCCGTCGACGACCGCGTTTGCGACGTCGACGAGCTTGCGATTGCTCGAGCGAGCGTGCGTCCGGAGCAGCTCGAAGGCCGCTTCCTCGGCGACCGAGTGGCGCTCCATCAGGATCCCCTTGGCGCGCTCAGTGACCGCGCGCCGCCCGAACGCGCCCTCGAGGTCGTGGTACTCGCTGAAGCGGCGCAGCACGATGTCGATCGAGCTCTGCCACTCGGGCCCCTCCTCGCTTTCGGCGTCGGTGATGTAGGCGAAGATGCCCCGCTTCGAGGCCTCTCGGACGAAGCGTGGGTTCGGCTCATGGATGAGCAGGATCACCGGGCACGAGGCCTCCTGGACGATCTTCTCGATCAGGACAAGCGCGTGCTCGGAGCTCTCGCCCAGCCCCACGAGCGCGACGTCCGGCCGCTCCCGCGCCGTCACGGGCCCGACCTCGTCCACGTCGATCTCGCGCGCGATCACCTCGTGTCCAAGCGCGGCGACTATTGGCGCGACGAGGGCGAGCCGGTCACGCCTTTCGTTGGCGATCAGCACGCGGAGATGGTCTGTCTCGCGACCCGTCATTCCTTCTAGGAGTACCCGAGTCTACGCCGGGCTCGACCCGAGTGGTACGCTGACCCTGCGGTCCGCCTCAAGCGCCCGGCGAATCGCTTTATCCGGCCCAAGCACTCGGTCGGCCAGAACGGCCGACCTCTTCAGGTCGGCGGCCCCCAAGTCGTTAGGAGCCGAGGATGTTGCTGTGGGACGCGCGCATTGCTCGTGAGGCAAGTCACGAGGCGCGTATCGAGGCGGCCTTCGATGAAGCCGAGGCTCAGGCCCTCGCCGGAAACTTCGAGCAGTCGCTCGAATCGCTCTCCGAGGCGGAGGACCTGTCCGGCGGGCTGCCCGATGAGTACATCGAGCTGCGCGAGCGCTGGATCAGCTACCTCGCTCCGCTGGCGATCGTCGTACGCCGATGAGCTCGGGCTTCGCAGTTGCCCTGCGTGGCGCTGCGGACGCACCCGGGCTCGCCCGGCGTGCGATCGCAGCGAAGGACCCGACGCTCCCACCGTCGGTGCAGGACGACGTCTGGCTCCTTGTGACGGAGCTCGTCCCCAACGCCGTGCGCCACGGAGGCGCGGCGAACGACCGGCCCCTCCAGGTCGAGTTTCGGCGGCAAGCCGACCGGATTCGCGTGGAGGTAGTGGACTCAGGGACCGACTTCGAACCGCCGGCGCCGCCCACGAGCGACGCCTCCGGCGGCTGGGGCCTCTTCCTGGTCGATCGGGTCGCAGAGCGCTGGGGGGTCTGCCCCGCCCGCGCCGGCACCTGCGTCTGGTTCGAACTGCCCGCAGGCCTCACCGCCTGAAGCATCACCAACAGAAGGAACGCAATGGACCCGCACCCCTCCTCACACAATCTGGCCGCCAGGATGGCGCGCTGGAGCAGCAAGCACCGGAAGAAGGCCTTCTGGGGCTGGCTTGTGTTCGCGATTTCCGCTTTGGCCATCGGGACCGCGCTGGGATCGACGCCGATCTCCGACGTAGACGGCTACAACGGCGAATCCCATGATGCCGAGGCGGCTCTCGACCGCGCCGGGCTTCGTCCTCAGTCGGAGGTCGTGTTCATCCAGAGCGACAAGCTCACCATCGAGGATCCGCAGTTCCGGGCCGCCGTCCAGGACGTGACGCGGAGCCTGCCGAAGATCCCGTACGTCCAGAACGTGCAGTCGCCACTCAGCGGCGAAAGCGCTGTGTCCAAGGACGGCCACGCGGCCCTCGTGAACTTCGACGTGGCCGGAGACTCGGTCGAGGCGAAGGAGCGGATCGATCCCATACTCGCGGCGGTAGCCGCGGCGCAGAAGCGCCATCCCGCCCTCGCCGTCGAGCAGTTCGGCAGCGCGAGCGGGGCCAAGGCGGTCAACGCAACGATCACCGACGACCTGAAGAGCGCGGGCCTTCTCTCCCTGCCGGTAACCCTCATCCTGCTCCTGATCACCTTCGGGACGCTCGTGGCGGCCGGAGTGCCGCTGTGGATCGGGCTGAGCTCCGTCATGGCCGCTCTCGGGCTGGTGGCCCTGCCGAGCGGGATCATCCCCGTCGACGACAACCTGCCGGCGGTGATCCTGCTGATCGGCCTCGCGGTGGGCGTGGACTACTCGCTCTTCTACCTCAAGCGGGAGCGGGAGGAGCGGGCCGCCGGACGCAGCGAGACCGCGGCGCTCGAGGCGGCAGCCGCGACCTCGGGCCGCGCCGTGCTGATCTCCGGCGCCACCGTGATGGTGGCGATGGCCGGAATGCTGATCAGCGGCGACAAGTCGTTCATCTCGTTCGCCGAGGGCACGATCATCGTCGTCGCCGTGGCGGTGTTCGCCTCACTTACGGTCCTGCCCGCGATGCTCAGCTGGCTCGGCGACCGCGTCGAGAAGGGCCGTGTCCCGATCCTTGGCACCAGGCGGCGCGGGGTAGGAGAGTCCCGCTTCTGGTCATCGCTCACCGGCGCCGTCATGCGGCGTCCGGGCATCTCCATCGTGCTCGCGGGCGGTCTTCTGGTGGCCCTCGCGATCCCGGCGCTCGGCATGAAGAGCGTCAACACCGACCTCGACGAGCTTCCGGGCGACCTCCCGGTGATCCAGACCTACAACAAGGTGAAGAAGATTTTCCCGGCCGAGGGCGTGACCGCCACCGTGGTCATGGAAGTCCCGAACGTCCGAGCCGGAGCCCCGACGACCGCGATTGCGGAGCTCACCAATCGGGTGGACAAGTTCCCCGGCCTGTTCAGGCCCGGCACCGAGCTCATCGAGAGCAAGGACGAGACCGTTGCGCAGATCAACATCCCGACGATCGGCAGCGGAACCGACCAGGCATCGGTCGATGCGCTCAACAAGCTCCGAGATGACATCGTCCCCGCCACGGTGGGCGCGGTCGACGGGGCGACGGTCAATGTGACGGGAGACGCGGCCGCCTCGGAGGACTTCGCTAGCAACCTCGAGACTCGGCTGCCGCTGATCTTCGCGTTCGTGTTCGGGCTCGCGTTCCTGCTGATGCTCGTCACGTTCCGCTCGATCGTGATCCCGATCAAGGCGATCCTGCTGAACCTGCTGTCCGTGGGCGCCGCCTACGGCGTGCTCGTGCTGGTGTTCCAGAACGGCAACGGCGAGAGCCTGATTGGCTTCACCTCGAATGGCGGAGTCACGAACTGGCTGCCGCTGTTCCTGTTCGTGGTGCTGTTCGGGCTGTCGATGGACTACCACGTGTTCATCCTGTCGCGGGTCAGGGAGCTCTACGACCGCGGCATGAGCACCGACGAGGCCGTGAAGCAGGGCATAGCGACGACCGCGGGGACGGTGACAAGTGCCGCCGCCGTGATGGTGGGGGTGTTCCTCGTATTCGTCACGCTCAGCTTCATCGACTTCAAGGAGCTGGGGGTGGGCCTCGCGGTCGCCATCCTCATCGACGCGACGATCATTCGCGGCGTGCTGCTTCCGGCGGCTATGAAGCTGCTCGGCGACTGGAACTGGTACCTGCCGAGCTGGCTCGAATGGCTGCCGCGGATCGGTGGCGAGGACGAGGACCACACGCCGGCGCCGCCCACCCAACCCCCGACCACAGATGAGCCAACCGTAGAGGAGCCGCGGCCCGCCCCGGTTCCCGTCTAGAGCACGTTCTGGATCGCTCGTAGCAGGCGGTTCGAGGCGGCTTCGTCTCGAACCGCCGCGCGGATGTGGTGGTCCTCCCCGAGCGGGCCGCCGGGGGCGACGATCACGCCCTGCTTGCGAAGTCCGTTCGCGAGCTGGTCACCACTCAGCTCGCGAACGCGAATCCAGAGGAAGTTGGCCTGGCTCTCCGTGACGTCGACGCCAAGCTCACGCAGCTGCTCGCTGAGCACCGTGCGCTCGCGCGCGACAGCGTGGCGGCGGCGGTCGATCTCGCCGTCGCCGCTCCGGAGCGCGTACTCCACGGCGGCCTGGCTGAGTGCATTGATGCCGAGCACAGGAGCCACCGCCGCAAGCAGCCGCGAGTCGGACCCGACCGCGTATCCCGCGCGCAGCCCGGAGAGGCCGTAGATCTTCGAGAAGGTTCGAAAGACGAGCAGCCGCGGGAAGGCGTCCACCAGCCGGAGGCAGGCGTCCACGTCCTCGATGTCCTGGAAGTGGACGAGGGCCTCGTCAAGGAGGACGTGGACGTGCTCCGGCAGCGACGACAGCAGGGCACCGAGATCCTCGCTGGTGGTGTACGTCCCGGTGGGGTCGTTCGGGTTGCAGATGACAGCCGCACGGGTGCGCTCCGTGACGGCGGCGGCAAGGTCCTGATCCTCCACCGACACGGGCGTCGCGCCGGCGTGCGCCGCCATCAGCGGATAGAGCGGATACGACGGCCATGGCATCACCAGCTCGTCGCCCGGCGACAGCAGCGCCAGGGCGGCGGACTGGAGCAGCTCGGCGGCGCCGTTCCCCAGCGCGATCTGGTCGGGCGACAGCCCGTGCCGCTCCGCGAGGAGGCGGCGGGTGGTCGTCGCGTGGCGGTCCGGGTAGCGCTGCACGAAGCCGCGCGCGCGGGCGATCGCCGCGTTCACGATCTCCGAGTGCGGCAGGTCGGGCCATTCGGTGCCCGACAGGTCGATGTCGGGTGCGCGCTCGAGCGCGGCCGCCTTCTCGCGGCGCCTGCGCTCGCGCCGCTCCAGGTTCAGCTTCGCCTCGTCGATGTCGTCGAACTGCCTGTAGTAGTCGCGAAAGCCCACACTAAGAGCCGGGAGCGAGGGTCGGCCCCGGCCCCTGGATCACGAAGAACCAAATCGCGAAGAGCACGAGCGCGACCCCCACGCTCATGGCGAAGATCCGCTCGAGCGCACCGCGCTCCTGGCGGTGGCCGGCCGCGCGCCGCACCAGCTTCCAGGCGTGGTCGACCCGCTTCGCCAGCGCCATCGTGAGCATGAGCGACGCGAGGCAGCCGATCATGACCGTGCCTATGCCCGCCGTGACGTAGCCGGTGAGGTAGTCGACCTGGGAGCCGACCCACAGCCAGCCGAGCGGCTGCGGGCCGAACAGCGTCAGGCACAGCACAAGCTCGATGGCGAGCAGCGCGTGCGCGAGCAGCGCGTCAGCGCGGCGGCGCCGCTCAGAGCTCGGCTCGACGGCGCGGTAGCGCACCGGCGCCGTGCCCGGGCGGCGCCCGATGAATAGTCCGCCGGTGTCGGTTGGGTCGTTGCTTGCCAACCGACGAGAGGCTAGCTAGCGCGGCGCTGCGTAGACGCGGTCCACCACGTCCGCGAACTTCTCGTGGACCACGTTCCGCTTCACCTTCAGCGTGGGCGTCAGCTCGCCGGTCTCCTGCGAAAGGTCGTGGTCCAGGATCTCGAAGCGCTTGATCTGCTCCACCGGACCGACGTGCGAGTTCACTTCGTCGATCGCCTTCTGCACCTCGGCGCGCACCTCGTGGCTCGCGGCGAGCGCCGGGAGCGACGCGTCGCCTGTCCCGAGCTGCTCGGCGAGCGCCGGCGCCTCCTCGGGATCGAGCGTCACGAGCGCGATCAGGTACGGCCGCCGGTCGCCCACCACCACGGCCTGCGAGATCCAGCGGTTCTGCTTCAGGCCGTTCTCGAGGTTGGCCGGGGTGATGTTCTTGCCGCCGGCCGTGATGATGATGTCCTTCTTGCGGCCGGTGATGTAGAGGAAGCCGTCCTCGTCAAGCCGCCCCAGGTCGCCGGTGTGGAGCCAGCCGTCCTCGAGCGTCTCCTTCGTGGCGTCGTCGTTCTTGTAGTAGCCCTGGAAGATGTTCGGACCCTTGATCAGGACCTCGCCGTCGTCCGCGATCCGGATCTCAACATCCTTCTGGGGCCTGCCGACCGAGCCGAAGCGGAAGTTGTTCCCCTCCGGGCGGTTGACCGTCGCGCTCGTGGAGGTCTCGGTCATCCCGTAGCCCTCCATCACGGGCACGCCCGACGCGTAGAAGAACTCCAGGATCTCGGAGGCGATCGGCGCCGCGCCGGTCACGCACTCGCGCATGTTGGTGCCGAACAGCCCGCGCACGTTCTTGAAGAGCTTCTCCTCGGCCTGGTCGAACGCCTGCTGGAGCTCCTCGGGGACCTCCTCGCCGGCCTCGCGCATCATGCGCACCTTCACGCCGACCTGCACGGCCTTTCGCAGCCCCTCCTTGTCCTCGATGTTCGAGGTGGCGAGCGTGTAGATCTTCTCGAACATCCGCGGCACCGACGGGAAGAAGGTCGGTTTCACCTGGGTGATGTCCGCGATGATCATCTTCGGGTCGCGCGACCAGTAGGCGAGCGCCGCGCCGAGCTCGAACGTGGCGAACTGGATCAGGATCGCGAACGCGTGGGCGAGCGGGAGGAAGAGGTAGGACGAGTCACCCTCGACGAGCGGCGTCTGCTCGACCACGGCGTCGGTGATCGCGCGGTAGTTGGCGTGCGAGAGAAGGCAGCCCTTCGGCGGGCCGGTCGTGCCCGAGGTGTAGATGTAGAGGCAGATGTCGTCCGGGGTGACGGCCTGGTAGCGCGCCTCCCACTCGGACTCGTCACGGCCGCGCCCGCGCTCGCGGAGCTGGTCGAGCGACAGGGCGTCGCCAACGTCCGCGCCGCCCGGGTCCACGACGACGACGTGCTCGAGCTCGGGGCAGCGGTCCTCGACCTCGCGAACCTTCGCGAGCTGGTCGCCGTCCTCGACGAAGACCGCGCGTGAGTCGGAGTGCTCGAGCACGTACTGGCACTCCTCGGGCGAGTTCGTCTGGTAGATCGTGACGAGCGTGCCGCCGGCGGTGAGGATGCCGAAGCAGGCGTACGTCCACTCGGGACGCGTGTGGGCGAGGATCGAGACCTTGTCGCCCGGCTGGATGCCGAGGTCGACCAGGCCCAGCGCGACTTCCTTGACCACCTCGCCGAGCTCGATATAGGAGGCGTCGACCCAGTCGTCACCCACCTTGTAGCGCTGGGCGGGCTTGTCGCCGTACTTCTTGACGGCAAGCGGCAGCAGGTCGGCGATGGTCTTCGAACCGGTGCCCTGGGCGCCGATCGCGCCGGCCGTGACAGCTTCCATGCGCTGGGAGTCTATAAGCGGTCGCTGCGCACCGGGCACCGCCCGGTGCTTGCCTTACGGCCGACTCCCTGAGCTACGCCTTGGCGAGCTCCCGCTTCTGGTTTGCCTCCTTGAGGCTGCAGAGGAACAGCGTCTTGTCGATCCGTCCCTGGAAGATCGGTACGCCCATCTCCATACACCGCGAGATGACTTCCCTGCGGTGCATGCCAGCCTCGCGGCCGAGCTCGGTGGGCGTCAGGTGGATCGCCATGTATCTAAGTCCTCCTCGTCGCTTTGCACAGCGTGTACCTGAGGTTAACGACTGTGCCGGTCGGCGCAACCGAATTACCGCAAACTGCGGAGTTAGATCGGGTTCGGGATGTGGGCGAAGCGGTGCTCGACGCCGAAGCGCTCGGCCAGGAGCTCGCCGAGCCGGCGTACGCCGAAGGTCTCGGTGGCGTAGTGGCCGGCCGCGATGAAGTGCGTGCCGCTCTCGCGCGCGTCGGCCATCACGTGCTCCGTCGGCTCGCCGGTGAGGAACGCGTCGAGCCCGAGCGTGATCGCCTCCCCGAAGCTCGACGCCGCGGCGCCCGAGACGATCCCGACGCTGTGCACGAGCTCGGGTCCCGCGTCCCAGGTGAACGGCTCCTGGCCGAAGGCCGCCGCGCAGCGGCTGCGGAGGTCGTCGAACGGGATCCCGTCTGCCGAGCGGCCGACGAAGCCGATGCTGCGACCGCGGTGCTCGCCGAACGGCTCGCCGCGCTCGAGCCCGAGCGCCGCGCAGATCAGGGCGTTGTTGCCCACCTCGGGGTGCGCGTCGAGCGGGAGGTGGTAGCCCGCCAGCGAGATGTCGTTGTCGAACAGCACACGCAGCCGCTCCTTCATGGCGGGCGAGATCGCGCGGGGGTGGAAGTCCCAGAACAGGCCGTGGTGGGCGACCACGAGCTGGGCGCCCGCCCTGGCCGCATGTTCGATGAGCTCGCGATGCGCCGAGACACCTGTGATAACGACGCTAAGCTCCCCCGAGCCCGGGACCTGTAACCCATTTGGGCCGTAGTCCTGGAAATCCTGGATCTCGAGTAGCTCGTCCAGGTACGAGATGACTTCCTTTAACTGCGCCATTCGTGCCGGACGATATTTAGAATGCCCTTAAGCGGGGTACATCAGCGGGACTCAAGCGTTTTCGCAGGGATGCTTTCTTGATCGCCACAGCAGGTACCGACGCCGCCGACTGCGCGCTTGTGGACGCCGTCCGTGACGGCGACGACACGGCCTTCGAGGAGCTCTACCGGCGCTACCACGGCCGCATCGCAGGCTTCGTGCGCAGCATGCTGCACGACGACGCGCGCGCCGAGGACGTGGCCCAGGACGCCTTCCTCTCGGCCCTGCGGCGAATGCGGGCCACCGACACGGAGATCAACTTCAAGCCGTGGATCTACCAGATCGCCCGGAACGCGGCGATCGACTCGTACCGGCGGAACAGCCACGCGGTCGAGGTCTCGATGGATGCGGACAACGGGCTCCGCGCGTCCGACCGCCACAGGCTCGTCGGCCTCGATGGCGCACCCGACTCGGCGCTCATCACCAAGGAGCGGCTGACCCACCTCCAGGGTGCGTTCGACGAGCTCTCCGACGTTCACACGCGCGTGCTCGTCATGCGCGAGCTTGAGGGAATGTCCTACCGCGAGATCGGCGAGAAGCTCGACCTCACCAGGCCGGCCGTGGAGAGCGCGCTGTTCCGCGCTCGCCGCCGGCTCGAGAGCGAGTACACCGAGCTCTCCGAGGGACGCCGCTGCGAGGCGATGCGGGCCACGATGGCGCGCATGGTGGCCGGCACCCAGCGCGGTGCCGAGGAGCACCGCCTCGCACGCCATGCGAAGCGCTGTCACAGCTGCCGCAGGCGCGCGCGCGAGCTCGGGATCGAGCCGCTGTCCACGCTCGGCGCGCTGCGCAAGAAGGCGGCGGCGTTCCTGCCGATCCCATGGTTCTTCCGGCGCTCAGGCGGCGACGGCGGCGGCATCACAGGGCTGTTCTCGACGGGCGCGAATGCAGCCCCGCTGGCGGAACGCGCCGCGGCTCTCGTGGCCGCGGCCGCGCTGGTGGGTGCAGGAGGCGTGGCGCTTTCGGGTGGAGCGCTCCGGGGGGACCGTGCGACGGCTGGGGGTGACCGTCACGCGGCCGAGCACTCCACGGTGGTGAGAGGGGAATCGCAGCGCGGCACAGCCAGGCCCGCCACGGACGGGGAGCGTGCCGGAGCGCGCCGGGCGTCCGGGCGGAAAGCCGGCCCGGCAGGGGGCCGCGCCGGCGGTTCAGACGGGTCCTCCGAGACGTCGAGTGGCGGATCCACGCCGCAGGCCCCCTCAGGCGGGTCCCAGTCCGGGCCGTCCAGCCCCACGAGCTCACTTCCGTCGCTCCCGGACACGTCCTCTACGCCCACGCTGCCGTCGCCGGACGGAATCGACCCGTCGGTGCCGGAGCTACCCGGGGTGACGGCGCCGCAGGAGACCGGTGGCGCGCTCCCCGAGGTGCAGGTCCCGCCGACGGGCGTGCCGCTCGTCGACCAGACGACTGACACAGCCACGGACGCTCTCCCACCCCTGCCCTAGCGCGCCCGCCGGGTAACCTGCCCCGCCGTGGCGCCGAAGCGCAGCCCGGCGAGCGTCGGGGACGATCCCTTCCTCGAGTCGCTGATGGACACGAGCCTCTACTCGATGGGGGCCTACTTCTGCGACCAGCACCCGGACCTGGTGGACGACGTGATCGCCCAGTCCGACGCCATCGCGGCCGCCGGCCTTCGCTCCTACGCGGACGAGAACGAAATGACGCTCGAGTCCTGCTTCGAGACGCTGCTCACGGGTTTGGCGGTGCGGTATTACAACGCAATCGCCGGGTAGAGGTTAGGTGTGGGCGCCGCGATGACATCTGCCTCGACCTTCCACCACGAGGCGCTTCTCTACGACGGCGAGGGCGAGTTCGTCGACCGCTGCAGCAACTTCGTCGAGGAAGGCCTCGAGCTCGGCGAGCCCGTCCTCGTGATGGTCGGGCAGGCGAAGCTCGAGCTACTGCGGCAGGCGCTCGGTGAGCGGGCGGAGGACGTGCACTTCGCCGACATGGAGGTCATCGGCCGCAACCCGGCACGCATCATCCCGGCGTGGGGTCGGTTCGTGGCCGACCACGGCTCGGACGACGGCAGCGGCGGCATGCGCGGCATCGGCGAGCCGATCTGGGCGGACCGCAACCCCGACGAGATGGCGGAATGCCAGCTGCACGAGTCGCTCATCAACCTCGCGTTCGCGGGAGCCGACTCGTTCCGGCTGGTCTGCCCGTACGACAGCTCCGCTCTGCCCGGCGAGGTGATCGCGGAGGCGCGCCGCAGCCACCCGCTCGTCTCGAACGACGGCGACCCGGAGCCGTGCGTCGACTACCGCGGCATCGACATGGTCGCGGCGGGCTTCTCAGAGCCGCTCCCCGAGCCGCCTCCCGGGGCTGACGAGCTGAGCGTCACGGTCGACGCCCTTCGCGAAGCGCGCGGGCTGGTGCGCCGGCGGGCGCAGGACGCAGGCCTCGGCGAGCGCGCCGACGACCTCGCCCTGGCCGTAAACGAGGTCCTCTCGAACAGCCTCCACCACGCGCGCGACAACGGCGCCCTGCGCATCTGGGACGAGCCCGACGGGCTCGTGTGCGAGGTCCGCGACCGCGGCCACATCGTCCATCCGCTGGTCGGGCGCGAGGAGCCCGCCGTCGGGCAGGTCGGCGGGCACGGCGTCTGGCTGGTCAACCTGGTCTGCGACCTGGTCCAGGTGCGCTCATCAGTCGCGGGCAGCACCGTCCGGATGAAGATGAGCCCCGCCTAATCGTAGTCGCGACGTGGCGCGGAAATCGGGCTGACTGGATTTGAACCAGCGACCTCTCCGACCCGAACGGAGCGCGCTACCAGGCTGCGCCACAGCCCGAAGGCGTCAAGCGTAGCGTCCAAGACACGAAGGACGGCGTTGCCATACTGAGCTTGTGTGAGGCGCCGGTACGTCCCTGTTCTGATGTTGCTTGCGCTCGCCGGCTGCAACGGCGACTACGCGGACGACAGCGGGGAGACGACGCCCGCCGAAGCCACGGAGCCGGCGCGGCCGGCTGTGCCCGCTCAGCAGCCCGCGGCCCGCGCCCGCGTGCGGCTCCTGCTGCTCGGCCGCTTCCGCGAGCCGACCTACCTGACCGCTCCGCGCGGCGACGCGCGCCGGTTCGTGGTCGAGCGCGCGGGCAGGATCCGGATCGTCCGGCGCGGCCGCGTGCTCGCGCGCCCGTTCCTCGACATCTCGGACCGGGTCACGACCGGCGGCGAGAGCGGCCTGCTATCGATGGCGTTCCCGCGCGACTACGCGAGCTCGCAGCGCTTCTGGGTCTACTACACGGACCGCCAGGGATTCATCCAGATCGACCAGTTCCGGACCGCCCCCGGAAGGCCGAACCGGGCCGATCCGAGCTCGCGCCGGTCCGTCCTCCGCGTGCCCCACCACCGCTTCAACCACAAGGGCGGCCAGCTCCAGGTCGGTCCCGACGGGATGCTCTACGCGGGCTTCGGGGACGGTGGCGGCGGCGGCGACCCGGACGAGAATGCGCAGAACCTGGGTCGGATGCTCGGCAAGCTGATCCGGATCGACCCGAAGCGGAACGGCGGCTACACGGTCGCGTCGAGCAATCCCTTCCGTGCCCGCTCGGGTGCGCTCCCGGAGATCTACGCCTACGGCCTTCGCAACCCGTACCGCTTCTCGTTCGACCGCCGCCGCGGCGGCCTCATCATCGGCGACGTGGGTCAGAACGAGATCGAGGAGATCGACTTCGTCCCGGGCCGCTCGGGCGGTCGCGCGCCACGAGGCGGCTACAACTTCGGCTGGGACAGCTTCGAGGGCCGCAGCCGCTACGAGAGCGGCGGCGCCCCGGGGCACGTTCCGCCGGTGCTCCAGCACACGCACAACGAGGGCTTCTGCTCGATCACCGGCGGCTACGTGATCCGCGACCCCTCGCTCGGCCGCGGCTGGACCGGGCGCTACATCTACGGCGACTACTGCGACGGCACCCTGCGCCTGGCGCACCTGCGCCGCCCGGCGACCAGCTCGAGCGCCACCCGGCTGAAGGTGAACAGCCTCGTCTCGTTCGGCGAGGACAGCCGCGGACGCGTCTACGCGGTGTCGCTGAACGGGCCGGTGTACCGCCTCGGCCGCCGCTAGGGGTCAGACCCCTTGAGTCTCCGGCACTTAAGGGGTCTGACCCCTTGAGTCTCTGACACTTAAGGGGTCTGACCCCTTGAGTCTCTGACACTTAAGGGGTCTGACCCCCTATGCGAGGTTCACCCAGACGGTCTTGTTCTCCAGGTACGCCTCGAGTCCCTCGCGGCCGTGCTCGCGGCCCACGCCCGATGCCTTGAAGCCGCCGAAGGGCGCCGCCGGATCGCCCGCGCTCCATGTGTTGATCCAGATGTCGCCCGCTCGGAGGAGGGCCGCGAGCTTGTGTGCTGTCGCGATGTCGCGCGTCCAGACTCCCGCCGCAAGGCCGTACTCGGTCTTGTTGGCACGCTCGGCGACCTCCTCAATGCTGTCGTACGGGAGCGCCACGAGCACCGGCCCGAAGATCTCCTCGCGCGCGATCGTGAGGTCGTCGTCGGTCGCGCTGAACAGCGTCGGCTCGACGAAATAGCCCTCGCCGTCGCGCTTGTGCCCGCCGGTCACGAGCTCGGCGCCTTCCGACTTGCCCGACTCGATGTAGCCGCGCACCCTTTCCTCCTGCTCGGCGGAGATCAGCGGGCCCAGCTGGGTGCCCTCGTCGAGGCCGGGGCCCAGCCGGGCCCTGCCCGCGGCCTCGGTCAGGCCGGACAGCACCTCGTCGTACTGGTCCCTGTGCACGAACAGGCGCGAGCCGGCGTTGCAGGCCTGACCGGTGTTGTAGTAGATCGCCTGGTAGGCGCCCTTCACCGCGGCGTCGAGGTCGGCGTCCGGAAGGATGATGTTCGGCGACTTGCCGCCCAGCTCGAGCGTCACGCGCTTGAGCGCGCGCCCGGCCTTCCCGCCGATCTCGCGGCCGACGGCGGTGGATCCCGTAAAGGCGATCTTGTCCACGTCTTGGTGGTCCACCAGCGCGGCACCGGTCTCGCCGTCACCCGTGATCACGTTCAGCACCCCCTCAGGGATGCCGGCCTCGAGCGCCAGCTCAGCGAAGCGCAGCGCGGTGAGCGGCGTCTGCTCGGCCGGCTTCAGCACGATCGTGCAGCCGGCCGCCAGCGCCGGAGCGACCTTCCACGCCGCCATCAGCAGCGGGAAGTTCCAAGGGATGATCTGCGCCGCGACTCCCACCGGCTCCTTGCGCGTGTAGCAGTGCATGTTCGGCTGGGCCACCGGGAGCACCTCGCCATTGATGCGCGTGGGCCAGCCGGCGAAGTAGCGGAGGTGGGCCGACGCGAGCGGCACGTCCACGCGCCGCGCCATCTTCAGCGGCTTTCCGTTGTCGAGCGACTCCAGCTCGGCCAGCTCGCCCGCGTGGGCGTCGACCGCGTCGGCGAATGCCAGCATCGCTCGCGTGCGCTCGGCGGGCGCGATCCCGCTCCAGCGCCCGTCCTCGAACGCGCGGCGAGCCGCTCGCACGGCGCGAGCCACGTCCTCGGGACCGGCGTACGGGATGGCGGCGATGATGCCCCCGGTGGCTGGGTCGAGCGTCTCGAAGCTGCGGCCGTCGGCGGCCTCGCGCCGCTCGCCCCCGATCACGAAGCGGTGCGGCCCGGCAGCGAACGAGCGAGCGGCGTCTGAGAGGGCGTCGGGAAGCGTGGCGGCGTCGGCGCCGCAGCCCGAGCTTGGCTCGGGGGGCGGCGTTAAAGTGCTCATGCCGCCTGATGCTACGAGAACCGCAGCTCGATGCCCCCCAGGGCCTCGAGCTCGAGGCGCACGGTGTCGCCGGGTGCCGGCTCGTGCGGCGGGGCGATGATCCCCGTGATGATCCGGTCGCCCGCCCGGAGCTCCTCGCCGGCATCGGCGAGCCGCGCCGCGACCGCCTCGACCATCGCCTCCAGCCTCGTCCCGGTGCGCTCGGCCGGGACCGTGTGCTGCTCCTCGCCGTTCACGAGGATGCGCGCGGCGCCCGGCTCGCGCGTCTCCACGCGCGGCCCGAAGGCGACGGCACGGTGGAAGATGTTCCCGGCGAGGATCTGCTCGATCTCCAGCTCCAGGTCGGGCTGGTCCGCGAGCTCCAGCGCCGGGAAGAGCGCGGCGATCGAGCGGCCGTCGGGGCCGACCTCCAGGGCCACCTCGGACTCGACGATCACCTCACCCTGGTCGCCGAGTGACCAGGTGTCGCCGTCGACGAGGAGGCTGTCGGTCGTAAGGAACCCGGCGAGCGGCGCGTCGATCCCGAGCCGCTCCTGTGTCGCGCGCACGTTGAATCCGACCTTCCAGCCGATCGGCTCAGAGCCCTGCGCCAGCAGCTCGCGCCGCCGCGTGAGCAGCGCCTTGGTGCCTCGCTCGATGCTCACGGCTTCATCACGATCTTGAGCGCCTCGCGGCGGTCGTAGACCGCGTACGCCTCAGCGGCGTCCTCCAGCTTCATGTGATGCGTCACGAGCGGCTGCGGGTCGATCACGCCGGCGTCGAGCATGGCCAGCACGCGGTCCACGTGCCCGATCACGTTCGCGTGCCCGGTCTTCAGCGTGAGCGCCTTGATCCAGACGATCCCCATGTGCACCTGGATGCGCTCCGCGTACACGCCGATCGCGGAGACGATGCCGGCCTTCCGAGTCACGCGGCAGGCCAGCTCCAGCGCGTCGGGATGGCCGACGGCGTCGATCGCGGCATCCACGCCGCGCCCCTCGGTGGCCGTCTTGACGGCGGCACGCGGATCGTCGTCGGTGAGGTGCACCGGCTCGGCGCCGAACGACTCCGCGAGCGCCAGGCGGTCGGCCACGGTGTCGATTGCGATCACCTTCGCGGCTCCCGCCGCCTTTGCGGCCTGCACGGCGCACAGGCCGACCGGGCCGAGCCCGAGGACGGCCGCGCTGTCGCCCGGGCGGATCTCCGCCTGGTCGACCGCGTGCCAGCCCGTGCCCATCACGTCGCCGGCGAACAGCGCCACGTCATCCGACATCCCCTCGGGCACGCGCCGGAGCGTGAGGTTCGCGTGCGGCACGAGCACCTGCTCGGCCTGGGCGCCCTGGAGCGAGCCGAGCGTCTTGCCGTGCCCGAATACGCGACCCTCGTCGCATTTGTGGAAGTCGCCGCGCCGGCAGAAGAAGCAGTTGCCGCAGGCCGAGCAGTAGCAGCCGAGCACGCGGTCGCCCTCGCCAAGCTGCGTCACGCCGTCCCCAGCAGCCACGACCGTGCCGACGAACTCGTGGCCGAGCGTGAAGCCCTGCTCGATCGAGACGCGGCCGTGGTAGATGTGCAGGTCCGAGCCGCAGACGCCGGTGGCCTCGACGCGCACGATGGCGTCGTCGCGCTCGAGCAGCTCGGGCTCGGGCCGGTCCTCCACACGTACCTCGCCGGGCGCCTGAAATGTGACCGCCTGCATGGACCCGGCACGCTATAGCGTCAGCCAGGCGTTCATTCCGGTGAACGGATGATCGTCCGGTCGGCCCATCGCCAAACCCATAAAGGGCTGACAGGCTCGATTGAGTGCTCAAGAGCAGTCTCGTCCTGATCGCGCTCGTCCTAGCCGTGCCGATCACGGCACTCGCTATGGACTTGGCGGACCCGGCGGCCGATGCCGCCCGCGCACTCGCTGCGCCCAGACTGGATACCCCCGCCGACATTGCGAATGTCCAGTCGGCGCCGGTCTTCGCGTGGAAGCGCGTACCCCGCGCCGCCAGGTACGAGTTCCAGCTCTCGGACGACTCCGGGTTCCGCTCCATCGTCACGGGCGGCTCCGTGCCCACCATGAACACCGCCTACACGCTGGAGCACTCGCTGCCCGACGGCACCTATTTCTGGCGCGTGCGGGCCGTGAACGCCAAGGATGACGCCGGCCGCTGGTCAGGCGGACGCTCCTTCACCAAGCGCTGGTCGAACCGGCCGACGCTGCTCGGTCCGACCGACGGGTCCGTCGTCAAGTATCCGACGGACCCGCTCGTGCTGCGCTGGGAGCCGGTGCCGCACGCCGTCAAGTACGTGGTGACCGTCGCGGCCGATCCCGCGCTCGCGTCCCAGGTCTGGGGCAGCGCGAACGACCCGATCGAGACGGTTGGCACGGCGATGGCCACCGCGCCGACCCTCGAACCCGGCCAGTACTGGTGGGCCATCACGCCCGAGGACGCTGTCGGACACCGCGGCGCCCGCTCCGCGATCGGCACGTTCACCTGGGAGTGGCCGAGCGCCACCTCGGTCCAGGTGAACGACCTGAACGCCGATCCGCGTGTCTACGACCCCCAGTTCTCCTGGAACAGGGTCCCCGGGGCCGCTCGCTACGAGGTCGAGGTGAACTCCTCGGAGGACTTCGCGGTGGGATCCAAGGTCTGCTGCGCCGACACCACGGTGGGCACCTCGCTGTCGCCCACCAAGATCTTCCCGAACAACACCTACTACTGGCGCGTGCGGGCGCTCGACCCGGGGGGCAAGTCCGGCGTCTGGAACGTGGGAACGCCCTTCCAGAAGGCCTACGACCCGATCACCCCCACGGTGCCGAACCTGACACTACGCGACAACCATGGCGCGCTCCCCGCCGGCAGCACCACGACTTCCCCGATCGTCGCGTGGGACCCGGTCGCGGGCGCCGCGAGCTACGACGTCCAGGTGGTGCCCTACGCCCTGGGTGGGTGTGACTGGAGCGCCACGAGCGCAGGCTGGCAGGTCGCGACGGCCACGACGGCCTGGACCGCGCTGGCCAGCGGCGGCACGACCCCGGTGCCGCCCAAGAACGCCTCGAACGAATTCGACAAGCTCGACGACGGCGACAGCTGGTGCGCCCGGGTGCGCGCGCGCACCGGGACGAGCACCAACGGCACACGGGTATTCAGCGAGTGGACGTATCTGGGCGGCCTGTCAGGGCCGGCGTTCACCTACGACGAGCCCGCCGGACCGATTTCCGACTCCAAGGTGATCGCGGACACAGGCGATTACATCCAGCCGCTGTCGGGGACGGAGACATCGAGCGCGCCGCTCTTCACCTGGGAGCACATCGATGGGGCCTGCGGCTACTTCGTCGTCGTGGCGAAGGACGCGGAGTTCACCACGATCATCGATGTGGCCCGGACGAAGATCCCCGCGTACGCTCCGCGCAAGTCGTCGGGCCCGCTCACCTATCCCGACGAGACCACCTCCTACTACTGGGTCGTGATCCCGGTCGTCGGTTCGCTGTCGTGCAGCTCGGTGTTCAGCGTCGTCGGCGAGAACAGCCCGCATGACTTCCGCAAGGAGTCGACGCCGCCGGCGCCGCTCGCCCCGGCCCCCGACGCCGACGTGACCGAGCCGCCGACCTTCGCCTGGGGTTCCGCCCAGGGCGCGCGCGACTACCGGCTGCAGGTGGCTCACGATCCGAGCTTCGGAAGCCTGATCGATGATGTGGTGACCGCGAGCACCGCCTACACGAGCTCCTCGACGTACCCTGCCGACGCGCTCCTCTACTGGCGCGTCCGGGCGAACGACGAGACCAACATCGGGCTGAACTGGTCAGGGACGCAGTCGTTCCGTCGCCGCCTGCCGGTCCCCGTGCTCGGCACGAACCTGGATTCCGGCGAGCGGATTCCGATCTTCTCCTGGGACCCCGTGCCAGGGGCGGTCTCGTACGACCTCAGCATCGAGGAGCCGGACGGCGACAACAACGTGTTCAGCAACCTGCCCTCCACGGCGGCCGTGCCGGATCAGGCGTACGGCCTGGGCACCTGGCAGTGGCGAGTGCGGGCGAACTTCCCCGCCGGCGGCAGCGGGACGTTCCCGGGTCCGTTCTCCGCGAGACGGCCGTGGACCCGCTACATGAACCCGCCCACCGGCGCGCACGCCACTCGCGACAACGGCGGGCTGGTCCTCAGGTGGGACCCGAGCTTCGGGCTCGCGAAGAACTATCGGGTCGAGTTCTCCGAGAGCAGCGGCTTTGCCAGCCCATTCGACAGCAAGCGCGTGGACAACAACGCCTACGCCCCGAACCTCACCGCAACGGGGTTCCAGAACGGCGGCCCGATCTACTGGCGCTTGGCCGCGGTCGACGAGGGCGGCAACGTCGGCGGCTGGGCCACGGGCCGGGTCGGGCTCCTGCGCAAGATGGTCGTGAGCGCCAACGGCGGGCTGCAGCGCGGCTCGCGCGGGCTGCTCGAGGTGCGCGTCATGAACGCCAGGGGCCGCGCCGTGCGCCGTGCGCGCGTGACCCTGCGCGGCGTGGGCGTCCGCGCGCGGAAGCGTACGTCCAGGCGCGGAATCGCGCGCTTCCGGGTGAGGCCGCGGGCGCGCGGGAGCCTGAGGGTCCGCGCCGACAAGCGCGGGTTCCGGCCGGGCTCCGCCGTCGTCACCGTCCGCTGAGCAGCGCGGCGCGCTATAGCCTCGCGCCCCGTGACCGAGGCGTTCTACTCGCTGGACCGCGAGCGCGCGGTGCGCGCGAGCACTCGTTCTCACAGCGAGCGCGCGGTGCGCGCGAGCACTCGTTCTCACCGCGACCGCGTGGTGCCGAGCGAGCTGACCCGCGGTCCGTGGGACCCGAACTCCCAGCACGCCGGACCGCCGTCGGCGCTGCTCGCTCGGTCGCTGGAGCTCTGCGAGCCGCGTGACGGAGCGCGTAGTTGCGGAGCGACCGGCGGGCGCGAAGCCTCGTGGTCATTCGGGCGCGTGACGGTCGAGATCCTCGCGCCGGTGCCGATCGCGCCGCTCACGGTGAGCGCGCGCGTCGTCCGTCCGGGGCGCAGCGTCGAGCTGCTCGAGGCCTCGCTCGAGGGCCCGGAGGGCGAGCTGATGCGAGCGCGCGCCTGGCGCCTGGCGGCCGGCGACGTGACGGCCGACTGGGAGCAGGAGGAGCCACCGCCCGGTCGCGAGGGCGCCGAAGCGCTCGAGTTCTTCCCGACCGGCCAAGCCGTCGGTTGGCACACGGCCATGGAGATCGTCTTCGCGCGCGGCAGGTTCCTCGACCCGGGGCCCGCCACCGTCTGGATGCGCCCCAGGGTCTCGCTCGTCCAGGGCGAGGCGATCTCGCCGCTCCAGCGGGTGCTGCTGGCAGCCGACGGCGGAAACGGGGTGAGCGCCGCGCTCGACTGGTCGCGCTTCATCTTCATCAACACCGACCTGACCGTGCACCTCCTGCGTCCCCTCCAGGGGGACTGGGTCTGCCTCGACTCGGTGACACACGTGGACGGGCTCGGCATGACCGACACCGCCTTGTGGGACAAGGGCGGGCGAATCGGCCGCGCCGTACAGACGCTCCTGGTGCGGGAGCGGTCGTAGACTTCGCGCTCACCAACCGAGGAGAATCCGCACGTGCCCTACTTCAAGGACGCGGACGAGGTCTACTCGTACATCGGCCGGCTGTTCGAGCAGCTCGCCGACGACGAGGAGCTCGCGCCGAAGTTCCGCAAGGCGAACACGATCGTCCAGTACCAGTACCGCGAGCCTGCGTCGCAGATCACCGTGAAGCTGATCGAGGGCGAGGACGGGCAGGTCGACTGCGGCGAGACCACCATGGAGCCCGAAGTCGTCATGACCATGGAGGCCGACACTGCGCACCGCTTCTGGCTCGGCAAGGTCAACGTGACCGTGGCGCTCGCTCGCGGCCAGATGAAGGCCAAGGGACCGGTGGCGAAGATCCTCAAGCTCGTCCCGCTCACGAAGCCGGTCTTCCCGCGCTACCGCGCGCTCCTCGAGCAGGACGGCCGCGAGGACCTGATCGAGGCCGCGTGATGGAGATCGGATCGGCGCTGGACCGGACCCCGCTCCGGGGGTTCAAGGACTTCTACCAGTACGCCGGCACCACGCGGGTCATCGCCGGCCGCGACCTGCTCAGCTCGACCGGCTTCGAGCTCCAGAAGGAGGGCGCGCGGCGGGTCTTCCTCGTGACCGACGAGGTGATCCGCGGCACCGGCCTGGTCGAGCGGGTGGAGGGGGGAGTCAGGGACGGCGGCCTCGAGGTCGTCGGTGTCTTCGACCAGGTGCCCCAGGACTCCTCCACTCACGTCTGCGACCAGTGCGCGGCCGCGGCGAAGGAGGCCGGCGCCGACTCGTTCCTCGCCGTGGGCGGCGGCTCGGTGATGGACACCGCCAAGGTCGCCGACGCCGTGTTCACGCACGGTGGCGACGCGCGCGAGCAGGAGGGCTTCTTCCTGATGCCGCGCGAGGACGACGGCATGGGCCGCCCGCTGGACATAGCGCCGCTCGCCTGCATCCCCACGACCGCCGGCACCGGCAGCGAGGTCTCGATGGCCGCGGTCATCAAGGACCCGGAGGAGAAGGTGAAGCTGGAGATCGCCGACTTCCCGCTGTTCCCGCGGCTCGCGATACTCGATCCCGAGACCACCAGGACGCTGCCGCCGAAGGTGGCCGCGGCGACGGGCATGGACGCGATGACGCACGCGATCGAGGGCTACGTATCGGTCGACTGGAGCGCGCACCAGGACGCCCGCTCGCTGCACGCGCTGCGGATGATCCGCGACAACCTCGAACGCGCGGTCCAGCGCGGCGAAGACGACGAGGAGGCGCGCGGCAACATGCTGATCGCCGCCAACCTCGCGATCACGATTGCGCTCGGCTCGGTCCACGCGATGTCTCACCCGGCCGGCGCGCAGTTCGGCGTGCCGCACGGCGTGGCGAACGCGATCCACCTCCCGCACGTGATCCGCCACAACGCGGCGGGGTCGGACGACATCGCGGACCGCTACCGCGACATCGGCGAGATCTTCGACGTGTCGGACCCGGACATCGGCGACGCGCTCGCGGGCTACATCACCGGGGTCGTCGACCGCCTCGGGCTTCCCACGCGGCTGTCGCAGGCCGGCGTGCCGGAGGACGGCATCCCGGCGCTCGTGGAGGGCGCGATGGGCGACGGCACCACGCTGCTCAACCCGCGCGAGATGGAGGAGGAGGACTACGCGGCGCTGTACCGCGCGGCCCTCTGAGCGTCGGCCATCTCCTTGAGCGTGGCCTTGGCCGTGTGCTTGGGCTGCCAGCGCAGCAGCTTCTTCGCCCGGGTCGTCTTCATCAGGACCGGCTTCCTCACGGAATGGATCCACGCCACCTGCTCGGGCATGAGCGGGAGCCGCGTGGCGATCTCCGCCGTGGCGTCGACCAGCGGCCTCGGCACGGGCACGGAGTACCAGCCGAGCGCGTCGGCCACGTCCTTCATCGTGAGCGTGCCGCGGCCCGCGAGGTTGTAGGGCCCGGGCTCGCCCAGGCCGCGGACGGCGGCCGCGAACGCGCTGGCCACGTCGTCCTCGTGAACGAGCTGGAAGCGGATGCCCGGGTCCGGGATGACCGGCTTGAGAACGGGCAGCGACCCGAGCAGGCGCGCCACCGCCTCCGGCATGGCCCCCTCGAGGCGGTAGTAGGGGATCTCCTCCAGCATCGTGCGCGCCTCGGGCCCGGCGACGATGCAGGGGCGGAACGCGTAGGCCGCGGTCCCGCTGTGCTTCAGGAGCACCTCGCCGAGCACGCGCTCCACCTCGGCCTTCTGCTCCGAGTATGGGAACTGGGGCGACCCGCGCGCCGGGATGTCCTCGGTGAGCCAGTCGGGGTTGTCGTCGTGGAAGCCGTACGCGGAGACGCTCGAGGCGTAACAGACGCGCTTGGCGCCGGCCGCCCCGGCCTCCTCGAAGACACGCCGCGAGCCCTCGACGTTCAGCTCGCGCGTGGCGTCGCTCGCCTCGAGCACCGCGAAGGCGAGGTGCACCACCACGTCGGCGCCCTTCACGAGCTCTCGCACGCTCGCCGTGTCCGTCACGTCGCCCTGCCGGTACTCGGTCTTCTTCCAGCCGCGCTCGCCGGGGTCGAACGGGCGGCGCGCCATTCCGACGATGCTCTTCACGGCCCGCGAGCGTTCGAGCGCGTTCACGATCGCGATGCCGAGGTCCCCGGTGGGCCCGGTCACCGCCACCGTGAGCCGGTCGGCCGCCATGGCCGGGGTTCTACCCCATTACGGGACGATGCGCGTCCGGAGCTCGCAGCCGGTGACGATGTCGAAGCTGTCGCTCGAAACCGTGTCCCGCTTGCCGCGGCCGCAGCTGATCCGGTCGCGGTGGCCGTCGAGCGCCTCGACGCGGTCGTTTCCGCGGCCGGTGGCGATCGAGTCCTCGCCGGGGCCGCCCGACACCCGGTCGGCGCCGTCGCCGGTGCGGATCCGGTCGTTCCCGCCGCCACCCTCGGCGGTGATGGCACCACCCGAGGCGCTGATGATGTCGTCGCCGCCGCCGGCCAGCAGCGTGATCCCCGTGCCGTCCGCGAACAGCGTGTCCTCGTCGGACCCGCCGTCCACGTAGTCCTCGCCGCCGCTGGCGTAGATGCGGTCCGCCCCCGCGCCGCCGAACATGCGGTCGCTGCCGTCCTGGCCGAAGAGCGTGTCGCCGCCCTGGCCGCCGAGCACGAGGTCGTCGCCCGCGCCCGCGTAGACCAGGTCGCGGCCCACCGCGCCGTCGATCGAGTCGTTGCCGGTGCCGCCGACGATCAGGTCGAGCCCTCCGCCCCCGTCGACGTTGTCGTTCCCCGGCCCGGCCTCGATGAAGTCGCTCGCGCCGAGCCCGGCGAGCACGTCGTCGCCGCCCTCGCCGTAGAGCTGGTCGGGGCTCGGCGTGCCCTCCAGCCGGTCCGCGCCGTCGGTGCCGATCAGGGTGTCGGCCACGGCGACGGCGGCGATCGCAAGCAGCGCGGCGATTGCGAGCAGCGAGATGGAGAGGACGCGCCTCATTTGCATAGGCAAACAAGGTACGACCGCATGGGTTGCGGCGCTAGGCGTTCTCGTAGCCGGGCTCGCCCGGCAGCAGGACCTGCGCCGCGCCGTCGCGCACGGCCACCTTCGGCATCACCGGCTCGACCGGCCGCGCCCGGGCGGCGGCGAGCGTCTCCTCGACGGAGCTGGTCTCCGAGAGCCGCTCGAGGTGCTTGATCGTGGGGAAGACGAGGACGAGCTCGTCCCGCGCGTGCGCCGCGAGCGCCGCGGCAGGCGTGAGCCAGCGGGCATCGACGCACTCGCTGCCGTCCGGGCGCGGCTCGATTCCCGCCTGGGCCTCCGCGGCGAAGAACCAGGTGTCGAAGCGGACCTTGACCGCCTCCGGCGTGATCCAGCGCGAGAAGGGCACGAGCTCGGTGTCCTCGGGCAGCGCGATCCCGGCCTCCTCCTCGAGCTCGCGCAGCGCGGTTGCGCCGTGGTCGGCGTCGTCGCCGGCGTGCACAGCGCCGCCCGGGAAGACCCAGGCCCCGCCCATGAAGCGCTGCTCCGGATTGCGCTTGACGAGCAGCACCTCAACGCCGTCGGGAGAGTCACGCAGCAGGATCAGCGAGGCCGCCTGCCGAGCCTCGGTCACCGCGCCGGGATTCCACTCCTCGCCTGACGGGTGACCCGGGGCGCTCACGGCTCGTAGATCTCGAAATCCTTCTTGCGCGCGCCGCAGACCGGGCAGAACCAGTCGTTCGGGATGTCCTCGAAGGCGGTGCCCGGCGGGATGCCTCCGTCGGGATCGCCCTCGGCCGGGTCGTAGATGAACCCGCACGAGGTGCAGATCCACTGCTGCGTCTTGACCATCTGCGTCTCTGTCTCGCTCACAGCGGGCGAAGCCTACCGAGCGCCAACGCGCTCGTCAGCGCCTCAACCGGTGCGCGCGAGGCGGCGGAGGGCGGCCGTCACGTCGAGCTGGCCGCCCGCGATCGCGGCGTCGACGCGGCCGCCGCGCCGCGCCGATGCCACGATCGCCGCCCGCAGGCGGGTCCCCGAGGCTTCCGGGTGCGCGGCGGCGAGCAGCGCCGCGGCGCCCGTGACGTACGCCGCCGCGAACGAGG
>JBKPBS010000049.1:0-12878 GCA_046726915.1 Actinomycetota bacterium
GCCCTGAGCAGCAGGCGGCCCGGCGCGGTCGTGCCGCCGGTGCGGCCGACGCGGCGGCTGGCGGCCCGGGCGAGGCGGGCGAGAGCGCGGGCGATGCGGAACATCAGGCCGGTGCGATGACCCGCAGGCAGCGGCGCTCGACCCGCATGACCGCGGGCGTCGCGCCGATCGGGTCACCGTCGGCGTAGATGGCGAACGGGCGGTCGGAGCTCACCTCGATCTCCTCGCCGCGGAGGAACTCCGTGAAGTCGGAGTCGACATGAGTGCCCTTGAAGACCTTTGGCAGCTCGACGAGGCAGCGGAGCTTCGAGCACCTCTTCGAGAGCATCACGTCGAGCTTCCCGTCGTCGAGCTCGGCGTGGGGGAACAGGAGCATGCCGCCGCCGTACGCCTTCGAGTTGCCGACTGCGACCGAGTACCCGCTGAACCGGTGGGGCTCGCCGTCGACCGTGACGGTGAAGTTCGCCGGCTTCCACGCGGCGAGGGCGCGCACGGCGGCGTACACGTAGACGGCGTTGCCCTTCACGAGCTTCGCCTCGTTGGCGATGCGGTTGGCGTCGGAGTCGAGGCCGAAGCTTGCGATACCCATGTAGGGCGTCCCCTCGACATTCGCGACGTCGAGCAGGCGCTCCTCGCCCTCGACCGCCAGACGCGCCGCCTCGTCCGGGTCCGTCGGGATGCCGAGTACGCGCGCGAGGTCGTTGCCGCGGCCGCAGGGGACGATGGCGAGCCCGCTGCCCGTGCTCTTGAGAGCGCCCGCGAGCGGGCGAAGCAGCCCGTCACCACCGAGTGCGACGACCGTCTCGCTCTCGTCCACCGCCTTCAGGGCCTCCTGGTAGGCGTGGTCGATGCTGCGCGTGGTGACGGTGCGGTGCTGCGCGCCAAGCGCGTCAAGGGCGGCGTGGACCTTTGGCAGAGCCTCGAGGGCGCGTCCCGCGCCCGAGGCAGGGTTTACGAGGAGCGCGAAACGGCGGGTACCGAGGGAGGTACTCGCGGTCCGCGGCTCCGCGCCCGCGGCCTGCCCGCGCGGCTCCTCGCGGCTCACTCGGCGGCCGCCGCGGCCTTCGCGCGCTCTGCCGCGGCTGCGCCGCGCTCCGCTCCGCGCAGGTGCGGAGTGAAGTCGACCTTCTGGACCTGCGCACGCGCCAGGACGTCGTCCCCCAGCAGGCGCTCGGCGTGAGGTTCCTCGAGGTCGTTCGGGTTGAGTGTGAGGAGCACGTCCTGCTGCACGCTGTGCCAGCCGGCCTCGTCGGTCACCTGCTCGGAGGCGACCAAGAGCTGCCCGGGCCGCGCCTTCCAATGCAGCTCGAACAGGCCGAGGCGGTAGGCGAACAGCTTCTCGCCGTCGCTGAAGAGGATGTTGAGGCCGCTGAACGGCGAGCACTCGACCGCCCTCCGCATCGTCTCGCGGAGGCACGCCACCGGATCCCCGTCATCGAAGTCGTGCATGAGCAGGTTGAAGAGATGCTCGGAGTCGGTGTCCCCCTGGGGCTGCCGCATGCCGGGCTCGAGCAGCCTCGGGTAGCGGACGATCGTTCCGTTGTGGCCGAGCGTGTAGCTCCCGAGGCAGAACGGGTGGGTGTTCTCGGGCGAGAGCCGGCCCATGGTCGCCCGCCGAACGTGCACGTTGAAGATGCGGCCGCGGAGAGCCGTGGCGGCCAAGAACTCGCCGTCGTTGTGCGCAGCCTCGGGAAAGCGCACCAGCCGCGGCTCCGCGCCCTCGGCTCGCTCGTAGACGGCCATTCCCCAGCCGGAGTCGTGGTCCTCCGACTGGCGGATGAGCGGATTGTGAGCCTCCAGCAGCTCGTGCCGGATCGAAACCGGCTCCGCGGCGACGCAGCCGAACACGCGGCACATAGGGAGGTGATGGTACTGGGGGCGAATCCACGCCGCCCTGCACTTCTCGTGGCATGAGCACGAAGGAACAGGAGCCGAGGCGGATCTGGTGGGCGCGGCCGGGCAAGCTGTGCGGGCTCGAGCGGCCCGGAGGAGGGGGGAGGAGCCACCGGCCCGAGCGCCGGGCGGCGGAGATCGCCTACCTCAAGTCGAAGGGCGTGCGGCTGTGCATCTCCACGATGAGCTCGCGCCACAACCTGGGCGCGTACGAGGCCGCCGGGCTCCCATGGCACCACGTGCCAGTGCCGTCGGCGCAGCACGGGGCGGAGGCGCTCGAAGAGCTGCTCCCGCTGCTGCGTCGCGAGCTCCGCCGCCGCGGTGCGGTGGCGGTGCACGGCGACAGGCACACGGACTTCGTGGCGGCCGTGTGCGCGGCGCATCTGCACGAGGCGCGTGATGTGGAGCCCGCGGAGGCGCTCGCGCGAGCGGCGGGCGCGGGGCTCATGGTGAACGGCTACACGTGCGCGCTCCTGGGAGTGGAGCCTGCGGAGGTGGATGCCTTGATGCGGAGCTCCACTTCCGGCGAACGGCAGCATTGAAAGGCGGCCTCGGCCGGGCCTTGCTTCCAGGTGGCAGAGATTCGTAGCGCATTGCGCAACCTTTCACTACCACCTGGCTATTTCAGGCCAGGATCAGGTCGGCGAGCGTGTCGGTAACCGCGACCGGCTCGGGCTCGAACCCATTCAGTGCCTGCCGTTCGGTCCCGCCGCTGAGCACGAGAGCTGCGTCGAGCTCGGCTGCTGCGGCCGCGGTGAGGTCCGTGTCCACGCGATCTCCGACCACGAGCGTGCGCGGGCCGCCGTCCAAGCGGTCCAGCGCGGTGAGCATCAGCTGGGGCTCGGGCTTTCCCACTATCTCGGCGGTGCGGCCGCTCGCCACCTCGATCGCCGAGAGGATCGCGCCCGTGCCGGGCCAGAGGCCGTCGGGCTGGGGGTAGGTGGGGTCGCGCGCCGTGGCGAGGAAGTCGGCGCCGCGCCGCACGGCGAGCGCCGCGTAGCGCAGGTCGTCATACACAAGGTCCTCGGTGCCCCCGACGACCACCACCTCGGCACGCGAGGCCAGGTCCGTTCCGTTCAGCACGCGAAGCCCGGCGTCCGTCACGTGGCGCCGCAGCGCATCCGTCCCGACCACGAACGCCGTCTGGCCGGAGCGCGTCTCGGCGAGCAGGTGCTGGATCGCACCGCCGACGGTCACCACGTCGCGCACCGAGGCGCGGATGCCGATCTTCCACAATCTGGCCACGTAGTCCTCGGTCGCGCTGCGCGGGTCGTTGGTGGCGTAGGCCACGTCCTTGCCGGCGTCGCGCAGGGCGTCGATCGCCTCGACGGCGCGCGGCGTGGGCTCGTCGCCGATCCAGACGCAGCCGTCCAGATCGAGGATGAACTGGTCGTAGCGCTGCGCGATCGGGCTCAGGGGCACGTCGCTAGCCTACGCCGCCGTGCTCAGGCCGCTTTCAGTGCTGCTTTGCGGGGTCGTGCTGGTGCTCGCCGCGTGCGGCGGGGACGACGACGACGCGCAGCCCGCGAAGAAGAAGGAGCCCGCGGCGGCGGCGCCCGCCGATTCGAAGCAGGGCCGGTGCGAGGAGGTCGACCAGCCGACGCCGCGCGACGGCGGCGGGCAGAAGAAGCCGAAGGCGGCGCTCGACGCGTCGAAGACGTACGAGGTGGTGCTCCAGACGAGCTGCGGCTCCTTCACGATCCGGCTGGACCAGAACACCTCGCCGCAGGCGGCCGCCTCGTTCGTCGCGCTCTCGCGCAACGGGTTCTTCGACGAGACTATCTTCCACCGCATCGTCCCCGGCTTCGTGATCCAGGGCGGCGATCCGACCGCCACCGGCACCGGCGGGCCCGGCTACTCGACCCGCGACCGCGTTCCGAAAAGCGCTTCCTACGACCCGGGGGTCGTGGCGATGGCCAAGGCGGGCAACGAGCCGCCCGGCACGGCGGGCAGCCAGTTCTTCGTGGTCACGGGCGCGGGCGCCGGGCTCACGCCCGACTACGCGCTGCTCGGCAAGGTCACGAAGGGCATGAGCGTCGTTCAGGCGATCGGGAAGCTGGGCGATCCGGCCAGTGGCGGCGCCGGCACCCCTCTACAGTCGGTGGTAATCGAGAAGGCCACCGTTCGTGAGCACTGAGGCACAGCCCAAGGTTTCGATCTTCGACGTCGACGAGGCGGATTTCGAGCAGCGCGTGGTCGAGCGCTCGCGCGAGCTGCCGGTGGTTGTCGACTTCTGGGCCGATTGGTGCGGCCCGTGCAAGCAGCTGACGCCGGTGCTCGAGCGCGCCGCGAGTGCCCGAGCCGGCAGGGTCGAGCTCGCGAAGGTCGACGTGGACCGCAACCGTCAGCTCCAGGCGGCGTTCCGAATCCAGGGCATCCCTGCGGTGAAGGCGTTCAGGGACGGCCGCGTGGCCGCGGAATTCACCGGCGCGCTGCCGCCGGCCGAGGTCGAGCGCTTCTTCGACGCGCTGGTGCCCTCAGAGGCCGACGAGCTGGCCGCGAGTGGGGAGGAGGGCGACCTGCGGCGGGCTCTGGAGCTCGACTCCGCCCACCCGACCGCCCGCCGCGAACTCGGGAAGCTGCTCCTGCAGCGCGGCAGCGTGGCCGAGGCCGTGGAGTTGCTGGAAGGCGCTCAGGGCGACTTCGTGGCCGACGGCCTGCTGGCGCGCGCCGCGCTCGCCGACGATGCTCGGCTCGACTCAGCCTTCGAAGCTTGGGATGGCGGTGACCACGCGACAGCGCTCGAGCGTCTCCAGGAAGTGCTCGCAACCGAGACCGATCCCGATCGCAAGGACCTCATCCGCCGAGTGATGGTCGGGCTCTTCACGGAACTGGGTCCCGAGAACCCGCTCGCGCGCGAGCACCGCCGCCGCCTGTCGGCGGCTCTCAACTGAGCTAACGGGCAGCCCGGGCGGCGGCGTTTCTGGCCTGCCTGCGTCTGCCGAGCAGGACGAGCGCGCCCAGCGCGACCACCACCAGCAGGAAGCCGAAGAAGACCGAGCTGCCCACACCGATCCCCCCGAAGATCAGGCCGATCCCCTGGACGATGCCCGTGCCGATCGCGAGGAGGGCGATCACGAGGGCGACGATCAGCAGGATGCCGCGGACGCGGGCGATGATGCCCGCGCTCGCCGGCGGCACGAGTAGGCCCATCATGCGGAGCATGAACATCTGGCGTCCCGACGGCGCCTCCTGGCCGAGCTTCTCCATCGCGTCCTTCAGCTCGTCCGGGCGGCGCTCGGCGAGCGCGAGCGAGGCCTTCATCATCTGCCGCAGCGCGGGGCGCTCCTGCGGGTGGCAGCCTGCGAGCGCCTCGTTGAAGTAGGCCCGGGCGGCCTTCGCGTCGTAGCGCTCGGCGGCGCGTGCGCCGAGGATCGCCTTCGCGGCCACGCGATGCCTCGACTCGCCCTGGAGCTGCTCGTCGGTGCGGGACTCGAGCTGCGGAATGGCAGCGAGAGCACCCATCTGCATCTGCATCTTGATCTGCTTCTGCTTCTGCTTGGCCACGGTCGAGAGAGTCTAGGCGGTTTGCGGACGCTGCCACGGCGGGTACCTGGTGGCAATGACCATC
Source organism: Actinomycetota bacterium (assembly GCA_046726915.1). Lineage (GTDB taxonomy): Bacteria > Actinomycetota > Thermoleophilia > Solirubrobacterales > Thermoleophilaceae > JACVRW01. Next base: position 5,465 of record JBKPBS010000049.1, read on the forward strand.
GCCATCGTCGTCGCCGTCTGCATCCTTCTGCTCGTGCTGGCCTTCCTGCTGCCGCGGCTCTCGATCTGGCCGCAGCGGGGTGTGGACCGGACGCTGGGCGCGGGCCAGCGCGCCGGCGGCAAGGCACCTGGCCCGCTCGGCAAGCTGTTCTCGAAGTCGTTCGGCACGTCGCGCAAGGCGACCAACAAGAGCGCCTCGACCGGCCGCCGGGCACGCGGCAAGCTGCCGCTCTAGGCGGGTTCTGCCGCGCTAAGGGGTTTCGTCGTCGTCGTCGTCGGCCGCGCCGCCGGGCAGGACGTCGAGCTCGACCTCGCTAGTGGTCGGATCGTCCGCTTCGGCCGTGGGGAGGTCGTCCTCGGCCTGCGGGACGCCCTCCGCCTCGCCGGCGTCCTGCTCGCTCAGCATCTGCGGCATTGAGACGCGCTCGAGCGCGTCCTCCGCGGTGGCCAGGACGTCGTCCGCAAGCTGGCGGATGTCCTCGATGAGACGCTGGCGCTCCTCCCAGAGAAGTCGCGTGTCCACCACGATCTGCTCCGAGTAGGCGTCGGCCTGCTGGCGCACCAGCTCCGCCTCGCGCTCGGCGCGCTGGATGCGGCCCTCGGCCTGGGCGCGCGAGCGGGCCGCGATCTCGTCGGCGGTCTCGTGGGCTCGCTGCAGGATGCTGGTGGTCTCCTCGCCGACCTCCGCGAGCGCGCGCTGGACAACCGACTCCTGCGACTGGCGGCTCTCGAGCTGGGTCACGATCTCGAGCACCTCCTGGACGAAGGCGTCGACCGCGGCGCGGTCATAGCCGCGCATCACCACAGGGAAGCTGCGGTCCGCGATCTGGTCGGTCGCGCTGCGGTTGAAGCGGGTGGCGCGGAACTCGGTCGTATCGAAGTCGGCCATGTCGGCTATGTCCCCTCCTAGCGGACCTTCACCACCTGTGACATCAGCACGGGGTGTATCGAGCAATACAGCTTGTACTCCCCCGGCACGTTAAAGCGGTAGCGCTGGGTCTTGTTGCGGACCGTCGCGGTGGCGAACCCTCGCGGGCCGCGGACGACGGTGGCGTCGTGGATGAACTGGTCCCGGAAGCGCCAGCTGAGAGTCGCGCCGCGCGGGATCGAGACGAGTCCTGGATCGAACTTGAAGTTCTTGACCAGTACGCGCCCGCTGCCGTCCAGCCGGGTGAACACGCCGGCAGGGCGCCGGATCAGCGTGGCCTTTCCCTGGCCGCGCCACTGCGCGAGCGTGAGCCGGACCGCGGGCGGGCCGTCGCGGCCCTCGAAGTCGGCCCCGAGCGTCTCCTCGTGAGCCGGCGGCGGGGCGCAGCTCTTCCGCACGGAGTCGTCGGCCGCCAGGTAGACGTGCGCTATACCCATCACGCGCATGTGCGGCCGGCTGGCGTCGTAGGTCGCGGTCACGCGGAGCTTGTCGCCGCGGCCGATCGCCCAACCGTCGCTCCACTCATGCCAGTCGATCGACTTCGGGTCCGGCTCGTGGAGCAACGGGTGAACCCTGTAGAGAGGGTCACCCGCGGGCGCGTAGGTGGGGTCGCTGAGCGCGATGGTGCGGTTGTCGCACGCCGGCTGGGTCAGCCGGAGCTCGTGGGAGCCGCCGTGCAGATGGCCGCCGACCGCGACGATGTGGCCGGGTTTCGGCATCGTGAAGGTCTTGGACTTCCTGTGAAGAGTGCCGGGCCTGCCGCCGCCCGGGACCGTGTACTGCGGGTCGGACACGCACGGCACGACGCTCAGCCAGTAGGGCGTGACCGGCGTGAGCTTGGCCGGGTCGACCGTCACGCGATACTCCACGTACGCCTCACGGCGCACGTGGCGGTGGTTCATGACCATCCAGATCATCTTCCAGTGGTCCTGGGGGTCGGTCGGGTATCCATAACCCTCCGGCAGCGTGAGCGGCCGAAGCTCCTCGCTGGTGCCGTAGAAGCGCTCGGTGACCGAGCGGTGCGGGCAGGCGCCGTCATGGCGCCTGTTGTCGGGACCGCCGTTCGTGAAGACGTTGTGATGCAGCATCAGCTGCGACTGCGGAATCTCGTCGCCGGCCGTATCGACGACGCGGACGTCCATGCCGACGATCGAGCCCGCCACGGGCGGCGGCTTGACGACGTCGTTGTGCCTGAACGTCTGATAGCCGCCGATGCTGAACGGCCCGACGCGGAACACGTAGGTCTTGAGCGACGGATCCGCATGATGGTTCGGCGGCGGCGAGGTAACCGCCGTGGCGGGCAGCTGAGCAGCCGCGCTGGAGCGCGGGTCATCACCGGCTGTGGCGAGCAGCACGGCTACGCAGACGCCCGCGAGGGCGGCAATGACCAGTACGGCACGCACCGCGACCAGTATGGCGATCGGGGCGGAGTTCCGTCTGGGCCTAGTGCGAACATGTGTTCGCTGCACAACCGAAGGCGTCTTATTCGCACTGCCTCAGAACCCTGATTATGTATCGACCCACTAAATCGGCTGATGGCACGCAGACCGGGCGGTGAAGCCGCAATCCGTGCACGCTTAGCGGCCGCCCCCGGGCTCAGTACCTCTGAGGCGCACCGGCTTGCCGGCTTCCTCGATGCTGAGTGTCACCTGGCGCTCGTTCCTAACAACAACGGCGAGAGCTGGCGATGCGCGTGTGCAGTCGCTCTGCGCGACGACGACCGCGAAGTCCTCGTCAGCCTGCGGCAAAGCCTAGGGCTTGGACACTTATGCGCCTTACCCGCATTCCGCGGATCCCGCCCGCAGGTTCAGTGGACCGTCGCGAGCAAGGTCGAATGCCGGGTCTTGACCGAATTGCTTGACGCGCATCCGCTTCGCGGCCGGAAACTCGCTGAGTATGAGATTTGGCGCGAGGGAGTCGCACTCTGGGCGGCGCGCCGCTACGGCTTCGCACCGGGCGGACGCGCTCGGCTTGAACGGCTGGCGGCGTGTCTCAAGGACGCGCGTGCCTATCGAGAGCCCGGCGCCGATGCGAGACAGCCCGCGCTAACCGATCCGTACGGGCCGCACTACTTCGCCGGTTTCTTCTCAGGTGAAGGGTCGTTCTCGTTGGGCAGCCGCAAGGCGCGATTCGTCGTGAAACTCAGGCGGGACGATCGCACACTCCTGGACGCATTCCAGCGCGACTTCTGTATCGGAAGCGTGTGCGATGTAAAGATGCCAGAGCCGTGGTCGCCAGCGGCCGTTTGGCACGTGACGGGAGCCCGCGATGTGCTGAAGGGCCTGGCGCTGTTCGAGTCGGCGCCGTTGCTCGGATGCAAGGCGCGCCAGTTCCATGCCTGGCGACCAGGAGCCGAGGCTGTTGCCCGCGCGGTAATCGCGCGGGCCCCGGTGGACGCAGAAATCGTGCACGATGCGCGCCGCGAGCTCGCTCGAGCAACCGTGTATCAAGCCCCGCGCTCACCGCTTCCAGGCGATGCCGGTTGGGGCGCCACGCGGATCGCATACATCGACGTGCTGAAGGCTTGGGCCCAATCCACTGACGGGCCGCTCACGTGTACGGCTTATCAAGCGACCCGTCGTAGCCTGCGGCCAGATTGGCCGAAGCGCGAGACGGTCGCTGCGGGTTCGGCGGGTGGTACGAGGCGCTGAGGTCAGCCGGTCTCGCCGGCCGAGCAGCGCGCCGGCCGTCAGCTGGTTAGCTGGGCGTCCAGATCGATCGACTCGACCGCTGCCAGGGCTTGCGACACCGGACAGCCTTTCTTCGCCGCCTCCGCGGCCTCCTGGAACGCGGATTCGTCCACGCCGGGCGCGCTCACTCGTGTGCGCAGCTCGATGCGCTTTATCGCGAAGCCGTCTTCCACCTTGTCGAGGTGGACCGTGGCCTCGGTCTCGACGCTGTCCACCTCGTGGCCGGCCTTGCCCAGCTCGCCCGAAAGGGCCATCGAGAAGCAGCCCGCGTGGGCCGCCGCGATCAGCTCCTCGGGGTTCGTGCCGTCGCCCTCCTCGAACCTTGACTGGAACGAGTACGGGCCCTCGTAGGCGCCGCTCGCCATCCGCATCGTGCCGCGCCCCTCCGTCAGGGAGCCGTCCCACCGTGCGTTTGCCTTCCTCCTGGGCATCACGCGCCTCCTCTCTCAGATCGGGTAGGGCCGAAGCATCCCGCAGAATGCGATCTCGTGGCCGATCCATTGACCCTCTTTCAGCGCTGGCTCGAGGAGGCGCGGGCCGCCGCCGGCTATGACGCTGACGCCATGGCGGTCGCAACCGCGACCCGGGAGGGCGCTCCCTCGGTGCGAATGGTCCTGCTGAAGGGCTTCGACGAGCGCGGGCTCGTCTTCTTTACGAACTACTCGAGCCGCAAGGGCGAGGAGCTCGAGCGGAACCCCCGCGCCGCGCTCCTGTTCAACTGGCCCGAGCTGGGCCGCCAGGTGCGGATCGAGGGGCCGGTGTCACGTGTCGAGCGGGCGGAGAGCGAGGCGTACGCGCGCAGCCGTCCCCGCCAGAGCCAGCTGAGCGCGCTCGCGTCGCCGCAGAGCCAGGTGGTGCCCGATCGCGAGTGGCTAGAGCGGCGCGTCGAGGAGCTCGACCGCGAGCACGCCGGCGCCGAGCTGCCGGTGCGCGAGGACTGGGGCGGCTACCGCGTCGAGCCGGAGGCGTGGGAGTTCTGGGAGCACCGCGACAACCGGCTGCATGACCGCCACCGGTACGAGCGAACCCCGGACGGCTGGCGCGTCGAGCGGCTCGCGCCGTAGTGCGAGCTATTCGTACGTAACCTGGAGGTTACGGTAACAGCAGTGTTATGGTGAGCGTCGTGCCCTCCCCCGCTCCCGAGCACAACGCCTTCGACGCCCTGGGCGACCCCAACCGCCGCGCGATACTCGCGCTGCTCGGGACACATGAGCGCTCGGTTCGGCAACTGGCCGACGCGCTGCCGGTCAGCCGCCCTGCGGTCTCCCGTCACCTGCGCGTGCTGAAGCAGGCGGGTCTCGTAACCGACCGCCCGGAGGGCACCCGCCGGCTGTACTCGCTCCAGGATCACGGGGTGGACGCCGTGCGCGCCTACATCGAGCAGGTCTGGGGCACGCGCCTCTAGAGCACGGCTTCCAGCTCCACCATCGTCTTCAGCCGCGCCAGCTGCGCCTCGATCCGGCGGCGCATGCTCCGCTGGACCAGCGGGCGCGCCGTCACGAACAGGACGCGAGCGAGCGCGTCCTCGGGGCCCGCGCTCACGGTCTGGCGCACGCGGGTCCCGCCAACGTCCTCGAACAGCTCCAGTGTGCCCTCGAAGGGAAAGCGCCCAGCCACGGCTCGGACCACCTGACGCCGCGGCGGCTCGCTCTCCGCTATCTCGTAGTCCTCGGCCCTGACCTCGCTCAGGTTCTCCTCCCACCGATGCCACTGGCGCGGGTCCGACGCCCACTGCCAGACCGCCTCCATCGGCCGCGCGATCACGGTCTCGGCGGACGCCCTCATCCGTCCGGATAGGGCTGGATCGCCATGCCGTGATCGTGCTCGCGCATGCCGAGCTCGTAGGCGGCGCCACGGGGCACCACGAGCTCCGTCGACGCTCCTCCACGGCGGCTCACCCGCAGGCGCATGTCTGCGATCGAGCAGTTGACCGCGTGGTGCTCCAAGCCGTCGGGGTCCGCGTAAACCCAGCCGACGAAGCGCTCGCGCGGCGCCTCCACCGTCCCGCGCACCTCGACGCCACGTCCTGACAGGGTGAACGTGCAGTGCGCCGGATACTCGGTGACCTTGACGCGGCGGAGCACGTGCCGGTCGCCCGCGACGCTCAGCGCCCCGTTCGCGACCCACGGTGTCGTGAGCGGACCGATTTTCACCCGGCCGATGGCCGCGTCGAGCCAGTCGCCGTCCTCGGTCAGTCCATGGAGCCAGATCCAGCGCTCGGCGTGCTGCGCGCCCCAGTTATGCCCCGCCATTCCGCGCCAGCCGTCGACCTCGATCGTCCGGCCGTCCACGACCAGCTTCCCGGAGAACCGCGCGGCCGGCGCCGGCGAGAGCAGCTTGGTGCGCGGCAGCGGCGCGCGGTACATCCACTCGGCGGGCAGGTGGAAGAGAGGCTTCTCGGCGCCCTCGAGCGCGAGCTCCCACGCCGCATCGGCGCCGGGCGCGTCGGGCGCCGACGGGATCGACCCGCTCGCCCCCTCGGCGCCGATCCGCGCCTCCCCCACTCGCAGCCAGTCCCCGCCGCCGCTCTCCGGTCCCGGCACGGTGAGCTTCGCCGCCCGCGGCTCGTCGGCCTCGAACAGCGTGAACCAGAGCGAGCCGGTAGCCGCCGCGCCGGGGCGCTTGTGGACGGTGTAGCGAATCCAGGCCCCGAGCGCCTCCGCCGGATGGCACAGCTTCAGGTAGAAGCTCTCGTAGTGACCGGCCTTGGCCGGCACCGCCGGGAAGCGGGCCGCGGTTGGGTCGACGGGCGCCACGGGCGCGCAGCGTAACCTGACGCGCCATGAACGAAGAGCAAGCCAGCGCCGCGGGCACCGCCCGCGGCTCGGCGAACGGCGAACCAGTCCTCGTCATCACCGGCGCCAGCACCGGCATCGGCGCCGCCACCGCCCGCCGCGCGGTCGAGTTCGGCCACCGCGTCGTGCTCGCAGCGCGCTCGGAGGACAAGCTCCAGGGGCTGGCGGAGGAGCTCGGCGGCGAGGACAAGGCGCTGCCCGTGCGCTGCGACGTCACGAGCTGGGACGACCAGCAGGCGCTCGTCGCGGCCACGCTCGACCACTACGGCCGCATGGACGCCTACTTCGCCAACGCCGGCTTCGGCGCGAAGCGCGGCTTCCTGGAGGAATCCGTGGAGCACTGGAAGTCGATGATCGACACCAACGTGCTGGGCGCGGCGCTGTCGATCCGCGCGTCGCTCGGTCACTTCAGGAAGCAGAACAGCGGCCACCTGATCCTCACCAGCTCGATCGCCGGCCGCCGCGCGCTGCCCGGCTCGCTCTACTCCGCCACGAAGCACGCGGTCACTGCCATGGGCGAGGCCCTCCGCCAGGAGATCGGCGACACCGAGATCAAGATGACCCTGATCGAGCCCGGCGCGGTCGACACGCCCTTCTTCGACAACAAGCCCTCGGGCGCCCTCGAGGCCGACGACATCGCCCGGGCCGTTCTGTTCGCGCTCACGCAGCCGCCGCACGTGGACGTGAACGAGATCCTGGTCCGACCCATCCACCAGCCCACGTAACCTCGTCGTCGTGAAGGTCGCGCACGTCGACATGGACGCCTTCTACGTGAGTGTCGAGCTTCAGCGCAGGCCGGAGCTGCGAGGGCTGCCGGTTGTCGTGGCCGGCAGCGGGCCGCGGGCGGTCGTCACGACCGCGAGCTACGAGGCGCGTAGGTTCGGCATCTTCTCCGCCACTCCCGCCGAGCGCGCACGGCGGCTGTGCCCCGACGCGGTCTTCATCCCGCCCGACTTCGAGGCCTACCGGGCACGGTCGAAGGGGGTCATGGCGGTTCTGAGG
>JBKPBS010000050.1:0-13766 GCA_046726915.1 Actinomycetota bacterium
GGGTGACCCGGCGTGTCGATCAGGTTGACGTGCACGTCCGCGATCGAGAACGACGCGACGGCCGACTTGATCGTGATCCCGCGCTGCTGCTCGAGCGCGAGCGAGTCGGTTTGCGTCGTGCCGGCATCGACGCTGCCGACGTCGTCGATGACGCCGGCCTCGTACAACAGCCGTTCGGTGAGAGTTGTCTTACCGGCGTCTACATGCGCCAGGATTCCGAGGTTCAGCTCTTTCTGCGACACGCGTCATACCCTCCATGGAGGTCCCAAAGGCCTTGTGGACGGACATGAACGCGATGCGCATCGCTGCTCCTCGGTCGCTGGACCGGTCGACCGCAAATATAGACGCGGTTGTCCGGCAGCGCGACTGGTGTCGCTGTCCGTGTGGGAGAGCGAGGAGCTGACGCGCCGCAGCGGAGGAGTCGGCGCAGGCTCGCCCGGCTGGGCGCCCAGTCGGGTCGGCGGCAAGCGGATCTCGATCAAGCCCCCGCCGGCCGCCTCTTCTGGCACGCTCCCGCGGTCGCCCGCCTCGTTCGAGGGAACCTCTCATCAGGGATGCGCGCTCAACGCCCGAAAGAAAAAAGATTGATGCCGAACCGGCCGTCGGATGGGGTTCTTGGAGGCCGCCTGCCCGCTCCGGGCCTCTTGTTCGCGTTCACACTGACTGCGCTCGTCGCGTTGTTCCTCACCGCGCCCGAGAGCAGGAGCGCGGCGACGTACCAGGTGCCGGGCACGATTCCCGGCGACTGCTCGGCCGATGCGACCCAGCCGATTCTGAGCTGGATCGCGAGCGTGCCCGACGACTCGCTGCTGACCTTCACGCCCGGCGCCTGCTACCGGATCGAGGGGACGCTCGAGGTGACGAATCGCAACGGCCTCGTCTTCGAAGGCAACGGCGCCACCTTCAAGGCGACGGGCGCCGGCAGCCTGCCCTCGCGCTCCCAATGGCGTCTGCTCGGCGGATCGCGCGTCACCCTGAAGAACATGACCATCCGTGGCGCCAACGGGCAGCCGGCGACGGCGCAGTCGGATCTCGAGCACCAGCACGGCATCGACCTTCGCGGAGTTGCTCGCGTCGAGGTCAGCCACGTCGCGATCGAGTCGCCGTACGGCGACTGCGTGTACGTGGGCCGACCCTGGGATGCGAACGCAGTCTGGTCGACCGACATCCACGTCCACGACAGCAGCTGTTCGGGGCCTGGCCGCAACGGGGTTGCCGTGACGGCCGGCCGGGACGTGCTCGTCGAGACGAGCAAGTTCGGCGGGATCGGCCTGAACGCCTTCGGCGTCGAGCCGAACGGCGCCGGCTTCGGCGGAGTGACTCTCACGTTCGCTCGGAACCAAATCGGCTCCACCGCCCGCTCGATCCTGGCGTTGCTCGGCGACGGCACGATCGCCGGCGTGACGTTCCGTGACAACGCGATCGTCGGCCGGGGCCTGTACCTGGCCGCCCTCCCGCCTGCCGGCCGGCGCTACTCCGGCGTGACGATCGCCGGGAACACTGCCGACACGGGCTACAACGTCCCGGGCAGCGTCGCGATGGACTTCGTTCGCATCGACGGGCTGGCGGTGACGGGCAACACCGTGCCCCTGAGCGGTCCGAACATGGCTTTGGCAGACGTGTCCGAATCCTGCAGCGTCAACGTTTCGGGAAACAGCTTCCCGGGCGGCGTCGCCGAAGCCCGGATTCACCCGTATGCCTGCCCGCTTCCGCCTCCGCCAGCGTTGCCGCCGCCAGCTCCGCCGCCACCACCGCCTCCGTCAACACCTTCTCGGCCGCCTGCGGACACGCGGCGGCCGCACACGACGATCACTGACGGTCCGGCCGGGCGCAGGACGTCGCGGCGCGCGACGTTCCGGTTCACATCGTCGGAGGCCGGCTCGAGGTTCCGCTGCTCGCTCGACGGCCGGGCCTACGTCAAGTGCGCGTCGCCGAAGTCGTATAGAGGCCTGGCATACGTGACACACACCTTCCGCGTGTATGCCACGGACTCAGCCGGCAACTCCGACGCGACGCCGGCAGCGCGGACGTGGCGGGTCACTCGCTCGTCAAAGAACGGGCCGCTACGGAAGGCGAAGACGACCAAGAAGCGGTCGGTCCGACGGCGCTAGCCGCCCGAGCGCCGCGGGCGAGGCTCGCGCACGGCGTACCACTTTCGCCAAGTACGACTACGATGCGCACATGCGGTTCCTGCGGACCTGGCGACGCAATTGCGCATGCGCCGCGGCCCGCGCATGATCGCGGTCGTCACCGGCGCAGCCGGATTCATCGGCTCGCACCTCTCCGAGCACCTTCTGAATGCCGGTGACGAAGTCCGGGGGATCGACTCCTTCACCGACTTCTACCCACGCTCGCAGAAGGAAGACAATATCTCCGCGCTGCGCGCCCGACCGAGGTTCAGGCTGGTCGAGGCCGATGTCGCAAGCCAGTCACTAGCAGAGCTCGTCGACGGTGCCGACGTCGTCTACCACCTCGCCGGTCAGCCGGGAGTGCGTACGTCGTGGGGCTCCGATTTCGACGACTACGTGCACAACAACGTCCTCGCGACGCAGCGGGTGCTCGAAGCCTGCCGGCTCCGCCCGCCGCTCAAGCTGGTGTACGCGTCCAGTTCGTCGGTGTACGGGGAAGCGGCGTCGTATCCCACTCCCGAATCGACGCATCCGCGTCCGGTTTCGCCGTACGGCGTGACCAAGCTCGCCGGGGAGAACCTCTGCAATGCGTACGGCGCGGCATTCTCCCTGCGGCTGGCGACGCTGCGCCTCTTCACTGTGTATGGACCGAGGCAGCGTCCCGACATGGCATTCGCGCGGCTCGTCGACCGTGCGGTCAACGGCGGAACCTTCACGCTGTATGGCGACGGGTGGCAGACGCGCGATGTGACCTTCGTCGGCGACGTCGTCACGGCGATGCGGCAGGCTGCAGCGTCAGACTGGCTCGGCGTCGCCAACATCGGAGGCGGCCTGCAGGTCTCGATGAACGAGGCGATCGAGACGCTTTCGAGGCTTTGCGGGCCTGTCAGAGTGGAGCGCCGATCTGCTCAGCCGGGCGACGTCTGGCGCACGAGCGCGGACATCAGTGAGGCTGCCGAAGGCTTCGGCTACCGGCCGGGGACGACGCTCGCCGAGGGCCTGAAGGCGATGGTCGACTGGGAGCGCGCTCGGGCCGCAGTCTTCGGCGCCACCGCCGAAGCTTGAGTCTCTCGGCGACCGTCTAACCCGCGTCGTCGAGCCGCACTGAGCTCTCGACCCGCGCAAGCCGCGGAGTCGTTGCCGGCGCTTCCTCCCCGGAGGCCTCGGGCTGTCTGTACGGCCACGAGCCTCCAAGGGGCGAGCGGTTCAGCACGAGCCCGAGGACGCGCCCGCCGGCGGCACCCAGAAGCTTCGTCGCCGTCTCGAGCTCCTCGCGGCGCGTCGAGCCAGTGCGCGTGACGATCAACACCGCCGAGGCGGCCGCCCCGACGACGGCTGCATCGGCGACGGGTAGCAGCGCCGGAGCGTCGAGCAGAACGAGATCGGCCCGGTCGGTGAGTCGGCGAAGCACCTCCGCGAAGGGTTCGGAGCCGAGCAGCTCCCCCGGATTGTTCGGCGGCCTGCCGCTGCTGAGAAGCTCGAGCGCCGCACCTCGCTCCCAGGCCTGCAAGGCGCTCTCCACCGGTAAGTCATCCAACAGCACATCCGTCAGCCCGGGATCGGGGCGGAGGCCGAGCACCTCCGCGAGCCGCGGCCGGCGGAGGTCCGCATCGACCAGCACGACTCGGTAGCCGGCCTCCGCGAACGCGATTCCGAGGTTCGCGACCACGAGCGTCTTGCCCTCCGACTCGACGGCGCTCGAGACGACGACGGACCGGAGGCCCTGGTCGACGCTCGGTCTCAAGTTCGTCCGCAGGCGGCGATAGGCCTCCGCCCTCGGCGAGCGAGGATCCGTCGCCACAATGAGCGGCCGCTGACGAGCCCTCGGATCGTTGGCGATCGCACCGAGGACGGGCGCCCCCGACGCCGCCGCGGCGTCGTCCACGCCTCGGATGCGATTGTCGAGTACCTCCAGGAGCACGGGTACGCCGGTCCCCACGACGAGGCCGAAGAGAAGCCCGAACGCGAGGTAGATGGGGTACTGCGGCGACGACGGCGACTCCGGCAGCTGGGCCGGCCGCGTGACGGTCACGCGAACCGGCGAATCGCGGCCGGCTTCCCGGGACTCCAGCGTGTTCACGAAGCTGCGGAACTCCTTGGCGACGGCATTCGCGATTGCCCGGGCACGCTCCGGGGATTCATCCTTGACGGTCACGTTGATCAAGACCGTGTCGATGGGCGCTTCGGTGCTGATCTTCCGGCCCAGCTCCTCGGGCGTCGTGTCGAGGCCGAGCTCCCTGATCACGGGGCGGGCGACGTCCGGGCTGTCGACAAGCTGCGCGTACGACCGCACGCGCTGCTGCGCAAAGAGCCCGCCTTGATACGCCTCGCCGAGATCGCCGGGCACGTCGCCGGTTGCCACAAAAAGCTGTGTGTGCGCCTCATAGATCGGCGTGCGGCTCCACGCAAGCAGGCCGGCCGCAAGCGTGCACAGGACGACGATCGAGAGGACGAGCAGCCAGCGCTTCCGCAGGATTCGAAGGTATTGCCTTAGCTCCATCAGAAGGTCCCCTGTCGCCGCCGGCTGGAACGGTAGAGCGTTACCGTGCCCCACTGAGAATAGGGCACGCTCATGATTGTGAAAGACCCGGTGGGCGTTGGGCCCCGCGGTAGTACCTCACGATGTCGTGCGGCGCGAGCTCATGCCCGCTCCGGCGTCCGAGGAAGTAATAGGCGGACGCATCGTCCATGGCGAACTCGTCCGGAACCAGGCGGTCGAGGTAGCGGAGCCAGAAGAAGAGGCCGCGGGCGAGCTTTCCGGCCAGCTGCGAGCGGAGCAGCCCGCGAGTGAGATGGTCGACGCTCCAGACCAGCTCGGTTCCGGGGCCGGCGACGGGACCCGCGGCGAGCTCCTCGAACGCCCGGAAGAGGTAGCGGTGCCCGCTGCTCGTGAAGCGGACGAAGTCGTACGGACCCGCGTGCACTTGCTGGAGGAAGGGCGTCTCCGCGTAGACGAGCCCGCCCGGCCGGAGCACACGCTCGATCTCCGTCACGACCTGTACCGGATCGAGGACGTGCTCCAGGACGGCCTGGACGATCACCGCGTCCACGCTCTCGCTCGCGAGCGGAATCCTGTGCGCGTCGGCCACGAGCTGGATCATCGGGCTCGGGTAGATGTCGAACGCGAGCAGGCGGACGCGCCGGTCGTGATAGAGCGCTTCCACCCCGTTGCCTATCGTTCCGCCGCCGACGACGAGCACGAGCGGTGAGGGCTCTGTGACGACCGACAGCAAGCGCTCGACGTTTCTCGCGGCGACCCTGTTCCGCGGCCGCCACCACGAGCGCAGCCAGCGTGGTAGGCGCTCCGGCGACGCGGCGGGCGCGGCGCGCGCCTTCGCTTCGAGTTCGCGGCGCCGCACGATGCTCCGCGCGAAGTCGACGATCGCCGGCCGGCCCGCCACGGTCGGGAAGGAGCCCGGCTCCGCGAGGTCGCACGACGACGTCGACGAGCACACGTAGACGCCGTCGGTCTCGTCGAGCGCGGAGCCGCAGCGGGGGCAGACGAGGACCGAGGCGACGCTCTTCAGGTCGACCAAGGGCATCGCGTAATGATCGCCGGGCAGACGGATGCTTGACCGTCTCGGGTGAGGGCACGGATACTCCGTGGAGGAGAGGGAGAGCTGCGGCGGTTCGTGGAGCTCTGCGCACGACAGCGGACCCGGTGGGTCTTCCAGACATGGGTCACAGGATCCACCGGGGGAAAGATGACGACGCCGAAACCAGTGGTTTGCCTCGTCGGTGGGCCTGATGTCGATGCGCGCCTCGATCTGATGCGGCTTCTGAGCCGCGATTTCGAGGTCTTCGCCGCCGGCACGGACGCCCGCCTGGCGAAGGTCTTCTCCGACGCCGGCTTCGGCTTCCGCTACTACCCGATGTCCCGGCTCGTGAACCCGGCGCTGGACGCCCGAACCGTTTGGCGGCTCGTGCGGATGTTCCGAGTCGAGCGTCCCACGATCGTGCATACGTTCGACACGAAGCCCGGTGTTTGGGGCCGCATCGCGGCCAGACTCGCCGGCGTACCAATCGTCGTGGGGACCCTGCCCGGGCTCGGCAGCCTGTACGCGAATCCGACCTGGAAGGGGAGACTCATCCGCCTCGTCTACGAGCCGCTTCAGAGCCTTGCCTCGCGCTTGGCGGATCTCACCGTCGTGCAGAACTCGGACGACGCGCGCGAGCTTGAGCGCCGGGGCGTCGTGCCGCGTGGCCGTGGCACGATCATCCCCGGCTCGGGCGTGCGAACGGATGTCTTTTCGCTGTCCGACTCGAACGGCACGCTCGCGCGGCTCCGTCAGGAGCTCGGCCTCGACCGGAGCGGGATGGTCGTCACGATGGTGTCTCGTGTCGTGCGGTCGAAGGGCGTGCTCGACTTCGCGGCCGCCGGGCGCATGGTTCGAGAGGCCGAGCCCGAGGTCACCTTCCTTCTCGTCGGCCCGGCCGACGCCGAGAGTCTCGACGCCCTCACCCCCGAGGAGCTGAGGGAGCTCGAGGCCGGCGTCAGGTGGATCGGCCCTCGCAGAGACGTCAAGGAGCTCCTCGCGCTCTCCGACGTCTTCGTATTTCCGTCCTTCTACCGCGAGGGCATCCCGCGCGTCCTGCTCGAAGCCGCATCGATGGGGCTGCCGCTCGTCGTAGCCTCGGGCCCGGGTTCGAACGATGTCGTCGAGGATGGCGTCAGCGGCGTGCTCGTACCGCCGAAGGACCCCTCCGCCATTGCGGACTCCGTCCTCCGGCTCACGCACGACCCGGAGCTGCGGGCCCGGCTCGGCGCTGAGGCCCGTGAGCGCGCCGTCTCGCAGTTCGACCTCTCGGTCGTCGCCGAGCAGACGCGTTCGTTGTACGAGGCACTGCTCAGCAGGAAGCTCGCCGCGGGCGCCCGCTCGACCTAGCTTGGGCAGCGTGGCGCAGACAATCCACGCCGCAACCCCCTACGGGCGAGAGGGCCCGAGCTCGCGCGTACGGGTGTACGAGTGGCTCGAGCGCACGTCGGCTCGTTCGGTCGTCAGCGGATACGTTTCACACCGCAACGCGAGCCCCGCGCACCTCGCTCGCCATCCGTTCGCCGTGCTGGCGGCCGAGCGACGCCTGCGCCGCATGGTCGCGTCGCGACCGCGCCGGCTGCTCCTCCATCGCGAAGCATCACCGCTCAGCCGGGGGAATCTCGAGCGGCTCCTGCTGAACAGCTCCGAGTTCGCCGTCTACGACTTCGACGACGCCCTACAGTGGGACTGGGGCGCAGGAGGACGCCTCCGCCGGCTGGCGCCGAAGGCACCGAAGGCGCTTGCCGCGGTGAGAAACGCGGATCGCGTGATCGCAGGCAACGCCGTCTTGGCAGAGTGGGCCTCTCAGCACAACGCAGACGTCGTCGTCATACCGAGCTGCGTCTCGCCCGACGCGTACAGACAGAAGCTTCGATACGAGGTCGGCGACCCGCCCCGGCTCGGGTGGATCGGCTCACCGGACAACGAGGTCTACCTCCGGCTCGTCGCACCGGCGCTGCTCGAAGTGCACAGACGAACCGGGGCCCGCCTCACGGTCGTCGGTACGACTCGACCATCCCTCGGCGCACTGGAGGAGGTGATCGACCGAGTGCAGTGGTCCGAGGCCACCCAGCATGCGACGCTCGGCGACCTCGACATCGGCATCGCCCCAGTGCCGGACGAGCCGTACACCCGCGGTAAGTGCGGCTACAAGCTGCTGCAGTATGCAGCGGCCGGAACCCCCGTCGTCGCGACGCCTGTGGGCGTCAACCGCGAGATCCTGGCCCAGTTCGCCATGCCGGCGCCGACGGGCCAGGTCGAGTGGGTCGAGGCAATCCTCGATCTCCTCGGCGAGTCGGCGGAAGCGCGAGCCGCCCTCGGGCGCCGCGCGCGTGACGTGGTCGAACGGCACTACTCCTACGACGCCTGGCTGTCGCGCTGGGAGGAGGCGGTCGGGATCGCCGACGGGACGACGAGTGCTCCGCGCTTGGTGGAAGGGGATCGAACGACGGGGCCGACAACGTGACCGAGAGGGCCGCGTCCGTGCACGTCGTGATCGTCAACTGGAACACCGGCGGCTACCTGCGCGAGTGCCTCGCCTCGATCGCCGAGGCCGACCCGGACGGCGTGACCCTCTCGCAGGTAACCGTGGTCGACAACGCCTCGTCCGACGATTCCGCCCGCGGATTGGAGGACACTCGCTTCCCGCTGGAGGTCGTCCACAACGCTGACAACATCGGGTTCGCCGCCGCCTGTAATCAGGGAGCGGCGGGCAGCGCCGCGGACTACCTCCTCTTCCTCAACCCGGACACGCGGGTGTTCCCGGAAACGCTCGCGACCGTCACCCGATTCATGGAGAGCGAAGAGTCGAAGGACGTTGGCATCTGCGGCGTGGAGATCGTCGACGGAGAAGGGCGACCAGAGGTCTCGTGTGCGCGGTTCCCCGACCTCCGCGTCTTCTTCGGCCGGATCACCGGCCTCGACGCGCTCCTTCCGCGGATGTTCCCCAGCTACCACCTGACGCCCGGCGAGCTCCGCGAGAGCCGGCTCGTCGACCAGGTGATCGGCGCGTTCTTTTTCGTTCGACGCGAGCTCTTCAGCCGTCTCGGCGGCTTCGACTCGCGGTACTTCATGTACTTCGAGGAGGTGGATTTTGCGCTACGTGCTCGACGGGAGGGCGTGGGCTCGTACTTCCTCAAGGAAGCCTCGGCTTTCCACGCCGAGAACGTCAGCTCCGACCAGGTCCGCGGGCGGCGGCTGTACTACTCGCTCCGCAGCCGGCTCCTCTTCGTCGACCGGCACTGGCCGCCGTGGAAGGCGGCTGCGCTCTTTGCGCTGACGTTCACCGTCGAGCCCGTGGCGCGCCTGACCAGGGCCGCTGTCGGCCGGAACCGGCGTGAGGTCGCGACGGTCGCGGAGGGCTACCGCCGGCTGGCGGGCGACCTGCTAGGCGGGCTGCGCCGGCGTGGGCCAGGCACGGCCGGTATGCGCGCGCGGTAGCTGCGCCCGCTCTCCGAGCCGATCGCGTTCGGGCTCTCCCGTGAGGATCAACGCGACGAGAGAGAACGACAGAAAGTCGATCACGCCGAACGACCAGATTCCCTCGGTCGTGCCGATCGTTGCGATCGTCGCGACGACCAGCAGCGCTCCAGCCCGGGCGCGGCCGGCCGACCAGAGCGTCGCGAGCAGGACGCCGACGAGAAGCGCAATGCCGACCCAGCCCGCGGTGAAGAGCGCGTCCATCCACACGTTGTGCGCCGAGCGCTGAGCCGCGAGCGGGATCTCGCCGGACGCTGCCAGCAGCTCCCACCTGTGGGGCCCGTATCCGAACCACGGCGAGCGCTCGACGTAGTCGGACGCCACGTTCCAGAGGATCGGCCGCTCGGTCAGTGCGGTCGGGTCCCAATCGTGTCGGAGCACGTAGACGGATCCGACGATCGCGACCACGACGGCGAGGCCCGCGATCGCGGTTCGTCCGGCGCGGACCCGGCCCCCCTCGACGTCGGGACGGACGACCAGCAGCGCGGTCACAGCGGCGACGGCGCCGATGGTCGCGGTCCGGCTGCCCGTGGCGGCCGCCATGCCCGCCAGGTAGAGCACGAACCAGTACCGCGCCCGTCCACGGAAGCCCAGGTAGGCGAAGGGAATCGTCACGGCGAGAGCGACGCCAAGCAAGTCGGGATTGGGAAAGACCCCGGTGAAACCGAGGCCCTCACACGCGCCCCGGCACGGCACGACGAACGTCACGTCGTGCCGAAACACCGCGAGCAGCCCGCTTGTGACCGCGAGCGAGACTCCGAAGAGCCCCGCGCCGAGCGGCGCGCCCCGCCCACGGGGAAGCACCACGGCCGCCAGCAAGCAGGCCAGGAGCGCCGCACTCCTGAACGCCGGTGTCCGGTCATGGAGCCCCGAGATCTGCGCCACGGCCCACAAGAGCAGGGCGAAGAGAGCAGCGGCGTGGACCGGCGCATGTTCGCGCGCGAGCTGCCTGAGCAGGAGGACCGACGCCAGGAGCGCCACGAGCAGGACTGACAAGTCGACCGCACGCTCGTGCCAACCTGGATACACCGCGACGAGCTCTCCGAACACATTCGGTTTTCGGGTGAGGCCGCCCGACACCACAACGAGAGCGATCGGCAGGCTTATCAGCCAGGCCATCCCGAAGGTCAGAGCGGTCGAGGCGTCCAGGTCACCCTCGGCCCGCGCGCGTCGGAACGCTGCCACCAGCGTCAGGAGGGTGGCCACCGCAGCAGCGGCCATGATCATCGATGCGGTGCTGGGCGACACGCCTACCTCCCGTCGTAGCAGGTTTCGCATCCGTTCGCTCCCGAGGGTCGGAGCGTCCAGGCGCCGAGGTTGTCAGACGCGTCGGCCCGACTACACTGAAATCCTGCGGTTTTTCCAAGGGGGACGGCTCTCGAGGCGGCAACGGGTAACGCGACCCGAGCTGCTCCGACGGAGAGGGTGACGTGGATCAAGCGGCCGACGCGAACGAAGCTCCAAAGCGCGTCCTCCTCGTCTGCCAGCTGGACGGCTACGCGAACGGGTGGAGACCTGTCGAGATGGAGCAGTTTCTGCGGCGGCGCGGCCACGAAGTCGAGGTCGCGAACACCTATTACCTGGGTCGGGCGTCGGCCGACTCGAGCTCGATCAGGAACAAGCTTCCCCGCCTCCGTCCCAAGTTGCTCGCCCTGTACGCCGTGGAGGCCGTTTCCAGGCTCTTCACACGCCGCTGGGACTTCGGGCGGCGGCACCTGTCCTACTACGTGCTCAGGGCCGACTGCCGCTTGCGGCGCAACATTCTCGGGTCGAGCCTGCCCCTCGACGCCTTCGACGCGATCATCTCGGCGACTCCTCACGACGCGGAGTTGCTCACGGTTCCGACGACCGCCCACACCTTCTACGACTGTCCCCAACCGTGGGCCGACGAGGTCTGGTACGAGGGACGGCTCACGCCGAGGCAACGTGAGAAGCTGCGGCGTTACGAGATCGCCCTGCTCGAGAGCGTGGATTCACTCTCGTTCGCGTGGGAGTCCTACGCGCGTTACGCGATCGAGCGCTACGGCATCAGCGGCACGAATCTGCGCCAGCTGAACTGGGGTTGTGTGCCCGCGTCCGAACGCGCCCGGTTCGACCACCCGCCGCGTGTGGTCTACATCGGGTCGCTGACCTCCCGGTACATCAATCTTCCGCTGCTCTCGCGCCTGACGAAGCTCTACCCGCACATCGACGTCTACGGCGGACCTCCGCCGGATCCGTCGCTCGGACTGAACTACCGCGGGTGGGCGCCGCCGACCGTTCTCCAGCAGTACCAGCTCGGCCTCATCACCTGCACGAAGGACGTGATTCGCCGCGAGGGGTTCTCGGCGAAGCACCTGGACTACATCGCGTACGGGCTTCCGGTTCTCGTGCCCAGATGGCGACGGCACCTGGATCTGCTGCAGGGGTCGGTTCCCTACGACGAGGACACCTTCGTCTCGGTCATCGAGTCGTTGAGCCGGCAGGACGAGTGGGCGCGTGCCAGCGAGAAGTCCTACGCGCAGGCTCAACGTCTGACCTGGGACAAGACGCTCGAGCCGTTGGACCGGTGGCTTCGTCAGCTCCCGGAGCGACGCGCCGAGAGCGGCCGTGCGCCGAGGCATCAGCGGCCCGCGGCTACGAAGCGAGCCTGACCGCAAGAACCTGTCGCCGACTCGCCGCGACGACGAGCAAGCCCAGGATCGCCGGTACGCCGGCGAGGAAGAGCGCGAGGAAGCCGTGGAAGTTCGTCTGCACGATCACGAGCTCCCCCGCCACGGTCACCGCGGCACCGGCGGCGGCCAAGGCCCACCACCGTCTTCCCGGCACGATGACGGGGAGCCGCTCGCGGCGGCGGCACAGCTCGACGAAGTAGACCGACGCGATGATCCCGGTCGCCGCAGTCGCCGTCACTACGCCGACTAGACCGGCGAGCAACGCCATCGGGACCGTCACGGCCGCGTTCGTGAAAGTCCAGACGAGCGAATAGCGCGTCTCGAGTCCCGGCCTTCCGACAGCGCGGGCGTAGCAGGTCCGCATGCCGGTAAGGCCCACGTGGACCATGTAGCCGGTGAGCAGCACGGCCGCTGTGACGCCGCTCAGGACGTAGTTATCGCCGAGCCAGACGGGGACGGCGAACCCGATCGCGGCTACCGCGATCACACCGTAGGCGAGTACGTCGGGCAACCACCTGCGCTCGAAGCGTCCGAACTCGGCGCGTGCGTCCTCTCGTCCCTGGCGTCGGAACGTCGTCGTTAGGCGCGTCAACACCGGTGAGAACACGTAGAGCGGAACGCTGCGAACCGCAGACGCCGCCTGCATCCCGATGCTGTAGAGACCGACGTACTTGACCGGCAGCACGGCCGCGATCACGATCGCGTCGAGCTGCACGTTGACGAAGCCGGTGGCGGCCGAGAGCTGCATCCGGGAGGCGTACCGCCAGAGGTCTCGCTGCATCGCTCTCGAAGGCAGGAGCGGCCGTCCGATCGACAGGTTGCGGGCGGCGAGGAGCAGGCTCGCGGCCATCAGGACCGTGTAGCGGAGCGCGGTGGCGACGATGAGCGCGCCCAGGGGGCCGCCGGGCTTCACCAGCACGACGACCGCGACGGCGAAGACGCCCGACGACGCGACCGTGCTCGCGGCAAGCGCACGGAATTGGCCGTTGCCCTGGAGCAGCGCGGCAGCGGAGTACGCCATCAACGTCAGCGCAGCCAGAACCGGCAGCCAGCGGAGCAGCGAGACCGCTTCCCCCTCGAGCTCCGCCGGCACGTTGAGGAGACCGACGAGGCTCGGCGCGAGCGGGTAAGCGAGCGCGCTCATGACGAGCCCGAGCAGGATGAACAGGAGGAGCGAGCCCGTCAGCAGCCGTCCGCTGTTCAGGCGATCCTGGTGGGCTGCGTCGATGGCGAAGAACCTCGCAAGCGACGCGGAGATCCCGCCGTCCAGCAGCGTGAGTGTGCTCAGGATGACGAGCGCGAGCGACCAGATCCCGAATCGATCCAGTCCCAGCCGCTCGAGTAGCAACGGCGTCAGCGCGAACGAGACGAGGATCGGCGCGATTTGCGCGAGCCCGTTGTAGCCGACGAGCATGGCCAGCTCTGACGGGCGAGCTGACAGGCGCCCGAGCGCCCGCGACCCCTTCCGCAGTACCCCCATGATCCGACTGTAGAGCACGATCTTCCCGTTGAGTACCTCCGCCAACCGGTCCCCGTGATTCGGGTCACCGGCGCCGAAGACTGCGAAGGACGCAGCACGGTTGCCGAGGTCTCGCGCAGTGCCCATCGGGACGACCGCGGTCGCCAGGCGCTCCGAGATCGCCCGCAGCACACGCTCCTCGTCGGCGCCGGCGCGCTACTTACCGCACCCAGAGTTGCGCGAACAACGTCCCCCACAGAGGGTGGTGCTGGTAGTTGCCTACCCGCTTCGAGACGAAGTCCTCGCTGTACGGGGTGTAGAGGAAGATCCACGGTGCGCGTTCGGTGAGCTCGCGATCTAGCGCAGCCCAGGACTCGTTCGCCGCAGCCGGATTGCGCTCCTGGAGCCGCAGTGCGCGGCGAATCTCCACGTCGATCGCCGAGTCGCAGAAGCGCCCGATGTTGTAGGGAGCCGAGCACGAGAACAGGTTGATGAAGTTCGAGGCGGA
>JBKPBS010000051.1:0-17293 GCA_046726915.1 Actinomycetota bacterium
ACCCTGCGGCGATCCCGCGCGCCGCCGCGGCCCTCCTTGGCGAGCGCGCGAACGACTCGATCCGCAGGGCGCTGCGGCGTCCCGAGCCGGGCTCGGGCACCGGCGCGAGCGAGCCTCCCTGGCTCGCGCTCTATCGCAACACGGCGGACCGACCGGCGAGCGTCATCTCGAGGACAAGCTCGCCGATGGACATTTAGGACAGGCTTCGTCAGGTTCTACTTCCGCGGCTGACGGCAGACGGCGATGAGGTCAAACGCGCGCTCGACGCGCTCGGCGCGAAGCTCGAAGTCCTCCGGCCCGATCACTGCTGCGCGCGGGTCCGGCCGCCGGCGGCGATAGCGGGTCAACAGCCAATCGAAGGCCAGCTGGCGGCCGCGGCGCGGGACGAGCCGCCGGAGGCGCAGCGGATCCAGCCGCAGTAGGCGGTGTAGCCGCCGGCGCTCCTGGTCGACGAGCTCGCGCCAGCGCAGCGACCCGAAAAGCCCGAGCACGTGAACCTCGGCGAAGAACCGCGCGCACAGCGCGCGCAGCTCTTCCGGATCGAACTCGACGTGGTGGTAGGGGTCGATGATCTCGTCCGGGCGCGCGAACTCCAGCCGGTTCGGGGTAACTAGCACCGCCGTCCCGCCGGGCTCGAGCACGTGCACGATCTCGGCTAGCACGCGCTCGGGGTCGGGCACGTGCTCGATCGACTGCACCGCGAGCACCGAGGCAAACGAGGAGTCGGGCAGTGGCAACGCGCGCATGTCGGCGATGTGCGTCTCGCGCTGCTGGCCGGAGAGCGCCTCGGCGCTGCGGTCGACGCCGACCGACTCGCGGGGCGCGAGCGCATGGAAGGAGTGCCCGACGCCGCACCCCAGGTCGAGCACGCGGCCCTCGGGCAGCAGCGCCGCGCACAAGCGGTAGGTGGCGACGTGGCGCTGGTAGGTCGGGTTAAAGCCGCCCTCGGCGGTCACAACCCGCTCTCCGGTCACCAGTCTCACGGCATGTACTTCCTCGAGCGCCACGCACCGGCGCGGTGCAGCACGAGTCGCGCCGCCGCCCAGAGCGTCTTGATCCCGTAGATGATGCCCTGCCGCAGGTCCACCGAGGAGGCCTCGTCGGCGTAGATCGTCGAGCAGGGCACCTCCTCGATGCGAAAGCCGAAGTGCACGGCCTGCATCAGCAGCTCTGAGTCGAAGGAGAAGTCGATCTCGTTGCGCAGCCACGGCACGTCGAGCAGCAGGCGGCGCGAGTAGGCGCGGTAGCCGGTGTGCAGCTCGGCGAAGGCGGTGCCCAGGATCGCATTCTCGATTGTCGTCAGGGCCCGGTTGGCGGCGTACTTCCAGCGCGGCATGCCGCCCGCCAGCGGGTCGCCGAGGAAGCGCGAGCCGAGCACCATGTCTGCCCGTCCCGCGAGAATCGGGCGCACCATCTGCGGGATCAGCGACGGCTCGTACTGCCCGTCGGGATGCAGCATCACCACGACGTCGGCGTCGTGCTGTAGCGCCTCCAGGTAGCACGTCTTCTGGTTGCCGCCGTAGCCGACGTTGTGCGGGTGCCAGACGACGTGCATGCGATCGTCGCTGCGGGCCAGCTCGACCGTGTCGTCGGTCGACTTGTCGTCGACCAGGATGATCTCGTCCACCCACTCCGGCGGGATCGCGTCGACGGTGCGCCGAAGAGTACGTGCGGCGTTGCGGGCCGGCATGACGACGACGACCTTGCGACCCGCCTTGCTCTGCGCCGGGGACACGGCGTCGGCAGCATAGGAGTCAGCGCCAGTCGGCGAGTAGGCGGGCCGCGATGAGGGCGGGGTCGCGCGGATCGCCCGGATCGGGCTCGATACGGCGGAGCGAACGGCCAGGATCACGTCCAGGGCGAGCTCGCCGACGGACGCGTAGGACGGGCTGACCCGGCAGAGCAGCAGCGGGTCGGATGCCGGCGTGACGGGACCCGGGGCACCGGTGAAGCCGGCGCTGAAGCCCGCCGCCCGCGCGGCGGCGGCAACGCGCGCGTTGGCACGCCCGTGCGGATACGCGATCGACCTGAGGCTGACGCCGGCGGCTTCCGCGAGCTCCGCGCGGCCCTCGACCATCGCGGCGTCGAGGTCCGCGGCGGCGAGCCCCGGCAGCCGGTAGTGCCGGCGCGTGTGGAACCCGATCTCGAACCCGTCGGCGACGAGCGCCGCGACGTCTTCGCCCCGGAGGCCGGCGTCTCCGGGATCGGGACACACGAGCCGTGCGAGGGCCGCATCGAGCTCGTCAATCCGCCGCGGCGGGAGGACCTCGATGGCCCGGCCGAGCTCGTGAATGTCGGCGCGTGGGCTGCCGAGCCCGAGGGGACCGAGGTCGAGGTCGAGGTCGCGGGCCTCCTGGAGTCGCTCCCACCAGAACCGGTGCGGCCCGCGGAGGCACGCGCCCGTGAGGAAGAATGTCGCCGGAGCCCCAGCCCGCATGAGGATCGGCGCGGCGATCTCGACATGGGAGCGCAGATCGTCATCGAACGTGATCGCGACTGGGAAGGGCTCCCCCGGCCTCCGCTCGGAAGCAGCCTCGAGTAACCGCGACGCCGGGACGGGCCGGTAGTGGGTGCTGAGGTAGCTCACCTGCTCTGCGAAGAGGCGCGAAGCGAGCGCGGGCACGAGCTCGCGCGAGAGATCGCCCGGCGGCTCGCCGACGCTGTGATAGACGAGCGCCACGCCAGCGCGGACTCGGGAGCGGCGCGCGGCTCGCTCGAGGGAGGCCGCGACGGCAGAGCCGGACGCGGATAGGAGCGCGCCGCGCCCCCGGCGGCGGGCGCCGCCGAGCACCGACCTAGCGCTTCTGCGCAACAGTCACCACGACGTCGGCCCGCTCCGGCCGCAGCACGGCGCGCAGGTCGGCGACGCGCGCTCGCGCCCGCTCGAGGGGCGAGAGCGGTCGAGGGCTGCGAAACGGCGGCTCGCCCCGGTCGATTGCACCGCTCAGCCGGAACGACCAGGCGGCCTGGCGCGAGGGGCGGCGCAGCAGCGGCTCGAACCCGCACTGCCGCAGCAGCCGGTCGAGCGACGCGGGCGTGTAGAGCACGGCGTGGCGCGGCGGCTCGAGGAAGATCCAGGCGTGGCCGAAGGCCCGACTCGCGTCGGAGTCGAGGTTGGGGGTGGCGATCCAAACGACGCCCCCCGCCTTCAGCGCCTGGTGACAGGCGCACAGCGCGCCGACCGGGTCGGGGATGTGCTCGAAGACCAGTCGGAAGGTGATCGCGTCGAACACCCCCTGCTCGAGCACAACGTCAGTCAAGTCGCCCTGGGTGACGCGGACCCCGCGCCTGCGGGCCGCATCCACCGCGTCCGCCGTCGGGTCGATCCCCTCGGCATCCCAGCCGAGGCTCGCCATCTCGGCAACGAACTCTCCCTCGCCGCAGCCGACGTCGAGGAGTCGCGGGCGGCCGGGCGGCAGGGACAGGTGCCGGACGTGCTCGTCCGCCAGCTCCCGCCGGCGCGGCAGCAGCGGGACGAGCACGCGTCCGAGGCGCGACGCGGGCGCCAGCCCATATCCGAAGCGGGCATTCAGGTACCCATTCCGGATCGCCCGCCGCAGACTCCGCCATCGGTTCTGGCCCGCGCCGACCTCAGGGCCCGCCGTGGGCGCGTCGGCCGCGTCCTCGTAGTAGTTGCCGTACGCGAGCGCGACGGTCTGCTTCGTCGGCCGGGGGTCGAGGAAGCCACAGCGACACTCGCTGCAGCGATAGAGGTCCCAGCGGCCCGGGGCGGCGAGGTACGACCGGTCGCTGACGCCGCCGTAGAGAAGCGAGCGCTCGGCGCTCCGGCAGGCGGGGCAACGGTCGACGCGCTCGAGGCCGGCGGCGGGCCAGTTGCCAAGCGAGGGAGCAGGGGTGGTCGTACGCACGCGCAAACCGTATCCGCGCGCCGGCGAAGGCGTGCGGCGGTCGACCGCGGGTACACTCGGTTGCGCGGTCCCCGAAGGCATGCGGCATTCGCTCCTCCACACGCTCGGAAACGCCGTCTGGGTGGCGAGAGCCGAGCGGCGCCGCGCTCTCCCCCTGCTCGCTACACACGCGCCCCTGAAGGCCGGGGAGCTCGTCGGCGTGGGGCACGCGGGGGTCCAGAACGTCCTCGTACACGCCTACCGGAAGGCCGGGCCTTCCGCGCCTCGGTGAGCCGCTGACCGCAGAAGGAGACCTCGGCCCGGTCCACGTATCGGCCGCGGACCTCGACTCCGTCGCCACGGAATGGGACGAGCTCGCGGCGTCGACCGGCGCCTCGCCGTTCGTCCGGCCCGGCTGGATCCGGGCATGGTGGGGCTCCTTCGGGCGCGGCGAGCTTCGCCTGCTCGCCGCACGTCGGGACGGCGCGCTGGTCGGAGTCCTGCCGCTCGGTCTGCGACATGGCGCGCTCTGCAGCCCGACGAACGAGCACACGCCAGCCTTCGACGTCGTCGCTGTGGACGCCGCGGCCGTCCGCGCAATCACGGACGCGCTCTTCGGCGAACGCGTCCGGACGGTGAGGCTCGGCCGGCTGGCCGGCGAGGGCGCGGGGCGGACCGGACTCGAGACGTCCAGCGCGCAGGCCGGCTACCGGATGGCAATCACGCCTGTCGCCCGCTCCCCGTACATCGCGTGCGCTCCGACGCTCGAGGACTACAAGCGCGGGCTTAGCCGCAATCTGCGCCACGACGTCGAGCGCCGCTTACGCAGGCTCTGCGAGCAGGGCGCCGTCACGATCGACGTAACCGACGGCGGCACGAACCTGGCCGGGCTCCTCGACGAGGGGTTCCGCACCGAGGCGCTGAGCTGGAAGGGAAGGCAGGGCACCGCGATCGCGTCGGACGGCCGCACCCGGGCCTTTTACGACGCCGTCGCGCGCTGGGCGGGTGCGTGCGGCTGGCTGCGGCTCGCCTTCCTGCGGCTGGACGGCCGGGCGATCGCCTTCCAGTTCGATTTAGAAGTGGAGAGGACGTACTTCTCGCTCAAGATCGGCTACGACCCGGCGTTCGACTCGTACTCACCCGGAAAGCTCCTGACGTACGCGATGGTCGCGCGGGCCGTGTCGACCGGCCTCGCGACATATGAGCTGCTCGGGACCGACGAGCCGTGGAAGGACCGCTGGACATCGATGTTCCGAGAGTACGTTCGCCTCGAGGCCTATGCCCCGTCGCCGGCCGGGGCCGTGTCGTGGGCGGTCGCGACCCATGGGCGCCGGCTCGCGCGGCGGATCCCGCTCGCATCTCGCGTCGCCGCCGGGCTGCGACGATGAGCGCCCGCGCGGAGCCGGCGAGCCCAGAGCCGCTGCGCGTCGAGCCGATCGCATCGCTCGACGCGGTTCGGGAGGAGTGGTCCGCGCTCGCCGAGGCGGGCGGGAATGTCTTCTCGAGCTGGGAGTGGGCCTCGACTTGGTGGCGGCACCGTGGGCACGACCGGCCGCTCCTCCTCCACGCCTGCCGCGACGCGGGGGGCCGGCTGGCGGCGATCCTCCCGCTCTACCTGGCGTCGGCGCGGCCCGTCCGCCTCGCCCGCTTCCTCGGGCACGGGCCAGCCGACGAGCTGGGTCCGGTCTGCGCGCCTGCCGACCGCCGCGCCGCCGCACGCGCCCTCGCAGAGGCGGCCGTGCGCGCGCGGCTCGGCCTGCTCCTCGCGGAGCTCCTGCCCGGCCCATACCCGTGGAGCGCCGAGCTCGGCGGAAAGGTCGTCCACCGGGAGGCGAGCCCGACCCTCTCGCTCGACGGCTGGGAGCCGTACCTCGCCGGGCGGAGCGCGAACTTCCGCCACCAGGTTCGCGGTCGAGAACGGCGGCTCGCGCGCGCTCACGCCCTCGCGTTCCGGCTGGCCGACGACCCCGCGCGGCTTGACGAGGACCTCGGGCTCCTCATGCGCCTCCACGAAGCCAGGTGGGGCGCTCGATCGCCGTTCCTCCGCTGGCGCGAGTTCCACGTGCAGTTCGCCCGCGTCGCGCTCGAGCGCGGCTGGCTCCGTCTCTGGTTCCTCGAAGTGGACGGGCGTCCCGCGGCTGCCTGGTACGGATTCCGGTTCGGGCGAGTCGAGTCGTACTACCAGGCGGGTCGCGACCTCGAGCGCGGTGAAGATTCCGTCGGATTCGTCCTCCTGGCGCACACGATTCGAAAGGCGGCCGGCGACGGCATGCAGGAGTACCGGTTCCTGCGCGGCGGCGAGCCGTTCAAGAGCCGCTTCGCGGATGCGGATCCGGGGCTCGAGACGGTCGTCGTGACGCGCGGCGCCCGCGGACGGCTGGCCGGGGCGGCGGCCGCCGGGGCGCTTCGAAGCGACCGCGCCCGTTCGCTTCTCGGCCGCCTCGTGGCTGGCAGTTAACTCGCGGCGACGACGCGCCTCGCAAGTCCGGCGGCGGCATCACCGCGCCAGCTTTTCCCGCTTTTGCACAACTTTCTTGCTGAAAGCTGCTTGGCGATTTAGGGTGGAAGCATCCTCCGGCGCATTGTCCTCTCGCTCAGCGCGGCATTCGCCGCGTTATTGCTCGTCCCGGGCTCCGCTTTCGCGGCTCAAGTGGTCGTCTCGCTGACATTCGACGACGGCTGGGACACGCAACAGACCGCCTCCTCGATGCTGGCGGCACACGGGCTGACCGGGACCTTCTACGTCAACAGTCCGAACATCGGCCAGCCCGGCTACCTGAGCTGGGATCAGCTGACGACGTTCAATGCGGCGGGCAACGAGATCGGCGGGCATACGCTGACCCATTCGGACCTCACGACGTTGACGTCGACGCAGGCGCGACACGAGATCTGCGACGACCGGACGGCCGTACTCGATCACGGCTTCGTCGCCCCCGATTTCGCCTACCCGTTCGGGGCCTACGACGCGAACACCGGCGGCGGCACGCTGGACGTCTCGTCGATTCCCGCGAGCTGTGGCTACTCGTCGGGCAGGGGCGCGTTCGGGTTGCACAACATCACCGCCACGAACGACACACGCCCGTACGCGACCTCGATCCCGCCTCCGAACGTGCGCAAGATCTTGACGCCCTGCTGCATCAACTACGCGTCCTTCGGCGGCTCTACCCCCACGGCCGCGGCGCTGGAGAGCTACGTCCAACACGCAGAGTTCGAAGTCTCGCCGAACCCCGGTTGGGTGATCTTCTTCTTCCACCGCATCTGCGACAACTGCGGCGGCGACAGCCCTGCGCCCGCTATAAGCCCCAGCGAGCTCGACGCGTTCCTCGACTGGCTCACCTCGCCGTCGAGCGGGGGAGCAACCGTTAAGACGGTCGCTCAGGTGATCAAGAACGACACGCAGGCGCCGACCACCTCGATTTCCTGCGGCGGCGCTTCGTGCTCGAGCGGCTGGTACGGCGGCCCGGTCAGCGTGTCGCTCTCGGCCACCGACACGGGCCCGGCCGGCCTCGCAAAGATCCGCTATACGACCGACGGCTCGGAGCCGACCGCGGCGAGCGCGCTCTACACCGCGCCGTTCACGGTCTCGAGCACGAGCACGGTGAAGTTCCGGGCGTGGGACAACGCCGACAACGTCGAGGCGACGAAGTCGCGCACGATCCAGGTCGACACGGCGGCGCCGACCTCCTCGATCGCGTGCGACGGCTCGGCATGCTCCAGCAGCGCGTACGCGAACGACGTGAGTGTGACGCTGTCCGCGAGCGACGACGCGAGCGGCGTCAGCGTCATTCGGTACACGCTCGACGGCTCCGACCCAACCGAGTCGAGTACGGCTTATACCGGGCCGATCACGGTTACCGAGACGACGACCGTCAAGTATCGGGCGTGGGATGACGCCGGCAACGTCGAGGCGACGAACTCTCAGTTGATTACGGTCACGAAGCCCCCGCTGGACGGCGATCCGCCCACCTCCTCGATCGCATGCAATCTGGCGGTCTGCTCGACGGGCTGGTATGGCGCCGCGGTGACCGTCTCGCTCTCCGCTACCGACGGCGGATCAGGCGTCGCCGCGATCCGCTATACGACCGACGGCTCGGAGCCGACCGCGGCGAGCCCGCTCTACACCACACCGTTCACGGTCTCGGCCACGACGACGGTGAAGTTCCGGGCGTGGGACAACGCCGGTAACGTCGAGCCCACGAACTCGCAACTAATCCAGATCGACATGGCGGCGCCAACCTCCTCGATCGCGTGCGACGGCTCGGCATGCTCCAGCAGCGCATACGCCGCCGACGTGAGCGTGACGCTGTCCGCGAGCGACGACGCGAGCGGCGTCAGCGTCATTCGGTACACGCTCGACGGCTCCGACCCGACTGCCTCGAGCACGGCGTACAGCGGGCCGATCACGGTGTCCGAGACGACGACCGTCAAGTACCGGGCGTGGGATGTCGCGGGCAACGTCGAGGTTACGAACTCTCAGCCGATCACGGTCACGAAGCCGGCGCAGGACAGCGATCCGCCTACCTCCTCGATCGCATGCAACCTTGCGGTCTGCTCGACGGGCTGGTATGGCGCCGCGGTGACCGTCTCGCTCTCCGCCGCCGACGGCGGATCAGGCGTCGCCGCGATCCGCTATACGACCGACGGCTCGGAGCCGACCGCGGCGAGCCCGCTCTACACCACACCGTTCACGGTCTCGAGCACGACGACGGTGAAGTACCGGGCGTGGGACAACGCCGGCAATGTCGAGGCTACGAACTCCCAACTGATCCAGATCGACACCACCACGGCCCATTCGTCGATCGCGTGCAACGACATCAGGTGCGCGACCGGGTGGTACAAGGCCTCGGTCCCAGTCAAGCTCTCGGCGACGGACAGCCAGTCCGGCGTCGCGGTGATCCGCTACACGCTCGACGGCTCCGTTCCCACGGCCTCGAGCACGGCCTACAGCGGGCCATTCGTGCTCTCGACGACCGCGACGGTGAGGTACCGCGCGTGGGACAACGCCGGCAATGTCGAGACGACGAACTCGCAGCTGATCCGGATCGACACGACACCGCCAACAGTTGCGATCACCAGCCCGGCGAATGGCGCCGGGGTCAGCGGCAACGTCAAGGTGACTGCCACGGCCGCCGACACGGGCTCTGGCGTGGCACAGGTGAGCTTCTACGCCGACGGCGTCCTGATCGGCACGTCAAAGGGCCCCTCGTACTCCGTCAGCTGGAACACGAGCAAGGTGACGAAGGCGCAGCACACGCTTGTCGCGGTCGCCCAAGACGTCGCCGGGAACTCCCAGACCTCCTCGTCGATTCTCGTCACGGTCAACTAGTGGGCGCCCCGAGGAGATGCTCGTTGCCGAGGACATCGGCAGGGGTCGTCGCTTCCCTCGTACTAGCCTGCTCGGTTTCGGCGTGTTCCGGCGGGAGCAGCAAATCCTCGTCTCCTCCCGCCACTGAGACCGGAGGTGGCGCGAGCGCGGCAACGGGCCATATACGGAGGCTTCCGTCAGTGGGCGACGTGATCGTCAGCCCCGCCACGCGAGAAGGCACCGTGATCCGAGACCGGGCAACGCACGGGAGGCGCTTCTTCCTAGCCGACATACAGGCGAGTGAATGTCTCAGCTACCTCAAAGCCAATCCGACGGCTCCTGCGAGGGACGCCCGCGCCGCGTGCCCGGGCAAGGTGGTCGCCGCGGCGCGCAGGCAGGACTCGCAGCCATCCAAGAAGCGCTAGCTCGTGGCCGGTTAGCTTCGCGGCGATGACGTCGCACGTCGCACTCCGAACCGCCCGCCTGATCCGCGCCAGCCGGTCGGCGATCCTGCTCTACCACGGAGTTGGCCCGACGAGCACGCGCATCGATCCGGGCTTCCTCCGCGTGCGGCCGGAGGCGTTCCGGGCACAGCTCGGTCTCCTCCTCGGGGCCGGGTTTGAGATCGTCACGGTGAGCGAGTTCGCTCAGCGCTGCGACGGCGGCAAGCCGCCTCCCGGGATCGTCGCGCTGAGCTTCGACGACGGCATGGACGACAACCACTCGATCGTCCTCCCCCTCCTGCGGGAGCTCGGGTTGCGCGCGACCGTCTACGTGACGACCGGCCTGATCGGAAAGCCGAATCCGTGGATGGCGGCCGAGTCGGGTGCGCGGATGATGACGGTCGAGGAGCTGCGCGAGCTCGCCGCCGGCGGCTTCGAGATCGGCGCACACACGGTGAGCCATCCGGATCTGTCGCGTCTCGGGTTCGATGAGTGCCTCCGCGAGATGCGCGAGAGCCGCGACGAGCTCGAGCGCACGCTCGGTGTCGAGGTGAGCACGTTCGCCTATCCCTCGTGCCATTACGGCCGGGCCGCGATCGAGGCCGCGCGGGAGGCGGGATTCACCGCCGCGGTCACCTGCCAGGGGCTCGGGAGCTGGAAGCGCCACGAGCTCAGGCGCTCGCTCGTTAGCGGCAAGGACGGCACCGCGAGCTTCCTCGTCAAGCTCACCGGCCTCTACGAGCCGCTCTCGGCGAGCCCGCCCGGTCGGCTCGCGCGCGCGGCGACACGCGCGTTCAGGGACCGCCGCCGCGAGCGCCGCGAAGCGGGCGGCTGAGCGGGCGAGCTATGAGCCTCGCGACGCCTCAGCGAGAGCTCTGATCTTCTGCGGATAGTGTCCCTGAGCGGCTTTCCACCAAGAACGGGATTCGTGGTGGAGCTTCTCCAAGGACTGGGTATCGTCGAGCGGCGCGTTCAGTAACTGTGGTGCGTCTTCCCAGTTCGATTGCACGATCGGGAAAGGGCACCGAATGCCTCCCGGTAGTACTCGGCATCGACGACGGGAATCGCGTCACACTCCAGAGCCTCGTAGGTTCGATAGCACTCTCGATGTTTCGTCCTCGCGCCCGCCGGACTCTCCGCCCTCTGCGAGGAGGCGCCGTGTGGCTTTACACTGCTCGTGGTTTCCTCTCGTCACAACGCTTGGCGTGCCCTCAGTCTCTCAGCCGTCGCCGAGCGCCGGGCAGTTTCAATTTGGCCGCTGGGGACAGTCGACATTTCATGAGTGTGGCGCCTTCGAGAGAGCCGACCACGGACGTGGAGGTCAGCGTGGTCATCCCCTTTCGCAACGCAGCCGCACACATCAGTGATCAACTCGAGGCGCTCGCAGAGCAGGACTTCGCGGGAACGTGGGAGGTGATCGCCGTCGACAATGGCTCGAGCGACGAGTCGCGGCAGCTGGCCGAGGGCTTCATCGATCGCCTCAACCTCCACATCGTTGATGCGGTCGAGCGGGCTGGCGCCGCTTGGGCGACGAATGTCGGCGTGTGTTACGCCTCCGGCCGAAAGCTGATCTTCATCGATGCTGACGACGAGGTGACACCGGGCTATCTCAGCGCCATGGCTGCGGCCCTCGACGAGCACGACTTCATCATCTCCGCGTTCGACCATGAGACTCTGAATCCCGATTGGATGCGATCAGCCCAGCGAGGCTTTTGGCGCGACCCCGAGAATCCTCTCGTCGACCACTTCGGCGTCTTGCCTTCCGCTGGCGGAAGCGTCGGGATCACACGTACTGTCTTCGAGGCGGTCGGAGGCTTCCCGGAGGATTTTCCGAGAATGTATGACATCGCGATGTCCTGGGAGGTGCAATTCGGCGGGACGTCCCTCCACCACGTCCCCGAAGCCGTGTACCGGGTTCGTCACCGAGGCACTCTGCGCGATCTCTTTCGTCAAAGCCTCGCGGGTGCGTCGTGCGCGCCATTGCTCTACAAGCGATATCGGAGAGCCGGAATGCGAAGGAGGACGGTTCCACAGGTGTTGAGAGCGTGGGCGCGGCTCGTTGTCACACTCGCCCGCGCGCGAACGAAGACGGAGCTCGCCCCCGTCGCGGTGCAACTCGGCCGCGAGCTCGGCCGGCTGAACGGCAGCCTGCGGCACAGGGTGTTCTTCCCATGAGGGCCTCGTCGAGTTAGGCGCCGCCGAGCGTGCCCCATCCGGCAAACAGCAATCCGAGAGGGGTCGCGGCGGCGACGGTTGTCCTGCCGACCATCGGCCGGCCCGAGCTGATCAGGTCATGCTTGGAATCGCTTGGCGGCTGTGATCCCCGCGCGGACGAGATCCTCGTCATCGACTCCAGCGACGACGATGCGGTAGCAGACGTCGTCTCCGGCTTCGCCGGAATCGGCGCCCGGACGATCCATTGCAGTGCACTCGGGCTCGGCAATGCTTTCAACCTCGGCCTTCGCGAGGCGACGCACGAGGTCGTTCTCCTCACGAACGACGACTGCACGGTCGAGCCATCGTGGGTCCGGCGGGGCGTGCACCACATCGGGCAGCATGCCGACGCGATCGTGACAGGACGTGTGCGTCCTCGCGGGAATCCCGAGGTGGTGCCTTCCACGATCGATGACTTGCACCCGCAAGAGCACGTCGGCACGCCGAACTTCGTGCTCTACACGCAGTGCATGTCGCTTCGTCGCACGGACGTCCTCGAATTCGGCGGCTTCGACGGTCGAGTCCGTCCCTCCGCCGAAGACAACGACCTCTCGTATCGATGGCTTCGGTCGGGGCGTCGCATTCGATACGAACCGGACTTCGTCGTCTGGCACCACGACTGGCGCACCCGCGAGCAGCTCCAGCGCCTTTACGTGAACTACGGCATCGGCCAGGGCATGGTGTACGGAAAGCATCTCGGGCGCGGCGACCTGCTCATATTCCGGTACCTCCTCTGGGAGATCGTCGCGGTGTCCCGCGGGCTGGCAGCCCGGCTCGTCCGCGGGCGACGGGACAACCCGGATCCACGCCTTGGCATGCTCCGCGGTCTCCCGATCGGACTCGCGAGAGGATGGCGCGTGGGCCGTCTGGAGGACCGAATGCGGCGACGGCGCTAGCGGACCGTAACGGCCATCGGCGGCCGCGTGGCGCTCACGACTCGCGGCCGGGTGCGTCGGGCCCGTCGAGCCGCCACCGGACGCCAGGCTGGACGATGCGGGTCCGGTCGACTGACTCTCGCCGCTCGTCCGGCGGCGGCCAGAGCCGGAAGGTGAGGACCTCCTGGTCGAGGAAGCGCTGGTAGGGCGAGCGGATCGCAACGCCGAGCACGTAGTCGCCGGCGGCGAGAACCGGCGGGACGACGACGGTCGCCTGCCACTCGCCGGGGACGCTGCCGCAATCGGTGTCCGGCTGCTGGTCGGAGAGGCTCTCCTCGAGTACGGTGATGCCGCGCCTCGTCATGAGGTAGATCTTCACGTCAAGCGCGCGAAGGGGCTGGCGGACGAGGAAGCGCGTGCGGACGGCGAGCGGCTTGTCGCGCTGCGGCGCGTCCACGAGCGCGCCCGCATCGTCCGCGATCCCGACCGAGAGCAGCTGCACGGGCTTGTCCGGCTCCGACGGGAACTCGACGGAGGCGGCCCGCTCGCCGCGCGCGTCGAGATAGAGATCGATGCTGCGGCTCGTCGGCCCGTCGTGCTTGATCTCGCCGTCCTCGAGCCAGATCGCGCGCTCGCAGATCCGGGCAACGGCGCCGAGGTCGTGGCTGACGAAGAGGACCGTCCGCCCCTCCTGCGCGAACTGCGACATCTTGCCAAGGCACCGGCGCTGGAACTCCGCGTCGCCGACCGCGAGCACCTCGTCCACCACGACGATATCGGGCTCGACGTGCGCCGCGACCGAGAAGGCGAGCCGCAGGTACTGGCCTGAGGAATAGTGCTTGACGGGCGTCTCGAGCAGCTCCTGGACGCCGGCGAATTCGACTATGTCGTCGAAGCGCCGGCGGATCTGGGCGCGCTTCAGCCCGAGGATGCTCCCGTTCAGGAAGATGTTCTCGCGCCCGTTGAGCTCCGGATGGAACCCCGTTCCGACCTCGAGCAGCGCACCGACGCGGCCGCGCATCCGCGCCACGCCGCGGGTCGGGACGGTGATCCGCGCAAGCACCTTGAGCAGCGTCGACTTCCCGGCGCCGTTGCGGCCGATCAGGCCGACCACCTCGCCCTCGTCGACGGTGAAGCTCACATCGCGAAGCGCCCAGAAGTCGCGCTTCGACCGGGCGCCGTTTCGCCGGAGCGCGGCGAGCGTCTCGCGGAGCGTCACGTAGTAGTGGCCACCGAGCCGGTATCGCTTGCTCATATCGTGAACTTCGATCGAGCGCATGTTCAGATGAGGTCGGCGAACCGCCGCTGGGAGCGGCCGAAGTAGACGATCCCGGAGACGACGATGACGATCCCGGTGGCGAGCGACACGAGCGCCTCGGGCCCTGGGAACGGGGCGCCGATGAACGACCAGCGGAACCCCTCCAGCAACCCGACCAGCGGGTTGAGCGCGAGCAGGAACTTCCAGCGGCCCTCGAGCAGCGAGCTTCCGTAGACGATCGGGCTCGCGAAGAACCAGAGCTGGAGGAGGAAGGCGAGGGCGTTCCGCACGTCGCGGTATTGCACGTTGAGCGCCGAGAGCCACGTCCCGACCCCGAAGGTCAGGATCACGAGCGCGACGAGCCAGAGCGGCAGGAAGGCGATCGCGCTGGTCGGCGCCACGCCGTAGATCGCCATGAAGACGCCGACGGCGAGCAGTGAGATCGCGAGGTCGACGAGCGCCGGCACGACGGCGGCGAGCGGTGCGAGGAGCCGCGGAAAGTACACCTTCGTCACGAGCTCCCGGTACTGAGCCAGGCTCTCGGACGCGAGCGTCGCAGACTGCGAGAAGTAGAACCAGACCGCGAGCCCTGCGTAGACGAACACGGGGTACGGGATTTCCTCGCTCGACAGCCGCGCGAGGCGCCCGAAGATGAGCGTGAAGATTCCCACGGCCGCGAGCGGCTGGAGCAGCGCCCAGGCGACGCCGAAGAACGTCTGCTTGTAGCGGATCCGGATGTTCCTGAGCGCGAGCACGACCGCAATTTCGCGCGACGCCCATACCTCCGCGAGATCGAGTCGCGGAAGCCAGCCGTCGACCGCCCGGTTCTCGACCCAGCGGGGTGCGCCCGGCTTCGCCTGCGCAGCCCGAACGGCCCTTACGCCTTGGTCGGTCGGCGCCGTCTCCACTTGCACCTCGTCGGCGTCCGCCGTCATCCGGCGTGTTGCATCACAGTTCGATCGCCCGGTCCGGCTCACGCAGGAGCTCGGTGTCGACCAGGTCGAGGATGTCGGCGTCGTGGAATACGTCGAACTTGCGGGCGAAGAGCTTCGGCGATGCCCTGAGTGCCGGCAGGTCCCGCGCCTCGAGCAGCGCCGGCCTTGGCCCGCGCGTCCAGTCGATATAGCGCAGGTTGTCGTTGACGACCGAGCCGGCGAGCTCCGAGTTCATGAGGACAGTCTGGAAGAAGAGCTCGTCCGGGATGTCCACGTGCCGGAAGAAGTCGACGACGTCCGGACGACTCTCCACGAAGCGGGCCACGTGCTCGACACATGCTCGCGACAGGTTCCAGTAGGCCCCGCCCCCGTACGGCCTGGCACCCGTGGGGAGGCGACGCTTCCACGGCAGACGAACGTGGTGCCCCCGCCACCGCCAGTGCCGGTATTCGACTCGGTCGAGCCCGCCGCTCGGGCTCCACGATTCGCTTGGCAGCTCGCTGTACGCCATGAACGAGGTGCCGCGATGCTTGGCGAAGAAGCGCTCGATCTCGGCCAGCGGCTTGATCGGATAGTCCTGGCCGGTCAGGAGCACGAGGTGCTCGAAGTAGCTCCCGCTCGCGAGGAGCGCGTCGATTCCCTTAAGCGTCGCCTGAACGTGGCCGAAGCCGCCCCAGTGGCACGCGTGGCGCTCGAGTAGGTGTACGCGCGGCCGGCCGGCGAGCGTACGCTCGAGACGACCGTACTCCACGTCGTCGGTCTTCTTGTCGACGTGGATGTAGACGACGCTGCCCTCGATGGTCAGACGTTCGACGAGCCGGGCCAGCTGGTCGAGGTTCTTGTAGGCAGAGACGATGTACGCGAGCACGTGAGCAGAGACGGCAAGGATCTTCAGAGATTAAGCGCTCCCAGGCCGTTTCGCCGCACCCCTCAGCTGATCTACAGGCGCAGCTGGGCGTTCCCCAGGTGGACCAACGCGCCGCTGCTCGGTATGCAGAGCGAGCGTCCGCTGGGCGCGGCACGGGCATCGATGAAGTCCTTGCAGAGGCAACGACCAGTTTTCGTTCCCCCTGACGTTCCCCCGGCTTAGGGGCTTGGCTCTCCGACTGGCTTCCGGGCCCAACCGGAAAGGGCTCGAAAACCGTTGCGGGCCGCAAGGTCCGCCGAGGGTTCGAATCCCTCCCCCTCCGTTAGACAACCGGGGCGGGACCTTACCCCGGTCACGCGAGCACGGTGAGAGTTCCTCGCATCGGGATGCGGCACTCTGCTGGACGGATACTCGCGTTCTGGCAGGCGCATACACTGCGGCGGCAATGAAGCGCTCCGGCGGGCCGTTCGACCACACGTACGTGGACGCCGCCGGCCTGCGCCTCCGCGTCGGGCGCCATGGATCCGGGCCGCCGCTGCTCCTCATCACCGGAATCGGGGCCCACCTGGACATGTGGGCGCCGTTCGCGCGACACGCCGGCGAGCGCGAGCTGATCGCGTTCGACCCGCCTGGCGCTGGGCTCTCGCAGCGGCCGCGTCGCCCGCTGCGGATGCGAGGCCTTGCTCGCGTGGTCGCCGCGTTGCTGGACACCCTCGGGCTCGAGCGCGTCGACGTGCTCGGCTACTCGTTCGGCGGCGGCCTTGCGCAGGAGCTGGCCTACCGCGCACCCGAGCGCGTGCGACGCCTGGTGCTGTGCGCCACGGCCCCGGGACTCGGCGGCGTGCCACCTAAGCCGGTGGCGGCGCTCATGCTCGCCACGCCCGCGCGCTATTACCACCCGCGACTGCTCGAGCTGAGCCTCGCGCACATCGCCGGCGGACGCACGCGGCGCGAGCCGGGCGTGCTGGCTCAGCACGCGGGGGAGCGCCTGCTGCACCCCCCGTCGCCGCTCGGTTACGCCTACCAGCTGTACGCGGCCGGCGGCTGGTCGAGCCTGCCATGGCTGCACCGGATATCGCAGCCGACGCTGGTCGTCGCGGGGGAGGACGACCCGAGCGTGCCGCTGCGCAACGGCCGGATGCTCGCGGCACGCATCCCGGACAGCCGCCTGCACATCGTCGAGGGGGGCGGTCACCTCTTCCTACTCGACGAGCCGGAGAGCGTCGCGCGCCCTATACGCGCGTTTCTTGACACCGCCTGACTGCGCCTTCTGCTCCGGGGGATTGTGGGCGGCCCACAACGCGCGTGTGCAAGGTTGTTCTCCCAAGGGGATGACACGGCCGCCGCCCCCGGCGAAACTCAACCCATGACCGTAGCCGACCCAGGGACCGCGAATGGGAAGCACACTCGGCTCGCCGACGGCGGGCGCGCCGCCCGCGGGCCGTCCGAGGCGGCGAGCGCGGCTGTTGACGTGCTGCTGGGCGACGCTGCCCTCGACCGGCGTGCCCCCTTCGTCAGCCCGGGCCCGGCCCTGCGCGTCGCCGCCG
>JBKPBS010000052.1:0-14785 GCA_046726915.1 Actinomycetota bacterium
TGACGGCCAGATCAAGATCGAGATGCACTTCCTGCCGGACGTGTACGTGCCATGCGAGCAGTGCCACGGCAAGCGCTACAACCGCGAGACGCTCGAGGTGCGCTTCAAGGGGAAGACGATCGCGGACGTGCTCGACATGACGGTCGAGGAGGCGGTCGACTTCTTCGCCCACATCCCGAAGATCAAACGCCGCCTACAGGCGCTCCACGACGTGGGGCTGGACTACATCCGGCTCGGCCAGCCGGCCACCACGCTGTCGGGCGGCGAGGCGCAGCGGGTGAAGCTCGCGAGCGAGCTCTCGAAGGTGGCGACCGGCCGGACGCTGTACATCCTCGACGAGCCCACGACGGGCCTGCACTTCGCCGACGTCCAGCGGCTGCTGGAGATGCTGAACCGGCTGGTGGACCAGGGCAACACCGTGGTCGTGATCGAGCACAACCTCGACGTGATCAAGACCGCCGACCGGATCATCGACCTGGGTCCCGAGGGCGGGGAGGAGGGCGGCGAGCTGGTCGCCCAGGGCACCCCCGAGCGGGTCGCGGGCACGAAGGGCTCCCACACCGGCCGCTTCCTGAAGGGGATCGTGAAGCCGGCGGCGCAGAAGCGGCGGACACGCGCTCGCGTGCCCGCCGCTGCCTGATTGCTGTGATCAGCCGATCGTGAAGAAGCCTCCGAATCGGCACACGCCCGGCTGGTTGAGGATGTTGACGCCCGCGTAGAGCTCGGAGCCGACGATCTCGGTCCCGTCCGTGGCCAGCGCAGTGCCATCGCTTTCCTGGTCTAGGGACGGGTCGCCGGCGGTGAACGCCGTGCCGTCGATGAACTGGCGGTCGTCCTCCGGCGTGCCGGTATCGAGGTCGGGGGTGGAGTCGTCTCCGTCAAACGAAGCATTGTCCTGGCTCGTCGCGATCAGGATCTCGGGGACGTCGCGCGGGAGGATGGGGCCGCCGCCCCCGTCCGGATCGAAGTTGATCCGGCAGCGTGCGGTGAAGGTGAACGGCCCTTGCTTGAGGACGTCCTTCGTCTGGCCGTCCGTGAGCGTGAAGGGGGCGACGCGCTCGATTCGGTAGCCGCCCACTGCCGCCGCGTTGGCAGCGTTGGCGGCGTTGGTCGCATTGGTCGCGTTGGTCGCGTTGGTCGCGTTATCGGCGTTGGCGGCGCTCGGCACCTTGCCGAGCTTCGACTCGTTCACGTCCGTGCCAGTGATCGAATTGTTGCGCACGTCCTTGCTGCGGACGTCGTTGTTGCGTAGGTCCTTCGAGCGGATGGAGTTGTTCTTGACGTCGCCCGAATTCACCGTACCGGTGCCGGGCAAGGCCAGTGCCGAACCGGACAGCGCGGCTACCAGCGCTATGAATGCCAGCGCCGTGGGGGTGAGGGCAGGCGCGAGAACAGGCGGCCCATTCGCGTACCTCCTTCTTGTTGTGCGAATCCCTTGAGCGGGTGGGGGCGGCCCGATCGTCACCGATCGGCAAAGCCAAAGCAAGTGCTGGCTAGGCGTCCGTTTCGCGGGCGCGGCGCAGCTTGCGCATGGTCTGGGTGACTTCCATGCGGCGGTGTGCCTTCGCGGCGACCTGGATCAGGGTCAGGTCGCCGGAGGTGTCGGCGATCCCGATCGAGCAGGTCACCGGGCCGGCCACGTGCTCGAAGGAGGTCGCCGCGAGCTCGTCCTCGAAGCGGTCGGCCCAAATGCCCGCGCTGCGGGCGTCCGTCCCGTGAAGCAGCACGGCGAACTCGTCAGGGCCGGTGCGAGCGATCTCGTCGACCGCCCGGAGCGTCGAGCGGAGCGTCGCGGCGCACATGCGCAGGACCTCGGTCCCTGCCCCCGCGCCGTGATGTCTGTTCACGCGACGCAGCCCGTCCACGTCCACCATCGCCAGCGCGAGCGACTCCCCCGTGCGCCCGCGGCGCAGCTCCTCGCGCGCGAGGAGCGCGTCGAATTCCTCGGAGCCGGGCAGGTCGGCGAGCGGGTCCATCCCCATACTCATCGGCTATCGCGCGCAGAATCTGAGATCACGCGGTCGGCCCAGCGCGTAGCGGCCGCGGGCAATGGCTTGCCGAGGGCGGTGCGGTGGTCGGCCACCCATCGGTAGGCGCGCTCGGAGGCGCCCGGGAAGCGGTCGGTGATCAGCGCCAGCGGGTCGCCGCCCGGAAGCAGCCGGAAGAGCGGTGAAAAGGCGCCTCCTCCGGACCACACGGCAGGCTCCGCCAGGTGGTCGCGATTCGTTGCGTTATGCGCAACGTTTCTCTGCCACCTGGGGTCAACGAGGTGCCAGGAGGCCATTCGCTCGTCCTCCGGCATGCCCTCGAGCAGCACCTCTGCCTCAGGGCTCCTCAGTGAGACCGGGCGCAGCCGGCCGTGCCTGTCCCAGCGCAGCAGCAGCGCCACGCCGAAGCGGCAGAAGCCGCAGTCGGGGTCGTAGAGGACCGCGTGGCTCGTCATCTCTGGAAAGCTGCGCCGATGCAGAAAGCCCGCCTGTGGTGGCAGAAGTGGCGCTGGTACGAGCGCAACTCGCTCCCGTGGAACCGGCTGGCCATCCACCGCGAGCTGGCCCGCCGCGGCGCGTTCGCGCGCTGGCCGATCCAGGGGAACGTGCTCGAGGCGCTCCGCGACGGGCGTCTCGAGGTCGGGGAGCACACGCTCTTCGAGCCGGAGGTCTGGCTCACGGTCTCCGACGAGGGTCGCATCCGCATCGGGCAGGGCACATTTCTCAATATCGGCGTAATGGTGGCGGCCGCCGAGCTGGTCGAGATCGGCGACCACTGCATGTTCGCGAACGGCTGCTTCGTGACCGACGCGAACCACCGCTTCGACGACCCCGATCAGCCCATCACGTGGCAGGGCTTCACGAGCAAGGGCCCGACCCGCATCGGCGACAACGTTTGGTGCGGCGCCAATGTGGTGGTCACGAGCGGCGTGACCATCGGCGAGCGCTGCGTGATCGGTGCCAACAGCGTCGTGACGGCGGACATCCCGCCGTTCTCGATCGCGGCCGGAGCACCCGCGAAGGTGCTCCGGCGCATCGAGTACGAGGTTCCCTCCTCAGCAGAGCACGAGTAGGTGGAACGGCTTGTTCGCATCGTTGCCGCCCGCTCCGGTCGTGCGGATGTCCACCCCGTTCACGTTCGAGGCCAGTGAGCTCACGGTGATCTGGCCGTTGTCGGGCGGCGCGGCGGCCGTCGGGCCACCGACCGTCGCGTAGTACGCGCAGCCGCGCACGTCGACGTCGAAGACCACCTGGTAGCGCCCCTCGGCGGTGCGAGCCGCGGAGGTTATGCCGCGGGATCGCACGGCCTGGCCACCGGCGTTCACGACCGCGAAGTGTGAGCTGCCGGCAGCGACGAACGCGCCCGGGACGGTCGACAGCGTCGACTCCTTGATGGCTCGCCCACCGAGGCCGTCCGCGCGGACGTCCTTGCCCACCAGGCCGCCGTTGTGCACGTCCTGGCTGCGGATCGTGTTGTTCTTGATGCTGCCGCTCGTCACCACGAGGGCGTACGCCGAGCCGCCCATCGCCATGAACAGGGCGAGCAGGGCAACCGCCATCGCAGGGGAGGGCATCAGACGACGAATTCGTGTCATGGCCCCCCAACCCATCGGGGGCGCCGAGGTTGCGCTAGAGGGACAAACCGCCCGTGAACGGCTCGCCGGTCTGCTCGCGGAGCAGCTCGTGGAGCCGCGCGATCTCGTCCGGAGCCATCGTGTAGCCGTGCTCCTCCTCGGGGTACTTGCGCGCCCGGACCTCGTCCGCGAACTCGCTCACGCCCTTGATCATCTCGTCGCGGACGCTGGCGTAGCGCTTCACGAAGCGGGCCGCGTGACCGCTGTAGATCCCGAGCAGGTCGTGGAAGACCAGTACCTGGCCGTCCGCCGCCGGGCCGGCCCCGATGCCGATCACCGGGATGTCCATGCGCGGCATGATCGCCTCGGTCAGCGCGCTCGGGATAGCCTCGAAGACGATCGCGAAGCAGCCGGCATCCTGGAGCGCCAGCGCGTCGTGCAGCACGCCGAGGGCTCGCTCGGCCGTGCGGCCCTGGGAGCGGTAGCCGCCGAGCGCGGTCGCGGTCTGCGGCGTCAGCCCCACGTGACCCATGACAGGGATGCCCGCGCCCACGAGCGCCCGGGCGCGCTCCACCGACGTTCCGCCACGCTCGATCTTCACTGCGTCGCAGCCGGCCTCCTTGATGAAGCGCTGGGCGCTCCGGATCGCCTCCTCGTTCGACACCTCGTACGAGCCGAACGGCATGTCGCCGATCATCAGAGGCGTCTTGAGCCCCCGCCTGACGGCCTGGGCGAGCATCAGGAGCTCCTCGGTCCGGACGGGCACGGTCGAGGGGTAGCCCAGCACCGTCATGGCGCCGGAGTCGCCCACCAGGACCACGTCCACGCCCGCCTCCTCGGCCACCTGGGCGGACGGGTAGTCGTACGCCGTGACCATCACGATCGGCTCGCCGAGCGCCTTCTTCTCGGCGAGCGTAGTCAGGCTGATGGCGGGACGCTGGGTGGGGCGGTGGCTCATTTCTCGCCTCCGAGAATCGCGTTGTCGATGAGCCGGGCGCGCCCTACGCGGGCGGCCACGGCGAGGAGC
The DNA here is from genome assembly GCA_046726915.1 of Actinomycetota bacterium. Lineage (GTDB taxonomy): Bacteria > Actinomycetota > Thermoleophilia > Solirubrobacterales > Thermoleophilaceae > JACVRW01. The sequence goes on from JBKPBS010000052.1 coordinate 4,590, forward strand.
GTCGAGCCGTTCACGCGCTCGACGGGGGAGAGGTCAGTGGCTGAGCGGAGCTGGAGGTAGTCCGGCTCGACCCCGGCGCGGTCGAGCTCGTCGCGGGCCGCGGCCACGATCGCGGTGGCGTCGCACGTGCCGCCGGCCACGGCGGCCTCGGCCGCGCGGAGGGCGCGGCTGAGGGCGAGGGCGCGCTCACGCTCCTCCGGGCTCAGGTACGCGTTCCGCGAGCTGAGCGCCAGACCATCCGGGTCGCGGATCGTGGGGCAGACCTCGATCCGCACGGGGATGTCGAGGTCGCGGACGAGCTTGCGGATCACGAGCGCCTGCTGGGCGTCCTTCTGGCCGAAATAGGCCACGTCCGGCCCGACCATGTTGAAGAGCTTGGTCACGACGGTGGTCACGCCCTGAAAGTGCTCGGGCCCGCGCTGGGCCTCGTCGCCCTCGAGCGTGTCGGTGAGGTCGCTCACGGCCACGGTGGTGGCGAAGCCGCCCGGATAGACCTCCTCGAGCGGCGGGGCGAAGAGCACGTCGACTCCCTCGGCCTCGGCGAGCCGTTCGTCGCGCTGCTCGTCGCGCGGGTAAGCCTCGAAGTCCTCGCCCGGCCCGAACTGCGCCGGGTTCACGAACAGCGACACCACTACGACGTCGTTCTCGCTGCGGGCACGCCGCATCAGCGACAGGTGGCCGTCGTGGTAGTAGCCCATGGTGGGGACGAGCCCGATGCTGCGGCCGGCAGGCCTCTCGGGGGCGAGTACCCTGCGCAGGTCGGCGACGGTCCGAACGGTCCTCATGCAGGTGTCTCCTGTCCGGCGAGCGCCCTCGTACGCCGCACCAGCTCGTCGAAGAGAGCGAGCAGCTCGGGCGCCACCTGCTCGACCGCCGCTCGCTGGGCCTCGACCGTGGCCTCGTCCCCGCGGGCGATCGGCCCGGTGAGCGCCGCCTCGGGGCCCAGCTCGGCGACGTTCTCCACCGTCTGGCGCACGAGCGGGATCAGCAGCTCGCGCGCGTCCTCGCGGCCGAGCCCGGCGCCCGCCGCGATCGCCTCGGCGGCCGCCTGGAGCGCGACGAGGAAGTTCGATGCCACCGAGGCGGCCGCGTGATAGGCGGCCCGCCCGTCATCGTCGATCTCGAAAGGCTTCATTCCAAGCCGCTCGGCGAGCGCGGTGGCGAAGGCGAGCGCCTCGGGCGTGGAGCCCGCGACCGCGGCGCCGGCGCCCTCGAAGCGCACGCCCGGGTGCGCGAACGACTGGAGTGGGTGGATGCCGAACGCCGGCACGCCGGCGTGAGCGAGCGCCGACAGCGGCGTCGCCCCGCTCGTGTGGCCGACCAGCGGCGCGGCCGCGGTCACGACCTCGGCGGCAGCGGCGATCTCGGCATCGGGAACGCACAGCACGACGGCGTCGCAGGGCCCCGGCCGCTCGCCGCGCCCGAGCGGGCCTTCGACCTCCGCACCGGCATCGCGTAGCGCCCGCGCAAGCGCGGTGCCGACCCGGCCTGGGCCGACTATGCCCACCCGCAGCGGGCTCGAAGGACTCGTCTGATCTGGGCTCATTCCCCGTCGGTCCACTCCGCCGTCGGTAGCGGCCGACGATCCTGAGGATACCCACGAACGGATACGTCAACCGGAGCGCCTAGGCTTGTGGTCCATGCAGCCACGCAGCGCAGAGGAGCGCCGCGCGGAGCTCGTCGAGCTCTACCGGGAGGCGGCGGCATGCGCGCGCTGCCCGCTCGCGAGGACCCGGACGAAGGTCGTGTTCGGGGCGGGCAACGCCGACGCCGACCTGATGTTCGTGGGGGAGGCCCCCGGCATGCACGAGGACCAGCAGGGCCGGCCCTTCGTCGGGCGCGCGGGGCAGCTCCTGAACAAGCTGCTCGAGGAGATCGGCCTCACGCGCGACGACGTCTTCATCGCGAACGTGCTCCAGTCCCGGCCGCCCGGCAACCGCGACCCCCAGCCCGACGAGATCGACGCGTGCAAGCCGTTCCTGCACCGGAAGATCGAGCTGATCGAGCCGAAGGTGGTCTGCACGCTCGGCAACTTCTCGACGAAGCTGCTTACGCGCTCGCAGCGCGGGATCACCGGGGTGCACGGACGGCCGCAGGTGCACGAGCTGGGCGGGCGCCTCCTGCGCGTATACCCGCTCTTCCACCCGGCGGCGGCGCTGCGGAGCACGAAGACGCTCGAGGAGCTGCGCGAGGACTTCGCGCGGCTGCCGGCGCTGCTGGAGGAGCCGCCGCCGGTGCCGATCGGAGCCGTGGCGCCGGTGGCCGCTGCCGTCGCGGCCCAGCCGGCGGAGCCGGCGCCGCCCACGCTGTTCGACTGAGGACGGCGGGGCGCCGGCAGGAGGGGGGTGGGGCGCCGGCCGGACGGGGGAGGCCGGCCGACGCCCGGGGGAAACCGGTCAGCAGAGCGGGCTGTTCGCAAGCGGCTGGCCCGCGACCTGGAGGATGCGGCCCATCCGCGTGCCCGCGATGTAGCTGGGCAGCCAGTTGGTGTCCACGACCAGGTGCGTCAGGTCGCCGGCCGCCTGCATGCCGGTGTTGACGCGCACGGCGCTCCCCGAGTCGCCGGGGGCGGCCGCGCCGGACCAGCCGTAGGCGGTCGACTGCCATGTGAGCGCCAGGCCCGCGCGCGGCGTGCCGCCGGTGCCGACGGCGAGGCCGTGGCCGTAGTGGAAGACCGCCTCGGGGCCCGCGCCCGTGTACGAGCCGCACGGCCCGGCCACGACGGCGATCGTCGGGCTCACCCAGCTCTGCAGCTCGGGCCGGATCGAGACGAGCGCGAAGTCGTTGCCGATCCCGCCGTCGACGCTCTTCTGGACCGTGCCGACGTCGACGAGGACCGGGTTCGCGCCGCCTGGCGCGAGCGTCAGAAGGGTGACCGCCTCTCCGGTCTTGCCGCAGTGCCCGGCCGTGCCGATCGAGTAGCTGCCCGGCGAGCCGAAGACGAAGTTCATGGTGCAGCCGGCCGGCGCGATCATCCACGAGCCGGGGCGGATGCCGATCTCCCCCGGAAGCGGCGCTTCGGGCGGGGCGCTCACGGGCGCGCCGTTCGCGGCAGCCACGCGCGCCGCGAGCTCGTCGGTGTACCAGGCCGGCTGCGCGGCCTTCAGGGGGATAGCGTGCCCGGCGCCGTACGGGACCGCGCCGTCGACTGTGCTCCAGTCAGGCGAGCTGCCGAGCGTCGGCGTCGCCGCGGACGCACCGGCCGCGGTCATGAGGATCATCAGCGAGGCCAACACACCCGCGCGCACAGGCAAACGCATTCCAGCACCCCCCTGCCAAGGTTCGTACGGTCTCTATTGGCGTACCGGATGCCGCACAACGTCAAACACACAGACCGTCCAGAGGAGACGGAGGCCGCCGGCGCGGAGCTGGCGGGCCGCCTCGCCCCTGGCGACGTGGTCCTGGTGAGCGGGGAGCTCGGCAGCGGGAAGACCACGTTCGTGCGCGGGGCATGCCGGGCGCTCGGGGTCGAGGGACCCGTGAGGAGCCCCACCTTCACGATCGGGCAGGTGCTGGGTGAGTCGCCCGAGATCGCGCATCTCGATCTGTACCGGCTGGGCTCGCTCGCGGGTGAGGACCCCGCGCTGCTCGAGGACTACCTCACGCCGGAGCGGGTGGGGTTCGTGGAGTGGCCGGCCGCGGCGGAGCCCGCGCTCGAGCGGGTCGTGGCCAGGGTGCTGCTCGAGCACGCCGGTGGCGACCGGCGCAGGATCACGGTCGCGTGACCCTGCTCGGGCTCGACACCTCGACCCCGGCGGCGAGCGCGTGCGTGCTGTGCGGCGACGGCGAGGCGTTCGAGATCGCGCCGCCGCCCGAGCGCCTCGCACGGCCGCCAGCGCACGCGAGCGAGCTGATGCCCGCGGTTGCCGACGTGATGGAACGCGCCGGCGTGACCTGGCGCGAGCTCGACGCGATCGCCGTGGGCGTAGGACCGGGCACGTTCACCGGCCTTAGGATCGGAATCGCGACGGCGCGCGCACTGGCCCTGGCGGCCGAGCTCCCGTTACGGCGCGTGTCTTCGCTGGCGGCCCTCGGCGCGGGGATTGGGGCCAGGCTCAGGCTCCCGCTGATCGACGCCCGTCGCGGCGAGGTCTTCGCCGCTCTGTTCGAGGGCGACCGCGAGCTCTGGCCACCGTTCGCGGCCTCTCCCGCGGACCTGATCGCTCGCCTCCGCGAGGGCGATTTCACGCCCCTGGCTGCCGGGGACGGGTCGTTACGATTTCGGGGGATGCTCGAGGAGGCAGGCATCCCGGTAGCGCCCGACAACTCCGAGGCCCACGTGGTGGGTGCTCTGCACGTCTGCCGCCTGGGCGCGGGGGCGCAGGACGAGTCGCCGGAGGCGGTGCTCCCCGAGTACCTGAGAGAGCCGGACGCGAAGCCGCAACAGTGAACACCGAACTCGAGATCCGCCAGCTGGCCTACGCGGACCTGCCGCAGGTGATCGCGATCGAGCGGCGCGCGTTCCCCACGCCGTGGTCACTTGCGATGTTCGTGCTCGAGCTGTCGAAGCCGTCGGGGATCTGCCTGGCCGCCCTCGAGGACGGCGTGATCATCGGCTACCTGGTCTGCTCGCGCTACGACACGGTCTGGCACCTGATGAACGTCGCGGTCGAGCCGCACAGGCAACGACATGGCATCGCGAGCGCCCTCTTGGAGCGGCTCTTCGAGCAGGCCGACAAGCCGAGCGAGCAGTACACGCTCGAGGTGCGGACCTCGAACGACGCGGCGATCCGCCTCTACGAGCGCTTCGGCTTCCGCGCCGCGGGCCGCCGCCGCGCGTACTACCACGACAACCGCGAGGATGCGCTCATCATGTGGCGGACGGTGGGGGAACGCACCACCGCGTGATACTCGCCCTCGAGACGAGCTGCGACGACACCTGCGCGGCCGTCGTGAGCGAGGACGGCCGGATCGCGTCCAATGTGGTGGCGTCGCAGGGTCTCCTCCACGCCCGCTACGGCGGGGTGGTGCCGGAGATCGCGTCGCGCCACCACCTGGAGCTGGTCGACGCGGTCACCGCCGATGCGCTCGAGCGGGCGGGCACGTCGCTCGACGACATCGACACCGTGGCCGTCACGCGCGGCCCGGGGCTGATCGGGGCACTGCTCGTGGGCGTGTCGTCCGCGAAGGCGATCGCGGCCACACGCGGCCTGCCGCTCGTGCCGGTGGACCACCTCCACGGGCACGTGGTGGCGAGCACGCTGGGCGACGACCCGGTCGAGCCGCCCTACCTCTCGCTGGTCGCGAGCGGCGGGCACACCTTCCTCGCGCGCGTGGATGACCCGTCGCGCTACGAGGTGCTCGCCGAGACTCTCGACGACGCGGCCGGCGAGGCCTTCGACAAGGGCGCCCGCCTGCTCGGCCTCGGCTATCCGGGCGGGCCCGCGATCGACCGCCTGGCCCGCGAGGGCGATCCCGAGGCGTTCGACTTCCCGCGCAGCGCTCCCGGCGAGCTCGATTTCAGCTTCAGCGGGCTGAAGACGGCACTGCTGTACGCGATCCGCGACCTCGGCGATTCCGCTGCGCAGCGGTTTCCCGATCTGGCTGCCTCCTATCAGCGAGCCATCGTGGATGCACTCGTAAATCGGATCGGGACGGCGCTCGAGCGCGAGGGCATCGAACGGCTCGCGATCGGCGGCGGAGTGGCCGCGAATTCGGAGCTGCGCGCCGCCGTCGCGGGGCTGGGCGTCCCCGTCTGGATTCCTCCGGTCGAGCTCTGCACGGACAATGCGGCGATGATCGCCGGAGCGTCGAGGTTCCTCGAACCGATCCCGTATCCGGGCTATCTCGATCTGGATGCCGCGGCCCGGCTTTAGTTCTCGAGCCTCGACTCCTCCAGATCGAGGTCGCGCTCGATCTTGCGCCGCACCTCGTCGCTGATCTCCCCGCGGTTGCGCATACTGACCAGCTCCTCGCGCTGCGCGTCGTAGAGCTCGTACATCAGCCGCCGCCACGCGCTGGTGCGCTCCTCGTAGCGGTCGCCGTCGCCCTCCACCAGCGCGCCGAAGCGCCGGCTGCGGTAGTCCAGGATGCCCCGGGCGCGCCCCAGGCTGTCCTCGCTGATCCAGTCGGGCTCGCCGAGCTCGTCGATCCGGCCCAGGCCCGCGTCGGCCAGCCGCTGCCGTGCGACCCGCTCCTCGCGCTCCTCGGCGCCGTCATCCTGCAGGCCGAGCCGGCTGATGAGCGGACCGAGGGTCAGCCCCTGGCCGACCAGTGTCACGAGGATCACGCCGAACGCGAGGAACACGATCAGCTCGCGATTGGGGAATCCCGCCCCGGCGTCGGTCTGGAGCGGAATCGCGAGCGCGGCGGCGAGCGAGACCGAGCCGCGCATCCCCGCCCATCCGACCGCGAGCCGCTCGGCGGGTGGCGCCCGGCGCGGGCCCTCGCTCGCGCGCCGGTCGCTCATCCGGACGGCGGACGGCACGAGGAACATCCACAGGAGCCTCATCCCGATCACCACCACGCTCACCAGCAGCCCCCACCAGATCAGCTCGCCGGCGCTGTGTCCCGACAGGCCGTCCACCACACCGGGCAGCTGGAGGCCGACGAGGAGGAACAGCAGGGCGTTGAGGATGAACGTGAGCATCTCCCAGACGGCGATGCCCTGGAGGCGCATGAGCGGCGTCGTCAGCTGGGGCGTGTGCCAGCCCATGTAGAGGCCGACCGTGACCGCCGCGATCACCCCCGAGAGCCCAAGCTCAACCGCCGGCAGGTACGCCGCATAGCCGGATAGGAGCGAGATCGTGATCTCGGTGGGCGGATCGTCGATCCGGGCACGCACCTCGCGGATGATCCGCCCGGCCACGAGCCCGATGGCCACGCCGCCCACGCCGGTCCCGACGAACTTCGGGATCGCCTCCCACACGGAGAACGAGCCCGTGACCACCGCCGCGATCGCGAAGCGGTAGAGCACGAGCGCGGTCCAGTCATTCGTGAGGTTCTCGCCCTCGACGATGGTGATCAAGCGCCGCGGCGCGCCTATGCGGCGCATGATCTCCGCCGGGGCGACCGCGTCCGTGGGCGAGACGATCGCGCCGAGCACGAACGCCGGCCCCCAGTCGAGCCCGATCGCGTGGTGCGCGACGAGCGCGACGGCGGCCATCGTCACCAGCACCAGGGGGATCGCCAGCAGGGCGATCGGCTTCGCGTTCCGGCGCAGGTCGCGGACGGATGTGAAGAACGCCGCCCCGTAGAGGAGCGGCGGAAGGAAGATCAGGAGCACGAGATCCGGATCGAGCTCAACGGACGGCACACCGGGCAGGAACCCGATGACCGCGCCGCCGAGTACCAGCGTGACCGGGTAGGGCACGCGGACGATCCGCGCGAGCACGCCGAGGCCTGCGATGGCGACAAGGAGCCCGAAGACGATCAGCTCGATGTGGTCCACGGGGCAAGAGTGGCAGCATCCGCCGGGTGGCTCTCGTGACTCTCTACGGCAAGCCCGGCTGCCACCTGTGCGACGACGCGCGCGCGGTGGTGGAGCGTGTGCGAGCCGACCATCCGTTCGACCTCCGGGAGGTCGACGTGTCGCTCGATCCGGAGCTCCATCGGGAGTACGGGGAGCGGATCCCGGTACTCGCTCTGGACGGCGATGAGCTCTTCGACTTCTTCGTCGAGGAGGCGGTGCTCGTGGAGCGGCTCTGTAGAGTGGACGGCTCGTGAGGTACGACGACAGTCCAGCGGGCGGCGTCGGGCTTCAACCGGTTCGGCAGGACGCCGGGCCGGGCGCCTCCGAGCGGCTGTCGCTCGGGGTCGCGGCCCGACTGTCGCGATATCTGCAGGTCCTTACCCAGGCGAAAAAGATGGGGCGCGAGACGATCTCGTCCCAGGAGCTGGCGGACTACACCCACGTCAACTCCACCCAGATCCGCCGGGACCTCTCCGGCTTCGGCAAGTTCGGCAAGCGCGGGGTCGGATACAACGTCGACTCGCTCGTCTCGCAGATCCGCAAGATCCTGCGGACGACCGGAAAGCACAACATCGCGCTGTTCGGCGCCGGGAACCTCGGCCAGGCGATCGCGGGGTCCGACATCTTCGCGGACCACGGGTTCCGGGTCGTGGCGCTGTTCGACAAGGACCCGGCCAAGGTGGGGAGCCAGGTGAGCGACAACCTCACCGTGCGGCCATACGAGGAGCTCGAGCGGGTGATCCGCGACGAGGACGTGGTGGTGGGCGTGCTCGCCGTACCCACCGACGCGGCGCAGCAGGTGGCGGACGACCTCGTCGAAGCCGGCGTGAAGATCATCTTCAACTACTCGGAGGCGCTGCTGCAGGTCCCGCCCGAGGTCACCGTGCACACCTCGAGCCCCGCCGTGGACCTGCTCTACGCGCTCTACTTCTACCTCACCTGAGAGCCTTCCATGCTCGAGATGTCGCGGGTCAGAGAGGTCTTCGAGGCCTCCACGGACTTCACGGTCGGGATCGAGGAGGAGTTCGCGATCCTCGATCCGCGGACGCTCTCGCTGGACCACCGCTTCGAGGAGCTGAGCGAGCTTGCGCAGGACGACGCGGTCCTTGCGGACTCGGTCGCGGGCGAGCTGATCCGCTCGGAGATCGAGATCCGCTCCGGTCGCGGCGAGACCTTCGCCGACGCCGTGGCGAAGCAGCGCGAGGCGCGCTCGCGCCTGTTCGCGCTGGCGGCCCGGGAAGACGCCCTGCTCGCCACGACCGGCACCCATCCCTGGAGCCCGTGGCAGGAGCAGCAGATCATCGACACCGACCACTACCGGCGCGTGGAGGACCTGCTCCAGTACGTGGCCTGGCGGAACAACACGTTCAGCCTGCACGTGCACGTCGGCGTGCGCGGCGCCGAGCGGGCGGTGCGCGTGTGCGACCGGCTGCGGCCGGTGATGCCGGAGCTGCTCGCGATCTCGGCGAACTCGCCGTTCCTCGACGGCCGCCACTCGGGGCTGCACTCGGCGCGCACCCAGATCTTCACCAAGAGCTTCCCGCGCTGCGGGATCCCCGATGCGTTCGGTAGCTGGCAGGCGTACGCGAGCTACATCGACTTCCTCGCGCGGACTCGCTCGATCACCGAGTTCACCCAGGTCTGGTGGAGCGTGCGGCCGCACCACACGTACGGGACCGTCGAGATGCGAATCTGCGACGCGCAGACGAGCGGCGAGGATTCCACGACGCTGGCGGCGCTGATCACCTCGTGTGTTGCCCAGGCCGCGCTCGACCACGAGGAGGGCGCCCCGTTCGAGGACCCGCCGGCGCGGGTCGTGGAGGAGAACCTCTGGCGTGCGATCCGGTACGGGCTCGACGGCAAGCTGATCGACCTGACGCGGGCCGAGGAATACCCGGCGGCCGCCGCGCGCGACCGCCTGCTCGCGTGGACGACGCCTGCGCGGATGGCGCTCGGGATCGACATCGCGCTGCCCGAGGAGAACGGCGCGCAGCGCCAGAAGCGCCAGCTCGCCGAGGGGGCGACGATCGAGGAAATCTATGCCGCCGAGGTGGCGCTCACCCAGCGCACCTACGCGGCCGAGGAGGTCGCGACGTGAACGAGCCGACCGAGCAGCAGCTGCTTGACGCACTCCGCCAAATCAAGACGGAGGACGTCGTCGTCCAAACAGTGGCAACTTTGGTGAATCTGGCGGGCCAGAAGCTCTCAGTGGAAGGGGCCAAGGACCCATCGGAGGCTCAGAAGGCAATCGAGGCCGCGCGCCACATGCTCCCCCTGATTCCCGATGAGGCGAAGGCCCCCATTCAAAACGCCCTCGATCAGGTTCAGATGATCTACGTCCGCGAGACGACCGGCCAGCCGCCCAAGGAGGCTCCGCCGCCCAAGGAGGAGCCTCCCCCGCCCTCCAAGATCTGGACGCCGGGCTCGTGATAGGCATCTTCGGAGGCTCCGGCTTCTACAGCCTGCTCGACGACATGACCGAGATGCCGGTGGCCACGCCCTACGGGCCTCCATCCGCGACCATCCGGCTCGGCCAGATCGCCGGCCACGACGTCGCCTTCATGCCGCGGCACGGCGACGAGCACACGCTTCCGCCTCACCGCATCAACTACCGGGCGAACGTCTGGGCGATGAAGGAGGTGGGCGTCGACCGGCTGATCGGCCCCTCCGCGTGCGGGTCGCTCAAGCCCGAGCTCTCGCCGGGGACCTTCGTTCTCTGTGACCAGTTCGTGGATCGCACCGCGGCCCGCGAGAGCACCTTCTACGACGGACCCCAGACCACGCA
>JBKPBS010000053.1:0-25073 GCA_046726915.1 Actinomycetota bacterium
CCCGACATGAACACGGGCTCGATGCCCAGCCTTTCGGCAAGCTCCTTGCCGCTCATTCCCGGCATCACCACGTCGGTGAGCAGCAGGTCGATCTCGCCGGAGTGCGCGTCCCACGTGTCGAGAGCGCGCGGGCCGTCGGGCGCCTCCAGCACCGTGTAGCCCTCGCGGGCGAGGATGCGGCAGGTGAGGCGGCGCACCGCGGCCTCGTCCTCTACCACCAGGATCGTCTCGCCCTGCGTCGGGACGTCGCCGCCGTCGTCGGGCGCACGCTGCTCGGCGGGCTGCGCCTCGGTCGCCGGCAACAGCACCTCGATCGTCGTGCCGGCGCCGGGCGTCGAGTCGATCTCGATCGTGCCGCAGGATTGGGTGACGATGCCGTAGACGGTCGCCAGGCCGAGCCCGGTGCCCTCGCCCTTCGGCTTGGTCGAGTAGAAGGGCTCGAAGGCGTGCTCGACCACGTCCTCGGTCATGCCGGTGCCGGTGTCGCGGACGGTCAGCCGGACGGCCGGGCGGTCGCCGGGGCCGGAGGCCACGTTGGCGAGGTCGATGTGGAGCTCGCCGCCGGAGGGCATCGCGTCACGGGCGTTCACCGCGAGGTTCACGAGCACCTGCTCGATCTGGGTCGGGTCGGCCTCCACGCGCCGGAGCGGGCGCTCGACGTCGGTGCGGAGCGCCACGTCCTCGCCGAGCGTGCGCGCGAGCAGGGAGGTCAGCCCGCTCAGCACCTCGGCCACGTCGATGACGCGCCGCTGCACGACCTCGTGGCGGGAGAACACGAGCAGCTGGCTGGTGAGGCGCGAGGCGCGCTCGGCCGCCTTCTCGATCTCCTCGGCGTCGGAGCGGAGCGGCTCGTCCTCGTCCATGCCGTCGATCAGGAAGCGCGCGTAGCCGCGGATCACCGAGAGGAAGTTGTTGAAGTCGTGCGCGATGCCGCCGGCGAGCTGGCCGACGCTCTCGAGCCTCTGCGACTGGCGCAGCTGGGCCTCGAGCCGCTTCCGCTCGGTCACGTTTCGGCTGTTCAGCACGATGCCCTGGACATCCGGGTCGTCGAGCTGGCCCGTGGCGATCGTCTCGACCTCCATCCAGGTGCCGTCGGCCGCCCTAATCCGCCACTCGACCGGCTCGGCCGGCGCCCGGTCCCGCGCTACCGCGGCGAGGAAGTCGATCGCGCGGGAGCGGTCGTCCGGGTGGATCAAGAGCGCCAGCGGCGTGCCCTCGTAGCCGTGCTCGCGCAGGACCAGTGAGCGCTCGACCGACGGGCTCGTGAAGACGATCTGACCCGCGGAGTCGATCACCGTGATCATGTCCGACGAGCTGTTCACGAGCGAGCGGAAGCGGGCCTGGATGCGCGCGGCGTCGGCCTCGCGCATCGCCTGGATGCTGCGAGCGTCGGACAGGGCGAGGCTCGCGTGGTCGGCGAATGCCACGAGCATGTCGCGCTCGATCGAGCTGTAGCGGCGGCCCGGCTGGTAGGAGGCGACCGTCAGGCTTCCCACCGGCCGTCCCGACTCGTGCACCGGAGCTGACATGGCGGCTTTGATGCCGCGCTCCAGGAACAGCTTCGAGGCGCCCTCGTCGTGCTGGTACTCCTCGGAGACGACGAGCCTGCCGTCGGCCATCGCGCGCCAGGCGATGCCCTCGGGCCGCAGCGTGCGCTCGCCGCGCAGCTCGAGCGCGTCGCGGCCCCTCATGGCCACCAGCTCGAGCACGTTGGGGTCGTCGGGCGGAACGAGCTGGAGGCCCGCCACCTCGTCGCCGAGCAGCTCGCGTGCGCCCAGGCAGATCGCGTCGAGTACGTCCTCGCGCACGGCGCCGTGGGTGATCGAGCGCTGGATGCGAGCGAGGCGCTCGAGCAGCTCCTGGCGCTCCTGGAGCGAGTCGAGCAGGCGCTGGTTCAGTTCGGACTGCGTCTCCGCCTCGTGGCGCTGGCGGCGCTCCTCGGCAGCGAGCCGGAACAGGCGGAGCGACAGGCCGAGCACGTGCGCCATCCCGCGCGCGAGATAAATCTCGTCAGCCGCGAAGTCGCGCGCGCCTTCGCGTGCGAAGACGAGCCGCGAGGGGGTGTCCGCCTCGACCGTGATCGCGAGCGCCGGGCGCTCCTCCAGACCGGGCGCCATCAGCCGGCCGGTGTACCCGTCGGCGACCTCGGCCAATGCCGCCTCGAGCATCGCGTCGCGCCGGAAGCCGACCGACGCAACCACCTCGCCCCGCCGCAGCAGCGCCGCGACCTCGGCGCCGAGCGCCTCGGCGGCGCGCTCGACCGCCACGCGGCTGGCGGTGCGCTCGTCTCCGGCGGACGAGACCATCGCGAGGAAGCCCGTCAGCTGCTGGATCGACCAGTTGCCCGCCGATCCGGACAGGGGCGGTGCGTAAACCTCAGGTGAGGTGATATCTCGGTGCACGCGCTCAGGGGCAGGGGGCCCACGCCATCAGGACCCTGTGCTGAACACATCGACGTTCGACGCGGGAACTTGAGCCTCCTCCAGGCGCTCCCGCCTCTGCTCCTCCTGCTCCGACTGGCTCAGCATCCGCACGAATACCCAGACCATCACGAGCACGAGCGTCAGCGACTGCTCGACCATCATGATCACGCCCGCGACGTTCTGGTCCTCCACCGCGCTGAGCCCCCAGATCCGCGGGACGTCCTCGTAGAAGGGGTAGTGGGCGCTGGAGCTCCAGGCGAGGAAGAGCCCGAGGGCGGCGAGGCCGCCCTTGGCGGCGGCGATGTAGCCGAGCGGCTGGAGGCCCGTGAGAGCGCGCCGCATCGGGATCGGCTGGACCAGCGGCCACCAGAGGGCGATGCCGGCGGCGAAGAACGAGAAGTGCTCGACCGCGTGGACGAGCGGGTGCTCGATCGCGGCGTCGTACAGCGACGGGAGGTGCCAGAGGTACATCGTGCCGAGCCAGATCGCGATCGCCGTGATCGGGCTCGCGAACGGGCCCAGCGCGCGCTCAATGCCCATGAGCCTGCGCGTGACCGGCCTGAGCATCACGCGCGAGAGCGACAGCAGGAGCAGCAGCGGCGCGATGTCGCCGAGCAGCACGTGCTGGAGCATGTGCGCCGAGAACAGATACTCCTCGCCGAGCCCGTCGATCGGACTGACGAGCGCGCCGAGCAGCGCGAGCACCGCAGCGGCGAATGCGAGCGCGTGCCACCCGCTGGCCCCGCGCGGGCTGTCCTCGCGCCGGACCTGGCGGAAGCGGCGCACGTAGATCACCACCAGCAGCGCGAGGGGCGCGAGCACGGCGGGGTCGGCGAACCAGTGAATGCGCGGGTGGTCCACGGTCACGGGATTGTCGCAATGGCCGGCCCACGCGTCGCTCCCGGCCCGGCACGTTCAGACGATGCTGCTCGGCTCCGCCCTCGGCGGGCTTCTCGCGCCGCCGCTCTGCTGGGGCTGCGATGGCCCCGCGCGGCGCGGCGAGCCGCTCTGCCATGGCTGCCGCGCCTCGCTCCACCGGCTCGCGGCCGAGCCCGTGTGGCTGTCGGGGATCCGCGTCTGGGCACCGGTGGCCTACTCCGGACCCGCGCGTGACCTCGTCCGCGCGCTGAAGTTCCGCGGGGCGCTGGGCGTTGCGGACGCGATGGCCGCACAGATCGTCGCGAACGCGCCGTCCGAGTTGCTCGACGGAGGAGCCCCGGGACTCGCTCCGGCCGAGCTGCTCGCCGGGGTCGCGCTGGTGCCGGTGCCGTTGCACCCAAGGCGGCTCCGGTCACGCGGCTACAACCAGGCGGCGCTCATCGCCGCCGCGGTCGGCCGCCGCGCGTGCCTCGGGATCGTCGACTGCCTGACGCGCTCGGGCGAGGCCGTGACACAGGTGGGCCGCGACCGCACCGAGCGCCGCGCAGGGCCGGCAGGGACGATCGACGTGCGGCGGGGCGCTCCCGCGCGAGTGCTCCTCGTCGACGACGTGGTCACCACCGGCGCCACCCTCGCCGCGTGCCGCGCGGCCCTCGTCGCTGCCGGCTCGCTCGAAGTCGCCGCGGTCGTGTTCGCGAGGACCCTAGGTCGCTGACTGATGCAACCCTCAACCACCCTAAAGGGGTCTGACCCCTTGAGGTTGAGGGTTGAACGCTCCCGTATCATCCGGTAACCCAACGTCCAGGAGGGCAGATGCGCATCCAGCTGAAGGGTCGAGGTGGCGCAACGGCGGACGAGGAGCTTCTCGCGCGGGTTGAGAAGAAGCTGGGGAAGGTGGCGCGTCAGGTCTCGCCTCTGGCCGAGCTCACGATCGAGCTCAGGGAGGAGCGCGGTGAGCAGGTGGCGGACGGTGCGCTCAAGCTCAAGGGCGTGACCCTGCGGGCGCACGAGACGGCGAGCGATGCCGGACACGCGCTGAACCTGCTGGCGGACGACCTCGCGCGCCAGGTGAAGAAGCACCGCGACAAGCGCCGCGGCCGCCGCGAGGCGCACCGCGCCGCGGCTGATCAACAGGCCGTGTAGACAGTCTCCGAGGGGCGGGGAGCCCTTGCTACCGTAGCCCTGTTATGTCGATTCTGGACCGCGCGCTTCGCGTAGGCGAGGGCAAGAAGTTCAAGGCGTTCGAGCGCAACGTCGAGCTCATCAACGCCTTCGAGCCCGAGCTCGAGCTGGAGTCCGACGACGAGCTGCGTGCGCGCTACGCCGCACTGCGTGAGCGCCACCTGAACGGCGAGCCCCTCGACGACCTTCTCTTCGAGTCCTTCGCCCTCACCCGCGAGGCCGGCAAGCGCGCCCTGGGCCAGCGCCATTTCGACGTTCAGCTGATCGGCGGGATGGTCCTCCACGACGGCTCGATCGCCGAGATGAAGACCGGTGAGGGCAAGACGCTCACCGCAACCCTGCCGATCGTCCTGAACGGGCTCGCCTCGCGCGACGAGAAGGGCTACGCCGTGCGCGGGAAGGGCGTGCACCTCGTCACGGTCAACGACTACCTGGCCCGCCGCGACGCGATGTGGATGAAGCCGATCTACGACCTGCTCGGGGTCACCGTCGGCATCCTCCAGTCGGGGCAGCACGACATCGACAAGCAGGAGGCCTACTCGCGCGACGTCGTCTACGGCACGAACTCCGAGTTCGGCTTCGACTACCTGCGCGACAACCTGGCCGACTCGGTGGAGGCGAAGGCCCAGCGCGGCCACGGGTTCGGGATCGTCGACGAGGTCGACAACATCCTAATCGACGAGGCCCGCACGCCGCTGATCATCTCGGGTCAGCCCGAGCAGGCCGCGGACCTCTACTACAAGTTCGCGAAGCTCGCCAGGATCATGGAGCCGGGCAAGAAGCCCGAGACGCTCGAGGCGAAGTCCAAGGACTGGGAGGCGGACTACGACTTCGAGCCCGACGAGAAGCACAAGACCGTCTCCGTCAGCGAGCGCGGCGTCGCCAAGGCCGAGAAGTTCCTGGGCATCGACAACCTCTACCGCGCCGAGTACGGAAATCTCGTCAACCATCTCCAGCAGGCGCTGAAGGCCGAGGAGCTCTACAAGAAGGACGTCGACTACGCCGTGATCGACGGCGAGGTCAAGATCATCGACGAGTTCACCGGCCGCATCCTCGAGGGCCGGCGCTGGTCGGAGGGCCTCCACCAGGCGGTCGAGGCGAAGGAGGATGTGGCGATCCAGGAGGAGTCGCAGACGGTCGCCACGATTACCTACCAGAACTACTTCCGCCGCTACGACAAGCTCGCGGGCATGACCGGAACGGCGCTCACCGAGGCCACCGAGTTCATGAAGATCTACGAGCTCCAGGTCGTGGAGATCCCCACCAATCGGCCGATGATCCGCGACGACAAGAACGACCAGATCTACAAGACCAAGGACGGCAAGTGGGCGGCTGTGGTCCGGGAGATCCAGGAGCGCAACCGCAGCGGGCAGCCGGTGCTGGTGGGCACGATCTCGGTGGAGGTCTCGGAGGTGCTCTCGGGCGAGCTCGACAGGGCCGGCATCAAGCACTCGGTCTTGAACGCGAAGCCCGAGCACGCCGAGCGCGAGGGAGAGGTGATCGCGGAGGCCGGCCGCCCGTTCGCGGTCACGATCGCCACCAACATGGCCGGCCGCGGGGTGGACATCAAGCTCGGCGGGAACGAGGAGCACCTCACGCAACTCGAGCTCACGAAGCGCGGCCTCGAGCCCGACAGCGACGAGTGGAACAGCGCCTGGGACGAGCTCTTCCCGAAGATGGAGCACCAGGTCGTGGAGGACCGGGAGAAGGTGAAGGAGACCGGTGGCCTCTTCATCTGCGGCACAGAGCGCCACGAGTCGCGCCGGATCGACAACCAGCTGCGCGGCCGCTCAGGCCGCCAGGGCGACCCCGGCGAGTCGCGCTTCTACCTCTCGGCCGAGGACGACCTCGTGCGCCTGTTCGCGGGCGACCGCATCTACAAGATCCTCGACAACAAGTTCCTCGCGCAGGTCGACGAGGAGGGCAACGAGCTCCCGATCGAGCACAAGATGCTCTCGAAGCAGATCGAGGGCGCGCAGAAGAAGGTCGAGGAGCAGAACTTCCTGATCCGCAAGCGCGTCCTCGAGTACGACGACGTGATGAACCAGCAGCGCGAGATCATCTACGAGTACCGCGACCGGATCCTCGAGGGCCAGGACATGTCGGAGGTCGCGCGCGAGCAGATCGCCGACGCCGTCGAACGGATCGCGCGTGAGTACATGGCCGGGGAGTACCAGGAGGACTGGGAGCTCGACGCGCTGTTCACGCAGCTCGACCAGATCTACGACCAGTCGTTCGAGGTCGACGACATCAAGGAGGGCACCGACCGCGAGACGCTGGTCGCGCAGCTCCGCGAGGACGTGATCCAGGCCTACGACGAGCGCGAGGAGGAGCTCGGCGGGGAGCTGATGCGCGCGCTCGAGCGCTTCATGCTGCTCCAGATCATCGACGAGCGCTGGCGCGAGCACCTGCACGACATGGATTACCTGCGCGAGGGAATCCACCTCCGTGGGTTCGCCCAGATCGACCCTCTGGTGGCCTACAAGAACGAGGGCTTCGACATGTTCACGCAGCTCATGAACAACATCTGGGACGAGTTCGCCCGCTACGTGTTCAACGTCGAGGTGCAGACCGAGGAGCAGCAGCAGCCCGCCGGTCCGAACTGGGGCATGAGCTCGAACACTACGAGCACGCGCAACCTAAACACCTCGGGCGGCCACGGGCTCGCCGGGCGCGACGCGATAGCGGCGGCCGCGGGTGCGGCCGTGCCGGCCGGCGCCGCGGAGGCGGGCCAGATGGCCGCGGAGGCCGTGGAGGCCCCTGTCGCCGTCGAGACGCGCCGCCTCGACGAAACGGAGAAGATCGGCCGCAACGACCCCTGCTGGTGCGGATCCGGCAAGAAATTCAAGAAGTGCCATGGCGCATAGCGGCGATGGCCTCCGCGGCCAGCTGAAGCTGCTCGCGGACTCCCTTTGACCCAGCGGCACTAGAGGCTCGCCTGGGCGAGCTCGAGGGCGCCATGCAGGCACCCGGCTTCTGGGACGACCAGGAGCGCGCCGCGTCGGTGTCCGCCGAGCACGCGTCGACCGGGCGCCGGCTCCAGACGTTCCGCTCGCTCGAGTCCGACATCGACGACCTGGAGGCGCTCGAGGAGCTCGCTGAGGAGGACGAGTCGATCGCGGCCGAGCTCGAGGGCCAGCGCGCGTCGATCCACGCGCGGCTGGCGGAGCTCGAGGAGGCGCGGCTGTTCTCGGGGGAGTACGACGCGGGCGACGCGGTGGTGACCGTGAACGCCGGCGCCGGCGGCACCGACTCGCAGGACTGGGCCGAGATGCTCCTGCGGATGGAGATGCGCTGGGCGGAGCGGCGCGGGATGAAGGTCGAGATCAAGGAGGCCTCCGAGGGGGAGGAGGCCGGGATCAAGTCCGCCACGTTCATCGCCCGGGGCGACAACGCCTACGGGCTGTTCAGCGCCGAGAAGGGCGTGCACCGGCTGGTGCGAATCTCGCCGTTCGATGCCCAGTCGCGCCGCCACACCGCCTTCGCCGGAGTGGAGGTTGCCCCGCTCGTGGAGGACACGGTCGAGGTGGAGATCGAGCCCGACGACATCCAGATCGACACCTACCGCGCGTCAGGCGCGGGCGGCCAGCACGTGAACAAGACCGACTCCGCGGTACGGATCACCCACCGCCCGAGCGGCATCGTGGTGCAGTGTCAGAACGAGCGCTCGCAGTCCGCGAACAAGGACACGGCGATGAAGATGCTGAAGGCGAAGCTGATCGAGCTGGAGGAACGCCGCCGCCAGGAGGAGATCGCGAAGGAGAAGGGCGAGGCTCAGGACGTGGGCTGGGGCTCGCAGATCCGCTCCTACGTGCTGCACCCCTACACGATGGTCAAGGACCACCGGACAAACGTGGAGGTCGGCAACGCCCAGGGTGTGCTCGACGGCGACCTCGACGAGTTCGTGCGCGCGGAGCTACTCCGCCGAGCCGGCAACGGAGCTGCCGCCGCCTAGGCCAAGGGGGTCTGACCCCTCAATCGATTGGTGCGGGCCCTGCGCGTCCGCGAGGGGGTCTGACCCCTCAATCGTGTGCTGTCGGCCCGGCGCGCCCGGTAGAGGGGTCAGACCCCCTTGACCCCCTCGGCTCCTCGACCTCTTCGAGGACGCCGAGCAGCTGGCCCACACGGCACACGAGCAGGCGCTCCTCCTCGATGTCGATCCAAACGCCCGCGCTGGCGGGGAACACGACGTGATCGCCCGGCGCCACGGGCATCTTGATTCCGACCCCGCCCCACCAGTCGAGTCCCGGTCCCACGGCGAGCACGATCCCTTGCTGAGGCGGAGCCTCGTGATCGCCCGGCGGGAGCAGCAGCCCGGAGCGCCGCACCCGGTCGGGCTCGAGCTCCTTGATGACCACCTGGTCGAATAGCGGCCGCAGCTGCTGCTTCACGTCCGCGAAGTTAGCGGACCCGCTTCACCGTGAGCCTGTATCTGAATCGCTCCTTCCCGCGGTCGTATCCGGAAGCCGTGTCGCCGGCGGAGTCGTAGGACACCTCCGCCGTCCCGGACACCGTGACGTGCTTGCCGGGGCCGAGCCGCTTCACGGCGGCCTCCGTCAGCTTCGTCCTCGGCGGGCCGGTCTGGATCAGCTGAAGGCCCTCGTGGGCCTGACATTCGAGCAGCGCGTTGAAGTGCAGGTTGATCGCGACGTTGTACCTGCCGTCCACCGGGATGAGCGTGAACCACCATCCACCGCGGCTGACCGCGTACCTCCACCAGTGGCACTTCGGGTTCTCGTGGTGGTGCGTGTACTCGCACTCGCCCGGCTCGGGGGGAGGCGGATCGGCTTCGGGGTCGCCCAGATCGATTCCCCAGTCCCCGCTCGTGTCGCGCCTGAAGGTGTACCTGGGCGAAGTGATCCGGGCCTTGAAGTCCAGCCATCCGAACTTGCGGTTCGGTGTGACAGGGTGCGACCGGACGGGCCTCACGCGGAAGGAGGACGTGAGGTGCCTCGTATCCCAGATCTCGCCGGTGCAGCGCTCGGAGTTGGGCGGGACCATCCAGGACCTTGTCACGTCGGCGGCGTCCCTGCCGCTCATCGAGACGGTGTAGAGCTTCTTCGCCGCCCCGGCCGCGGGCGGCGCCGCCACGAGGAGGGCGGTGGCTGCGAGGAGAGCGGTGCGGCGAGCAGCTGGCATGGATGCGCCTTGCGTGTCCTCGCCCATCCTCCTGTCGGCGCGCTGCGCTGTCAACGGACGATGCGAAAACGTGCCCGAGCGCCGGTGCCGTCCGAGCGCGGTGCGGCGGTCAGGCGGTAGAGCCCTGGACGCAGGCGATGATGCCCGACCCAGCCGTTGAACGGCCAGGACCCGTTGCCCTCGAAAGACCTGGACGCTGAGCTTGCCGGGGATGCGCCTCCACCTGATTCGGGAACGGCCACGCGGGTGCGTCGCCCTGTGCACGCGGAAGTCGACCCTGCCGCTGGCCGCGGCGAAGAAGCGCACCGTGGCGCCGTCGGACCTGCCGCGGCGGGCGGCCGCTCGGAAACGTGCGGGGCGAACGCGGAGGTCCTCGATGCCGTGCCCGGAGCGCCCCTCAGCGTGCTCGTGTTGCACGTGTACCTGTTCGGGCAGCGCGTGCGGCTCTCGATCCGAAGCCCGTTGTCGGGGCTGCGACCGTCCGAGTAGACGAGACCGGCCCCGACGCTTCAGCGCTCGGGGTCGCCAGCAGGACTCCCGCAACGCTGAGGGCCAGTCCAGCGCACCGACGCATGCTGAGCATTGTCGACAAAACACCGGCGGCCGAACTGAAGTTGCGGGCGCGTGCCCCTAGAGTTGGCGTATGGCCGATGAGGCTCGCGCTCCGGACCCCCGTACACCGCCGCCCCCGCCGGATCCGAAGCGCGGCAACCTGCGCGTGAGCGGCGCGCCCCAGAGGCAGCCGATGTTCCCGTGGAGTCCGCGGCGCTTCATCACGATCCTGATCGCGCTGTTCATCATCAACTGGCTGATCGTGGCGATCGTCGCACCGCCCGAGAAACGCATCACCATCCCCTACAACCCGAACTTCCTCGGCCAGGTGCGCGCCAACAACGTCAAGGAGATCTCCTCGAGCGGCGACACCGTCCAGGGCGAGTTCAAGCACGACGTCAAGTACAAGGGCGATTCGGCGAAGCGCTTCGAGACCGAGTTCCCGACCTTCGCCGATGACGCGCAGCTCTCGAGCCTGCTCGAGACCCACAACGTCATCATCACCGCCGAGCCGCCCGGCGAGCGCTCTCTGCTCCAGACGATCCTGTTCAGCTTCGGCCCGACCATCCTGCTGGTCGCGCTGTTCGTGTTCATCTTCCGCCGGATGGCCCGCGCCACCGGCGGTGGCGGCATGCTCGGCCAGTTCGGCCGGAGCCGCGCGCGCCGCGTGGAGCCTGCGTCGCAAACCGTCAACTTCCAGGATGTCGCCGGCATCGAGGAGGCCAAGCAGGAGCTGATGGAGGTCGTGGACTTCCTCCGCAACCCCGGGCGCTACCGCCAGCTCGGAGCCCGGATCCCGCGCGGCGTCCTGCTCGCGGGCGCGCCGGGCACGGGTAAGACCCTGCTCGCGCGCGCGGTCGCGGGCGAGGCCAGCGTGCCGTTCTTCTCGGCGTCGGCCTCCGAGTTCATCGAGGCGATCGTGGGCATCGGCGCCTCGCGCGTGCGCGACCTCTTCCAGCAGGCCAAGGATGCCGCCCCGGCGATCATCTTCATCGACGAGCTCGACGCCGTCGGCCGCTCGCGCGGCGCGGCCGGGTCGATCGGCTCCCATGACGAGCGCGAGCAGACGCTCAACCAGATCCTCACGGAGATGGACGGGTTCGACTCCGATGCCAACGTGATCGTGCTCGGCGCGACCAACCGGCCCGAGGTGCTCGACCCGGCGCTCCTGCGGCCGGGCCGCTTCGACAGGCGGGTGTTCGTGCAGGCACCGGACGCCCCCGGCCGCGCCGCGATCCTGCGAGTGCACACGCGCTCGGTGCCGCTCGCGAACGAGGCCGACCTCGACCGGCTCGCGGCCACCACGCCGGGGATGGTCGGGGCGGACCTCGCCAACCTCGTGAACGAGGCGGCGCTCCTGGCCGCGCGCCGCGGGCACGAGAGCGTCGAGTTCACCGACTTCACGGACGCGCTCGAGAAGATCGTGCTGGGGGCGGAGCGCAAGGTGCTGATCACCGCCGAGGATCGCCGCCGGATCGCCTATCACGAGGGTGGCCACGCGGTCGTGGGGATGCTCACGCCTGGTGCGGACCCGGTGCGGAAGGTGTCGATCATCCCGCGCGGCCAAGCGCTCGGCGTGACGCTCTCCACCCCCGACGACGACCGCGTGAACTACTCGGAGCACGAGCTGCGCGCGAAGATCCGCGTGTCGCTCGGCGGGCGCGCCGCCGAGGAGCTCGTGTTCGGCGACGTCACGACGGGAGCGGAGGCGGACATCCAGCAGGTCACCCGCATCGCACGCGGGATGGTCGAGCGCTGGGGGATGAGCGACAAGGTCGGCTTCCTCGCCGTGACGCCGCAGGACGGGCAGAGCCCGCTCCTCCCGGGCGCCGAGCCCGTGTCGCAGGCCACGCAGGAGCTGATCGACGCCGAGGTGCGACGGATCGTCGACGAGGAGCAGGACGCCACCGAGCAGCTGCTCGCCGACAACCGCGAGCGGCTCGAGGCCCTCGCGGAGGCGCTCCTCGAGCGCGAGACGCTCGACGAGGCCGACGCCTACGCGGCGGCCGGCATCGAGCGGACGCCCGTCGCCGCGCGATGAGCGACCTGATCGAGCGGGCGCTCGCCGAGGACCTCGGCGAGGGCGACCTCACGACGCGCGCGGTCGTGCCCGAGGAAGCGCGGGCGCGTGCGTGGATCCGCCAGAAGGAACCTGGGGTCGTGGCCGGACTGGGTGTGGCCCGCGCGGTGTTCGAGCGCGTGGACCCCGCGCTCGTATTCGAGGCGCACTGCCCGGAGGGAAAATGGCGCGAGGCGGGAGCGGTGGCGGAGATCACGGGCGCGGCCGCATCGATCCTCGCCGCTGAGCGCGTGGCGCTCAACTTCCTCGGGCGACTGTCGGGGGTGGCGACGCTCACGGCGCGCCATGTCCGCGCCGTCGAGGGCACCGACGCGCGGATCCTCGACACGCGCAAGACGACGCCCGGGCTGCGCGAGCTAGAGAAGGAGGCGGTGCGCGCCGGCGGCGGCGTGAGCCACCGAAGCGGGCTCTACGACGCGATCCTCGTGAAGGAGAACCACGCCGCGCTGGCGGGCGGGGTGGGGGAGGCGGCGCGGCTCGCCCTCGAGCGCGCCCCCGAGGGCATCACCGTCGAGATCGAGTGCCGGACCCCCGCGGAGCTTCAGGACGCACTCGAGGCCGGTATCAGGCGCATCCTCCTCGACAACATGAGTCCGGACGAGCTGCGAGCCGCGGTCGAGCTTGTCGCCGGACGGGCCGAGCTGGAGGCCTCGGGCGGCATCACCATCGACACGATCCGCGCGGTGGCCGAGACCGGTGTCGACTACATAAGCGTCGGCGCGCTGACGCACTCGGCGCCGGCGCTCGACGTCAGTCTTCTGCTCGAGCCGCTGTAGGCGGCCGCAGCACCGCGAACGGGTCGGTCACCGCGAGCTCGCGGGTGCCGAATCGGTAGACGGCAGCGGGACGCCCGCCGCCGGGGCCGGGGGAGCGGCGCTCGCCGGTCGCGTCGAGCAGGCCGCGGCGCTCCAGCACCCGGCGTAGGTTCGTGGGGTCGACCGGGTAGCCGAGCGCGGCGGTGTAGATCGCGGAGAGCTCCGACATCGTGAACGTCCCGGGCGCGAGGGCGAAGCCGATGTTCGTGTAGGAGAGCTTCGCCTGGAGGCGCTCGCGCCCGGCGAGCACGATCGGGCCGTGGTCGAAGGCCAGCTCGACCGGGAGCTCGTCCACGGAATGCCAGGACGTGTCCGATGGAAGCGCGGGATCCAGCCCCTGCGGGACGAGGCCGAGGTACGCGGTGGCGAGCTGCCACTCGTCCGGATGCCGATCGGGATCGCCGACCGTCTCGAGCTGCTCGAGCCACGACAGCTCGGCCACGTCGACCTTGCGCGCGAGCTGGGTGCGAATGGACTGCTCGAGCGTATGACCGGGCTCGAGGTAGCCGCCTGGCAGCGACCAGGCCCCCTCGAACGGCGGCCGGGCGCGTTGCCAGAGCAGCACGCAGAGCGAATCGCCGCGCACCTGGAGGACGACGGCGAGCGTCACATGGCTCGGGTTGCTATCGTGGTTCCGCACAGTTTTCGATCATAAGGCAAAAACTGATGCAGCCCATCGAGCTCCCGACCCTCTCACCCGCCGGCCCCGCTCCCCACAGCCCCGAGGCCACGACGCGGATGGCCGCCGAGGTGCGCGCGCTCGCCGAGGAGCGGAACGCGGTGATCCTCGCCCACAACTACCAGGTCCCGGAGATCCAGGACGTGGCCGACTTCGTCGGGGACTCGCTCGGCCTGTCGAGGCGCGCGGCCGAGACCGACGCCGACATGATCGCGTTCTGCGGCGTCCACTTCATGGCGGAGACCGCGTCGATCCTCTCCCCGCACAAGACCGTGCTGCTGCCCGACCTCGACGCCGGCTGCTCGCTCGCCGACTCGATCACCGCCGGCCAGCTGCGCGCCTGGAAGGCGAAGCACCCGGGCGCGATCGTCGTGATGTACGTGAACACCACGGCCGAGGTTAAGGCCGAGACCGACTACTGCTGCACGTCCGCGAACGCGGTGCAGGTGGTGGAGCACATCTACCGCGAGCACGGCGAGGACACCGAGATCCTGTTTGGCCCCGACATGTGGCTCGGCGCGTACGTGGAGCGTACGACCGGCAGGCGCATGCATGTCTGGGACGGCGAGTGCCACGTGCACGCCGGCATCCGCCCGGCGGACATCTCCGCCGTGCGCGCCGACCATCCCGACGCCGAGTTCATGATCCATCCGGAGTGCGGCTGCACCACCCAGGTGATGGAGTACGTGGCCGCCGGCGACGTCGACCCGGAGCGCACCCACATGCTCTCGACCGGCGGCATGCTGACCTTCGCGCGCGGCTCCGACGCCGACACGTTCATCGTCGCGACCGAGACCGGGATGCTGCACCCGCTCGAGAAGGAGAACCCGGGCAAGGAGTTCATCCCCGCGAACCGGGCGGCCGCGTGCCGCTACATGAAGATGATCACGCTGCCCAAGCTGCGCGACGCGCTGCGCGACCTGAAACCGGTCGTGAAGGTCGACCCGACGCTCGCGGAGCGAGCGCGGGTGCCGATCGACCGCATGGTGGCGATCGGCTAGCACCGAGCGGCGGGGCGGCAGCGGCGACAACCGCGCCGGCCGCGATCAGCGACCGCCAATGCTCGCCGCCGCGGCCCTCGCCGGAGCACTAACCGCGCTCGCGCCAGTCGTGGTTCACGACTCGCGCGAGCAGCTCCAGCTCAGCTCGGTGGCGGCTGCTCGCGTGAAGGCGCCCGGTCGCGGCCACGACCTCCGGCCAGCCGTCTACGCGCGCGCAGCCCGGCGCGACGGCGGCGGGGCCTGGCTCCAGTACTGGCTCTACTACCCCGGCCAGGACCAGGACCGCGGCATTGTCCGGATCGGCCGGCACGAGGGCGACTGGGAGCTCGTCCAGATCCGCGTCGATCCGGGCGGACGCCCGCGGGAGGTGGTCTACGCGCAGCACCGCGGAGGCGAGCGCTGCGCATGGTCGGAGGTCGAGCGCAGCAGCGGGCGACCGGTCGTGTACGTGGCGCGCGGCTCGCATGCGTCCTACCTGCGCGCGGGAGTCCGCGACCGGCTCTGGCCCGACCCGAACGACGAGGCGAATGGACGCGGCCGCTCGGTGAGGCCCCGCCTCGTCCGCGTGAGCGCGGGCTCACCGCGCTGGATGCGCTGGCCGGGACGGTGGGGAGACGCGAAAGCCCGCTGGTGGGTGCCGGGCGAGCAGGACTCGCCGCGCGGCCCCGCATTCCAGCCGGATGGCCGCTGGAGCGACCCTGAGGACTGGGCCAAGGCAGCCCGCGACTGCCAGGCGGGATGCAACCGCGAGGACGAGTGCGACACCCCGGAGAAGCTGCTGGGAGCGACCGGCGCGGCAGCGGGGGCGGGAGCAGCGGCACTGGGCTGGCGCCGCCGCCGGCGCAGAAGGGGTCAGACCCCTTGAGGGTGGTTGAGGGTTAGGGCGATGTCTCGCCCGAGCCTGGCCCGGAGCTGTCCGGCTCCTCGAGCGCCAGCGAGTCGTCCGAGGGCCCCGGCCCACCTCCGCCTGGCCCTGAGCTGTCCTGGCTGGCTTCCTCGACGGTCTCAACCAGATCGGTGCCCCCGCCACCGCCGGGGCCGCTGTGATCGTCGGGGGCGACCTCGCCGCCGCCACCGGGCCCGCTTCGGTCGCCGCCGTCAGGTGTGCCGCTGCTGTCGTCGCCGCCGCCAGGGCCGCTCCGATCAACGAGGTCGTCTCCGCCGGGCCCGCTGCGGTCGTCGCCCACATGGCCGTCGTCGCCGCCTCGCCCCGGACCGCTGTGCTCGCCGCCGCGATCCCCGCTTCCCGAGCGCCCGCCCGGGCCCTCGCCGCCGCTCTCGCTCGACTCGCTGTCGCGGCTCTCGTCGGCCTCGAGCGGAGAGCCCCCTAAGCCCGCGTCCTTGCCCGCCGCATGCGCCGCGCCGACCGATGCGCCGCTCGACGGGTCCCGCCCGTCGTCCGGCACGATCGCGGCTCCGCCCACGACGGCGCCCGTGACCAGCGCTGTCGCGCACAGCTTCATTGCGAGGGCGCTGCCGCCGACGCCCATCAGCTCCGCCACGCGCGCCGTGACCGGCTCCGTCGACTCCCCGGCCGCCATGCGAGTGACCAGCGGCATCGGCGTGACCGCGGCCGCCGCCGAGCGCAGCGACTTGCGCGCGCGGTTCAGCAGCTGCCGCACGGCGCCGTCCGTCACGCCGAGCGCCATCGCGATCTCCTCGTAGCTCCGCCCCTCGAGCTCGCGCAGCAGGATCGCATTCCGCTGGCGCTCGGGAAGCGCCTGAACGGCGACCACCAGGTTGCGCAGCCCCAGCGTCCGCTCGAGCGCCTGGTCCGGGCGCTCCACGCCGTCGATCCGCTCGTCGAGCTCGGCGTGCCCGAGCGCCCGGTCGCGCAGCGCGTTGAGAGCGCCGTTGTGGGCGATCCGGTAGAGCCACGGCCTGAGGTTCAGCTCCGCGGCGTCGCGGTGCATCGCCTCGTAGGCCTTGACGAACGCCTGCTGCACCACGTCCTCGGCCCGCTCCGGCGGGAGCAGCCGCGACACGTAGCGCATGAGAGCGCGCCGGTAGCGCTCCACGATCGCCTCGAAGGCGGGGTCCGAGCCGGCCCTCACCAGGTCGACCAGGCGCTCGTCGGACTGCGTCGAGAGCACGGGCCGGCGAGCCAGACGGGCGGGGTGAAAGAGCGCTCTCGGGGTCATGGTCGCGTTATCGGCCTGAACATGGAACACGCGTCAGGGCGCAACGTCACGCTCGCTACCGTGTCGCCGCCCCCTTGCGATCCCTGCCGCTCCTCATGTTAGCCCTGCTCGTCCCGGCGCCCGCGGCGAGCGCCGCCGACCCGGTCGACCACTCGAAGGCGCCCGCGCCGGACGGCACTCCGATCTGCGCCGAGTGGGTGCACGACCAGTACACGGTCGAGCGCCGAGGCCGGACATGGGCCACCTGGCACCCGCCGCGCGACGTCCGCTACGGCTGTGCGTTCGGGCACGAGCACGGCTCGAACCCGCGTGCCTTCAGGTATTTCAGCCGAACCGGCATGCCCGCTTTCGGCCTCGTGAGCGACTACGCGGGGAGCCCTGAGGCCCACGCCGGGTTCAAGGTGTTCGTGGCGAACGAGGACCGCAAAGGGCTCGCGTGGATGATCGTCCTGCACCAGGGGTCGGGCTCGCCGCGACGCGGGAGCGTGCGCTTCCACTCGCTCGAGACCTGGCTGTTCCGCGAGCGCGGCGGCCGAATGTTGGCGCGAACGCGTCAGATGGCGGACTTCGGCGAGGCGGTCCCGAACTGTCCCGGAGCCGACCCGCAGGGCGCATGGCGGCTGTTGCCCGTACCCGCGTGCGGCTCGGGCTACGAGGAGTGGAACACCACCCTCGACCTCGGCGGGGTGTTTCGCGCGCGCCCGGCCTTCGGCATACACAACGCGATCACGCAGTTCGACCCGGCCGACCCGGAGCGCGTCGTCTTCAACAAGCGAGCCGTCTGCGGGCGGGAGGACCCGGGCGGCTGGCGGTCGCGCTGCAAGGGCGATCGGCGCTCCGTGCGGCACCCGCGCTGGTTCATCCGAAACCGCGGCCCCTCCCGCTTCCGCACCGATGCCTACGGGCGGCGCGCCGGCACTGGTCTCCTCCAGATCGTCTCGCGCCGCATCCGCGTGGACCAGCGCCGCGAGCGCGACGGCGTCGAGAACGTGTTCATCGCGGAGCACCCCTCGGACGGCGGGATCTTCCGGGCCGGTAGGGGCTCCCGCCCGAAGCTGGGCTTCGAGTTCCCCGGCTACTGCGTCCTGCGCGCCAACTGACCGGGCCCGCGGGCGGCGATGCGCATACGCTGCGCGCATGCAGCTGATCCATCCCGAGCGCAGGCAGATCTCGCCCGAGGAGCTGGCTGCCGGCCTGCGCGTCCGCGAGCTGGCCCCCGAGGGGCGCCCGTATCTCGGCCTCAACATGGTCGCGAGCCTCGACGGCAAGGCGACGCTCGACTGGCGGACGAGGGGTCTGTC
The DNA here is from genome assembly GCA_046726915.1 of Actinomycetota bacterium. Lineage (GTDB taxonomy): Bacteria > Actinomycetota > Thermoleophilia > Solirubrobacterales > Thermoleophilaceae > JACVRW01. Next base: position 18,193 of record JBKPBS010000053.1, read on the forward strand.
GAGCGATGTCGATAGGCGGCTGTTCCACCTGCTCCGCACCCAGGCGGACGCTGTGATGGTCGGCGCCGGCACCGCGCGCACGGAGCGCTACGGGCGGATTACGAAGAGCGACGAGCTGCGGCAGAAGCGGATCAACGAGGGGCTGGTGCCGGATGCGCTGGCCGTGGTGGTGAGCGGGCGGCTCGACCTGCCGCCCGACCTGCCGCTCCTGAACGAGCCGGACCAGAAGGTCGTGATCGCCACCGGCTCCGAGGACGAGCTGCCCGGCCTCGAGGGCGACGTCGAATACGCACGCGTGGGCGACGACCTCCCGCGCCTGCTGGCCTACCTCCACGAGCGCCACGGAGTGAACTCGGTGCTGTGCGAGGGCGGGCCCACGCTCAACTCGTTTCTGTTCGCCGCAGAGCTCGTGGACGAGCTGTTCCTCAGCACGAGCCCGAAGGTCGTGAGCGGCGCGAGCGCGATCACGATCGTCGCCGGACGCGAGCTCGTGGAGCCGCTGGAGGCGACCCTCGTCTCGGTCGCGGAGGCCGACGGCGAGCTGTTTACGCGATGGAGGTTTCGCGCAAGCGGCGAGCCGTGACCGCCGCGCAGCGATGTCTTTCTCCCCCTGACGGTGCAGAAACACTTGCATTTGTCGCGAATCCGCGGCTTCGTGCGCTAGTAATCAGGGGCCATGGCAACCGCCAGGACAAAGGCTGCTGCGCCTCGGCGAGCGCCGCGCGTGGAAGTCCCAGTCGTCGAGTTCAAGGACGTCACCAAGGTCTACGACGGCGGTTCGGTGGCGGTCCAGTCGGCCTCGATGCGCATCGGGCGCGGCGAGTTCGTGTTCCTCGTCGGGCCTACCGGCTGCGGCAAGTCCACCTGCATCCGGCTGCTCATGAAGGAGCTCGAGCCGAGCCGCGGCGAGGTCTCGATCGCCGGCCGGCCGCTGAGCGAGGTGCCGCGCTCGCGGGTGCCGTTCCTGCGGCGCAACATCGGCGTCGTCTTCCAGGACTACAAGCTGCTGCCGAACCGGACCGTGTACGACAACGTTGCGTACTCGCTCCAGGTGATCGGCGACTCGCGCAAGGAGATCCGTCGCAAGGTGCCGGACATCCTTCGTCTCGTCGGCCTCTCGACGAAGCTGCACAACTTCCCCAACGAGCTGTCCGGCGGCGAGCAGCAGCGCGTCTCCGTCGCGCGCGCCTTCGTGAACCACCCGCCGCTGCTGCTGGCGGACGAGCCCACCGGCAACCTCGACCCCGAGACATCGATCGGGATCATGCAGCTGATCTACAGGATCAACCGCACCGGTACGACCGTGATCGTCGCCACTCACGACAAGGAGATGGTCGACAAGATGCGCCGGCGCGTGATCGAGCTCCGCGAGGGCCGCATCGTGCGCGACGAGCTGTCCGGGCTCTACCGCCCCGACGAGTCGACGACCGAGTTCGCGGTGCGGCTGCGCGGCGAGCTCGGAATCGGCGCCGAGGGGCACCCCAACTAGCCATGCACTGGAGCTTCTTCCTGAGAGAGGCGCTTCGCGGGCTGCGGCGCAGCTCGGCGCCGGCGCTTGCCGCGCTGCTCACCGTGCTGCTGACAGCGGTCGTGCTCGGCGTGTTCATCCCGATCGTGCAGGCCACCACCGGCACTGCGAACGAGGTGCGGAGCCGCGTCGTGGTCGACGTGTACATCAAGGATTCGGCAAGCGACGTCGAGCGCGCCGACCTCCGCAAGGCGATCGAGGACACCGCGAACGTGAAGTCCGTCGAGTTCATCTCGAAGGAGGAGGCGCTCGCGCGCGCCGAGGACAAGAACCCGAAGGCCTTCCAGGAGGGCGCCGAGCTGCTCGGCTCGAACCCGCTGCCCGCCTCATTCCGGGTTACGCCCGAGGACCCCGACAAGCTCGGTCAGATCGTCACACGGCTGAACGCGGACGGCGAGCCTCAGCTCGCCGCCATCGACGAGGTCCGCGACCGCGAGGAGGACACCGACAAGATCCTCTCGGCCACCGGCCTCGTGAAGGCGCTCACGGCCGGCCTGGCCGTGCTGCTCGTGCTGGCCTCGATCGCGCTGATCGCCAACACGATCCGCCTGTCCGTGTTCGCGCGCCGGCGTGAGGTCGAGGTGATGAAGCTCGTGGGCGCGACGAACTGGTTCATCCGCTGGCCGTTCGTGATCGAAGGGGTCATCGTCGGCTTCTTCGGCGGCCTCTTGGCCGTGCTGCTGCTCGGCATCCTGAAGACGACCTTCGTCGACCCGCTGTCCGACCGCTTCGCGCTCCTGGCGGCGCCCGACACGATCGACTTCCCGCTGCTGGTCGTCGTGCTGATGCTCGCCTGCATCGCCGTCTCGGCGCTCGGCAGCGGCATCACGCTCCGCCGCTTCCTCCGCGTTTAGCTCCACTGAAGCGCAGGGGACTAGCCTCCATCGCCATGTCGAGAGGCGTTGTCGCAGCGCTGAGCGCCCTGGTGGCGCTCGTCGCCGGGCTCTGGCTCGGCGGTCACCCGAAGGACCTGCCGGGGCCGGTCCGCGATGCCTTCGTGCAGGAGGATCGCGCGCTGCGCGCCGAGATCATCGACTCGATCGAGGACAACTACTACAAGCCGGTGAACGAGAAGCGGCTCGACGACGCGTCGCTGAAGGGGATCGTCGAGTCGCTCGACGACCCCTACTCGCACTACCTCACGCCCAAGGAGGCGCGCCAGTTCAACGAGGACGTGAGCGGGCACTTCGAGGGCGTCGGCATGAACGTCGAGCAGGATAGGCGCGGCCTGAAGGTGCTGCGCGTGTTCGACGGCTCGCCCGCCCAGGACGCCCACATCCGCGCCGGCGACCTGATCCTCGCGGTCGACGGCCGCCCGATCGCGGGTGTGAACAGCGAGGTCTCCACGAACCGGATCAAGGGCCCCGCCGGAACGAGCGTGGAGCTGCGGGTGTTCAGGCCGGGCGAGCAGAGCGACCGCACCGTCAAGGTGAAGCGCGAGCGCATCGAGATACCCGTGGCGCGCGGGCGGCTCATGGAGCGCGACGGGCACAAGCTCGGGGTGGCGGAGCTGGTCGGGTTCAGCGACGGCGCGCACGCGCTGCTCAGCCGCGAGATCAAGCGCCTGCGCGGCCGCGGCGCCGAGGCCGTGGTGCTCGACCTGCGCGGGAACGGCGGAGGGCTCCTGCTCGAGGCCGTGGCAGTGTCGAGCCTGTTCGTCGAGGACGGCGAGATCGTGTCCGTGCGCGGCCGCCACCGTGCCGAGCGCACGCACGACGCCGAGGGCGACGCGATCCTGCCCGAGGACGTGCCGGTCGTGGTGCTCGTGGACGGCGGCAGCGCGAGCGCCTCCGAGATCGTCACGGGCGCCCTGCGCGACCGCGGGCGCGCCACGGTGGTCGGCACGCGCACGTTCGGCAAGGGACTGGTGCAGGAGGTGGAGCACCTGACGAACGGGGGCGTGCTGGACCTGACCGTCGCGAACTACTACCTGCCCGACGGCGAGACGATCTCCACGAAGGGCATCAAGCCGGAGATCCGGGCGCGGGACAACCCGGACACCGACCGCGACGAGGCGCTCCCCGTGGCGCTCGACACGCTCGCTCGCAAGCTGGGATGAGCGCCGCCGTCCGGGGCCGGCCGTTGCGCCGGCTCGACCAGCCGATGGTGGCCGTGCTGGAGAAGCGCGGCCGCTTCCTCGTGGCGGAGCCCATCTTCGGGCCGGGCCCGCGCACCGCGGTTGAGCGCGGCGGCGCCGGGGCCGGTGACCTCGTCCTCGTGGGCGGCGGAAAGCGCGGCGCGCGCGTGCTCCGGCGGATCGGCCGTCCCGACCGCGCGCGCGACGTGGTCGAGGGTCTGATGCTCGACCGCGGCCTCCACCGCAGCTACGCGCGCGCGGCGAGCGCGGAGGCCGAGGCGACGCTGCACGAGCCCTACGCGGCGAACGCCCGCGTGGACATGCGCGATCTGCCGACCTTCACCATCGACCCGGACGACGCCAAGGACTTCGACGACGCGGTCTCGGCGCGCCGCGAGCGCGGTGGCCGCGTGCGCGTCTGGGTGCACATCGCCGACGTGACGGCCTTCCTGCGCCCAGGCGGGCGGCTCGAGCGGGAGGCGTTCAGGCGCGGCACGAGCGTGTACGTGCCCGGTGCGGTCGAGCCGATGCTGCCCGAGGTGCTCTCGAACCAGGCGTGCTCGCTGCGTCCGGGCGAGGACAAGCTCGCCGTGACGGTCGAGATCGAGATGGACGGCGCGGACGTGACCAGCGTGTCCTTCCACCGCTCGATCGTGCGGAGCGACCGGCGGTTGACCTACGGCGAGGTCGACGAGCTGTTCGCCGGGCGGGCCCGCGCCGGGGAGCCGTGGGGCGAGCCGCTCGCGATTGCGCGCGAGCTCGCCGCCGCGCTGCGCGAGCGGCGCGAGTCGCTCGAATTCGGCTCGTTCGAGCCGTCATTCGAGTTCGACCCGGAGGGCCACGTGACCGGCGTGCGCTACGAGGCGCAGACCGAGTCACACCGCCTGATCGAGATGCTGATGATCCTCGCGAACGAGCAGGTGGCGGGCTATCTCGCCGACCGGCGGCTGCCGACGCTGTACCGCGTGCACGAGCGGCCCGAGCCGCAGTCGGTGGCCTTCCTTGCGGACCAGCTCGCGAGCCTCGACATCCCCACGCCGCCGCTGCCGAAGCAGATGACGCCGCAGCAGGCCGCCGACGCGGTCACCGAGATCTCGCGGATCGTCGCGCGCGAATCGCACGCCAGGCGGGCCTTCGGGGTGCTCGTGCTGCGCGCCCTGAAGCAGGCGTACTACTCGCCGCGCAACCTCGGCCACGCGGGTCTGGCCAGTCCGCGCTACTGCCACTTCACGTCGCCGATCCGGCGCTACCCGGACGTTGTCGCCCACCGCGCACTGCTTCAGGGCCTTGGGATCGACGAGGCCGCCACGCCCGCGCACGAGCTGGAGGAGGCGGGCGTCGTCAGCTCCTCGGCCGAGCGCGAGGCGATAAAGATCGAGCGTGACGCCGACGACGTCTGCCTCGCCTTCCTGCTCGAGCGCCTGCTGTCGGAGTCCGACCCGGACGACCCGCCGAGCTTCTCCGGCGAGGTGGTCGGCCTGATCGAGAAGGGCGCCTTCGTGCAGTTCGGCGAGGAGCGCTTCGAGGGCTTCGTGGCGGTGCGGCGCCTGCGCGGCTGGTGGACGCTGAACGAGCTCGGCACGGCTCTCGAGGCCGAGGACTCGGGCCGCCGCCTGCGCCTGGGCGACTCGATCGACGTGCAGGTGGGCCGCATCGACGCGCCGCGCGGCCGCGTGGATCTGGACACCGCGGGGTCATACTCGTAGCGTGGCCAAGAAAGGCAAGCGCAAGGCGGCTCCGGGCGACATCGCCACGAACCGGCAGGCGAGCTTCCGCTTCAACCTGCTCGAGAAGTTCGAGGCGGGCATCGTGCTCCAGGGCTCCGAGGTGAAGTCGCTCCGCGAGGGCGGGGTTCAGCTGAAGGACGCCTACGCGGAGGTGCGCGACGGCGAGGTCTGGCTGCGCAACATGCACATCGCGCCCTACAAGCCGGCGCGCGAGAACCACGACCCCGAGCGCCCGCGCAAGCTCCTCCTCCACCGCCGCGAGATCGAGCGCCTACTCGGAGCCACCTCCGAGAAAGGCCTGACGATCGTGCCCACGCGCCTCTACTGGAACGGTCCGCGCGCGAAGGTCGAGCTGGCCGTGGCGAAGGGCAAGGACCTCTATGACAAGCGCCGGGCGATCAAGGAGCGCGACACGAAGCGCGAGATCCAGCGCGCTATGTCGGAGCGCTACTAATTCGCGCGCTCGGTCGACCGTCCTGGATAAGGCTGCGTATAGGGGCCTCAGCCAGGACGGTCGATTCCCCAATGCTGTCGTTGGCTCGGGCGCCGCCGAGCCGCTCAGAGATCCAGGCCGCGCTCGGCCGCCCAGCGGGTCAGCTCGTGGCGGCTCGAGAGCTGCAGCTTTCGCAGCACCGAGGAGACGTGTGCCTCGACCGTCTTCGGTGAGATGTCGAGCCGCAGGGCGATCTCCTTGTACATGTAGCCGCGGGCGATGTGCTGGAGCACCTCGCGCTCGCGGGCGGTCAGGGCGTCGAGCTCCGACTCGGGCTGCGGCGCGGGGCCCGCGAACGCGTCCAGCACGAAGCCCGCGAGGCGTGGGGAGAAGACGGCGTCGCCCTCGTGCACGCGGCGGACCGCATCGGCCAGCTCGTCGCCCGAGATGTTCTTCGTCACGTATCCGCGTGCTCCGGCGCGGATCACCGCGATCACGTCGTCGGGCGCGTCCGAGACGGACAGCGCGAGGAAGCAGGGCGGGCTCTCGGTGAGCGCGGCGGCGCGGCGGATCACCTCGATCCCCCCGCCGTCGGGCATGTGAACGTCTAGCAGCACCACGTCGGGCGACTGGCTCTCGATCGCGTCGAGGGCGTCCTCCACGCCGCCGGCCTCGCCTGCGATCTCGAGCAGCGGCTCGAGCTCCGCCCGCACTCCGGCGCGAAAGAGCTGGTGGTCGTCGACGATCAGGACGCGCGGCCCGCCGAGCGCGCTCACGTCCGCTCCTCCAGGACGATCTCGACCTCGGTCCCCGAGCCCGGCGCGCTCGTCACGCGGGCGCGCCCGCCGTGGCGCTCCATCCGGCCCACGATCGACTCGCGGACTCCGCGCCGGTCCGAGGGGATCGAGCCGGTGTCGAAGCCGGGGCCGCGATCGCGCACGAATACCTGGGTGCGCGAGTCGGCGCTCTCCGCGTACACGTCCACGGGCGAGCCGCCGCCGAACTTCGCGGCGTTCGTCATGGCCTCGCGGGCGGCGGCCACCACGGCCTCGTGGCCGGCGTCGAGCTCGCGGTCGCCCACCACGATCACCTCCACGGGCACGCCGTGGCTCTCCT
>JBKPBS010000054.1:0-14202 GCA_046726915.1 Actinomycetota bacterium
GATGCGACGGGTCCGGCTCCAGCTTGCGGCGCAGCTGAGCCATGTAGACGCGCAGGTAGTTGGTCTCGGTCTCGTAGGCCGGGCCCCAGACCTCCTGCAGCAGCTCGCGCTGCGGAACCAGCTTCCCCTCGTGCCGGATCAAGACCTCGAGCAGGTGCCATTCCGTCGGCGTGAGGCGGACCGGTCCAGCCGGTGTCGCGGCCTGCTTCGCAGCTAGATCGACTGTGAAGCTGTCCGTCTCGACCACCGGCGCTTCAGGGTCGGTGCCGCTCCGGCGCAGGGCGGCGCGCAGCCGAGCGAGCAGCTCGTCCATTCCGAACGGCTTGGTCATGTAGTCGTCGGCGCCGACGTCGAGCGCTACGACCTTGTCGCCCTGGGCCGTCCGGGCGGAGAGCACGATGATCGGCGCCTGCGTCCAGCCGCGCAGGCCCTCGATCACGTCGTTGCCGTCCATGTCGGGGAGGCCCAGGTCCAGGATCACGACGTCGGGTGGATGGCTCGCGGCGGCCGCGAGGGCCGCGGCACCGTCCCCGACTGCGGTCACGTCGTATTCCCGCGCTCGCAGGTTGATCGCCAACGCCTGGCGGATGGCGCGCTCGTCGTCCACGACGAGGACGTGCGTCATTTGGCCAGCGGGAGCCGTAGCCGCATCGTCAGGCCGCCGCCCTCGGACCCGTCCGCGATGAGCACGCCCTCCATGGCCTCCGTGAAGCCCCGCGCCACGGTCAGTCCCAGGCCCGCGCCCTGCGGAGAGCCGTCGCCCACCCGCTGGAACGGCTGGAAGAGGCGCTCGCGCTCGGCCTTGGGCACGCCCGCGCCGTGGTCGATGACCTTGATGCGCGCGGCCAGCTCGCCCGCCCTGGCGACCACCTCGACAGGCCCGCCGCCCCCATGACGGATTGCGTTCTCCATGAGATTGGCGAGGACGCGTTCGAGCAGTCCGGGATCCGCCTGCACGAGCGGGAGGTCCTCGGGGACGTCAACGCTGACGGCGTCGCGGGCGCCGGGCACTGACAGCAGTGCCGCTCCGATCACCTCGTCGAGCGCCACCGGCTCGGGCTGGACGCTGAGCACTTCGGCCTCGAGGCGGCTCGCGTCCAGGAGGTTCTCGACGATCGCGTCGAGCCGGTCCGCTGACTCTTCGATGGCGGCGAGCAGCTCGCGCCGCTGCTCCTCCGACCACTGCACGTCCGTTTGCCTCAGCGTGCTGACCGACGCCTTGATCCCGGCGAGCGGAGTGCGCAGATCGTGGCCCACGGCCGCGAGCAGGGCGGTCCGCTGGCGGTCGGCGGCGGCGAGCTCGCGCGCCTCGTCGGCGCGCTCGCTGAGGCGGTGGCCTTCGTAGGCCGTCTGCGCGGCCGCGGCGAATGCCTGCAGCACGCGCTGATCCTCGGCGAACAGCGCCGGGCCGCGGCCGATCAGCCGGAGCTCGGCGCCGATCGGGACATCAAAGCGGAGCGGCGCCTCCCTGCCGCGCGGCGCCCAGCCGGCGCTCTCCACGTCGACCCAGTTGCCGGACGGGTGCTCACGGGCGCTGAGCGTGACCGACTCCATGCCGAATGTGCTCCTGGCTCGTTCGAGCACATGCCCTAGCGTCTCGCGCTTCTCGAAGTCGCTTTGCGCGAGCCCGGAGAGGGTCTCCGCCTGCCGAGCCGCGCTCTCCGCCGCGCGAGCGCGCCGCGCCGCTGCCTCGACCGCCCAGCTCACAACCGCGGCAACGATCAGGAACACCGCCAGCGCCAGCGCCTGCTCGCCCTGAGCCACCTCCAGCGTGTGCTCGGGCTTGACGAAGAAATAGTTGATCAGGAATGCCGCGGCGATCGCGCTGCCGAGTGCGACCGCCATGCCGCCGATCACGGCGACGGCGACCACCGCGAGCAGGTAGAGCAGCACTTGGCTCTCGAGCGAGAAGGTGTCGCGGGCGTGCTCGAGGAGCAGCGTCAGGAGCGGCAGCCCCAGCAGCGCGACGAGCGCTCCGGTCGCGTGCCGGCGGCGGCCCAGCCCGCCGATCGGCGCGCGCGGCGGCGGAACGGGGTCGGCGAGCAGGTCATCCGCCCGGACGTAGCTGATGTCGCCCGTCGCCGTCATCTGCCGGTCGCTCCGAGCACCCACGGCACGCTCGTCACCGTCACCCACGGCTCGAAGAGCAGGCGCGCCTTGAGTCGCAGCGCGGTCTGGTTGTGAAGCAGGTTGTGCCACCAGTGGCCCACTACGTACTCCGGAATGATGATCGAGATGACATCGCCTGGATAGTCGCGCCGGAGCTGGCGGACGTACAGCTGCACGGGCCGCACCGTCTCACGGTAGGGCGACTCGATAACGACCAGCGGCACCGGGACTCCGCGCTCCTCCCACTCGCCGGGAAGCGGGTCCTCCGCGCCCTCGACGGCGACCTTCACCGCGCGGATGCTCGCGGGCGCCATCGCCTGGGCAAACGCCAGCGCCCGCAGCGTGGGTGCGAGCAGGTTCGACACCAGGACGACGACGTGCACGCGGCTCGGCAGCGCGACGCCGGACGGAGCGGCGCGCAGCTCGTCGGTCACCTCCCGGTAGTGCGTCGCGATCGACTTCATCACCAGGAAGATCACCGGCGCCGCAAGCACGACGATCCAGGCGCCGGCGGCGAACTTGGTGAGCAGGACGATCACGAACACCACGCCGGTGACGAGCGCGCCGGTGCCGTTCACGAGCTGCTTCCGGCGGAGCGCGCGGCGCTCCGCAGGCGCGCACTCCGCAAGCTCGCGCTGCCAGTGGCGGACCATACCGGCCTGGCTCAGCGTGAACGACAGGAACACGCCGAGGATGTAGAGCTGAATCAGGCGGGTGACCTCGGCGTTGAACGCGACGATCAGCCCGGCGGACAGCCCTGCAAGCCCGAGGATGCCATTTGAGAACACGAGCCGATCGCCGCGGTGGCCGAGCTGGTGCGGCAGGTAGCCATCGCGGCCGAGCAGCGACGCCAGCACCGGGAAGCCGTTGAAGGCGGTGTTCGCCGCGAGCACGAGGATGGCGGCGGTGAACCCCTGGAGGAGGAAGAACATCGCGCCGTCACCGAAGGTGGCTAGGCCGATCTGACTCAGCGCTGTGCGCTGAGCCTCGCCATGGAAGCCCACGAGCGCGGCGGTGTCCTCGGCCATGTGGACGTGAGCGACGATCGCAAGGGCCGTAATCCCGGCGAACATCGTGATCGCGAACACGCCCATGAGCAGCAGCGTCGTGGCCGCGTTGCGGCTCTTCGGGGGCTCGAAGGCCGGGATCCCGTTCGAGACCGCCTCCACGCCGGTCAGCGCCGTGCAACCGGACGCGAAGGCGCGCAGCACGAGGAAGACCGTGAAGAGGCCGCCGGTGTCCGCCGTCTGGCGCAGCTCGTACTTCGCGCTCTCCGCGGTGATCCCGTCGCCGAAGCCGATCTTGATCAACGCCACGACGAGCATGGCGTAGACCGCCAGGACGAATCCGTAGGTCGGGATCGCGAAGGCGCGGCCCGACTCCTTGACACCACGCAGGTTCACCGAAGTGAGCAGGGCTACGCATCCGAGCGAGATAGCCACCGCGTGCGGCGCGAGCGACGGGATCGCGCTGGTTATTGCGGCGACCCCCGCCACCACCGAGACCGCGACCGTCAGGACGTAGTCGATCAGCAGGCTCGTGGCGGCGACGAGCGAGGCATCCTCGCCGAGGTTGTCCCGGCTGACCGCGTAGGCGCCGCCGCCGTTCGGGTAGGCGTAACAGGTTTGACGGTAGGACGCGACGACTATGAGCAGGAGCAGCACGACCGCGCCGGCGACCCATGGCGTCAGGTGGAGCAGCGCCAATCCGCCCAGTCCGAGCACGAGCACGATCTGCTCCGTCGCGTAGGCGACCGAGGACAGCGGGTCCGAGCAGAAGACCGGCAGCGCGAGACGCTTCGGCAACAGCGTGTCGCCCAGCCGGTCGGTGCGGAGCGGCTTGCCGAGCAGAAAGCGCGACAGTGCGCCAGCGTTTGAGGCCACATCTCGGTTCTACTTGCGAGGGCTGCTCCGACAGCCAATCCATACGGCTTCTTGACGACCCACCCGCCAACCTTGATGCTCCCTTGACAGGTGGACCGCACGGTCGTCATCCCGCCGGGCGCGGGCGTTCGCACCGGTAACGTCGAGTTCCTCGGCCTCAGCGAGCACTCGCCGCGCCTCAACGTCAGCGTCATCACGATGGCCCCGCACGCCGGCGGCCCCGAGCCCCACGTGCATGCCGACGAGGACGACGCCTTCTACATCCTCGACGGCGAGTTGACCTTCCTCCTCGACGAGGGCGATGTGCGCGCTCCCAGCGGCACGTTTGTCCTGGTGCCGCCCGGCGTGAGCCACACGTTCCGGAACGCGCTCGACCGGCCCACACGCGTGCTCAATATCCACGCGCCGGCCGGCTTCGACCGCCGCCTGCTCGGCGACTGACTACCGTTCAGCCCGTGGGACTCTCACCATCATCAGGCGGACCGCCCTCTCGGCGGGGCCGCGAGCGCCGCGCCTACCAGCTCGTGCTCGCGGGCAGCGCGGCGGGCACGGTCGCCGTCGTGGGCTTCGTGCTCGCGGTCGTGGGCGTGATGGGCTTCGCCATACCGTTCATCGCGGCCATCGTGGCCGTGGTCTGCGCGCTGCTGTTCCGCCGCACCGTCGGTCGCTAGCGCTGCCCGGCTAGACCCGGTGTTCCGGGTTCTCGTAGTCGAGCCGGCAGCCGGCGTCCCACTCCGTGCGCGAGTTGCCCTGCGCCGGGATGCCGCCGGCGTCCTTCAGCATCCGCGCCACGTGCAGGAGGTTCCAGGTCAGGAACGTGGTGTTGCGGTTGGTGAACTCGTTCTCAGGTCCGCCTGAGCCCTCGTCGAGGTAGCTCGGGCCGGGCCCGGCTTCGCCCATCCAGGCGGAGTCCGCCTGCGGCGGGATCGTGAAGCCGAGGTGCTGGAGCGAGTAGAGGATGTTCATCGCGCAGTGCTTCGCGCCGTCCTCGTTCCCGGTGATGATGCAGCCGCCGACGCGGCCGTAGTACGTGGATTGGCCGTGCTCGTTCAGCAGATGGCTGTTGCCGTAGAGCCGCTCGATCACCTGCGTGCAGACCGACGACTTCTCGCCCAGCCAGATCGGCGAGAGCAGCACCAGGATGTCCGCGGCCAGGACCTTCTCGAAGATCTCGGGCCACTCGTCGCGCTCCCAGCCGTGCTCCGTCATGTCGGGGTAGACCCCGGTCGCGATGTCGTGGTTGACCGCGCGGATTACCTCGACGGAGACCTCGTTCTCCTCGAGGATGTGGATCGAACGATCGGCGAGGGCGCGGGTGTTCGAAGGCGCGGGCGAGCGCTTGAGCGTGCAGTTGATGTAGACGGCGCTGAGGTCGGAATAGTCGATGGCGCCGACCCTATCCCAGCCCGGGAACGGAAGAGCCCCGCCGGGGCGGGGCTCTCCGCAATCGAACCGGTGTGACTAGCCGGCTACTGCAGCCACTCGTCGACCTTGTCCTGGTTCTCCTTCACCCAGTCGGCTCCGGCCTCGTCCGGGTCCTGCTTGTCCCCGGCGATCGCCTTCGCGACGAGCTCCTGGTCCTCGTTCGTGAGCTTCATCTTCTTCAGCATGTCGTACGCCGGCGACCCGCTGTCCGCGAACTTCTTCGAGAACAGCTTGTTGATGATCGTCACGTCGTACTCGCACTTGTACTGCTCGGGGTCGCCGCCTTCCTTCGCGTCGTCCTTGCAGTCCTTGTTCGCCTCGGTACGCGGCGGCAGCTTCACCTCGGCCAGGTCGTACTCCTGGTTCAGGTACTGCGGCGTGTACCAGTAGAAGATGATCGGCTTCTTCTGCTTGTAGGCCTGGCTCCAGCGCGCGACCTGTGCCGGCTCGGCGCCCGCGGTCACGAACTTGAAGTTGAGCCCAAGGGCCTTGATCAGCTCCTTGTCCTTCTGGACGTACGACGGGTCGCCGCCGAGGAACATGCCCTGGTCGCCTGATTCGGGGGTCTTGAAGAGGTCTTCCTCGCCCTTCAGGCCCTCCCAGGTCTTGAACTCGGGGTGCTCGTCCATCAGGTACTTCGGGATGAACCAGCCGATGTGGCCCTCGACGCCGAGCGGGCCGCCCTGCACGACCGTGCCCGCCTTGTCGATGTACTGCTTGTACTGGTCGACGTGCTGCCAGTCCTCGAGCACCGCGTCGGTCTTGCCGTCAGCCATCGCCTGGAACGCTGGGATCTCGGTGATCTTCGTGATCTCGACCTCGCAGCCGAGCTGGTCCTCGAGCACGTTCTTCGCGATGTAGGTGTTTGCCGTCGAGCCGGCCCAGGCCTGCTCGTTCAGCACGACCTTTCCGCAGTCCTTGCCGCCGGCTGACGCGTTCCCTCCGCCGCCGTTGTCGTCCTTCTCCTCGCCGCAGGCTGCGAGAAGCAGCGCCAACATCAGCGCCGCCACCACCGCCCACAGGTGCCTGTGGGTTCTCAAACTGCCCCTCCTCCTGGTTGCACGACTTGTCGTCTCCTCCTGGCCAAGCCGCCGAACAACGGGCCTCTGCTCGTCACCTCACGCGCGGGGCGCCGGCCCTGTGTCACGCGGTCGAGCGCGATGCCGAGCGCCAGGATCGCCAGCGAGGCCACGACGCCCTGGCCGAACTCGTTGCGCTGCAGTCCGCGGGCGACTTGGTCGCCGAGCGCGCCCGAGCCCACCAGCCCGCCGATCACGACAACCGAGAGGACCATGATGATTCCCTGGTTCACGCCGAGCATGATGCTGTCGCGCGCGAGCGGGACCTTCACCTTGGCAAGCACCTGCCGCCGCGATGCGCCGAAAGCCTGAGCCGCCTCCACGGGGGCGGGCGGCACCGAGCGGATCCCCGCCGTCACGAGCCTGATCACCACCGGGATCGCATACAGCACCGAGGCGACCACACCCGGTACGAGCGACACCGGCATCAGGTAGATGAACGGGATGATGTAGACGAGCTGCGGGAGCGTCTGCAGCGTGTCGAGGATGGGCCTGAGCAGCTTCTCCACACGCGGGCTCTCCGCTGCCCAGATCCCGACCGCGATCCCGATCACGACCGCCATGGCAGTGGCCACGAGCACCTGAGAGGCAGTGTCCATCGCCGGCTCCCAGACGCCCATGATCCCGATCGCCGCGAGCATCAGGAAGGCGGTGACGGCTGGCCGCAGGCCGCTCAGGACGTAGGCGATCGCGGTCAGGCAGCCGAGCACGATGAACCATGGCGTGTCCATCAGCAGGTTCTGGACCGGCTGGAGCATGCGCTCGAGGATGAAGTTGCCGACCGGGTCGGTGATGCCGAAGATGAACGAGGTCGGGTCCTGGATGTACTCGAGCGCGTCGTTGATCCAGCCCAGAACGGTGGATTGGATGTTCGCGTCGTAGATCGACGACGCCGTCTCGAACTCGTCCGGATAGATGGCGTCCGCGCCGAGCGCCTTCGCGACGATCACGATCAGGGCGATCACCCCGAACGTGCCGAGCGTGATCCTGCGCGCCCTCCGCCGTCCCTCGTCCGTGAGCTGCCTGCGGGCGGGATCGGTGCGGTCGGCGATGGCCGCCGTTGCTCGGTCCAGGGCGATCGCCATGATGACGATCGCGACGCCGGCGAGGACCGCGAGTGCCGGGTTCGAATACAGCCCGTTCGTCACGACGTCGCCGAGGCCCTTGCCGCCGATCAGGCCCGCGATCACGACCAGCGAGAGGGCGAACATGATCGTCTGGTTGAGCGCGAGGAGGAGCTGCCGGCGCGCCAGCGGAAGCTGGACCTTGAAGAGCGTCTGGGTCGGGGTGGCTCCGAGCGCCTGCGAGGCCTCTACCGACTCCGCGGTGACGCCGCGGATGCCGAGCGCGGTGATCCGCACTGCCGGCGGGATCGCGTAGATCAGCGTGCAGATCACGGCGGCGGCCGGGCCGACCGAGAAGATGATCACGACGGGCATGAGGTACGCGAAAGCGGGCACGATCTGCATCGCGTCGAGAATCGGCGTGATTCCGCGGTAGAAACGCTCGTTGCGACCGGCGGCGATCCCGGCCGGCACGCCGATCAGGAGCGAGATCAGCACCGCGGCGCTCATCAGGGCGAGCGTCTGAATGCTCTCCTCCCACAGGCCGAGCAGAGCGAAAGACACGAATGCGCCGAACACAACGAGCGCGGCGCGCCAGCCGCCGAAGCGGAGGACGATCAGTGTGCTTGCCGCGAACATGCCGACCCAGGTGAGCCATTCCATGAAGTCGAGCAGGGCCGTGACCAGCCATTCGCAGGCAGCCCGGAAGGCGTCGAGCAGTGCGAAGAACGGGTTCGAGCCCTCGGTGCGCTGCTCGAGCAGCCACTCCTGCGCGTCGTCCAGCTTGCGGGGAAGCTCTTCCCATGTGAGCGACACGG
The DNA here is from genome assembly GCA_046726915.1 of Actinomycetota bacterium. Taxonomy (GTDB): domain Bacteria; phylum Actinomycetota; class Thermoleophilia; order Solirubrobacterales; family Thermoleophilaceae; genus JACVRW01. The sequence goes on from JBKPBS010000054.1 coordinate 8,379, forward strand.
GCCAGGAGAACTCGTTCTTCCAGAGGATGTAGCCGACGATCATGAGCGCGACGAGCGCGCCCACCTGGGCACCACGGCCGCGAAAGCGCGACGTCGACGCCGCGAAAGCGGGTGCCCGCAGCCTGCCGCTAGCTACTGCCATCGGCGCCGCGACCGGCGGAGGTGTCCGGATCTTCGGCCATGGCGCGCAGGATCGCCTCGCGGTCCACGATGCCCACCACCTTGCCGTCCTTGACGGCACGCACCGGCTGGTCGGTGGAGGCGACCAGCGGGACGGCGTTCTGCATGGTCGTCTCGACCGGCAACTCGGGCCCCTCGCTGGTCTCGCCTGGGTGGGGGTCGCGCATGATCCAGCGCAGCGTGAGGACGTGGGTGCGCGGGATGTCGCGGATGAAGTTCTCGACGTACTCGTCGGCCGGCGAGCCGACGAGCTCCTCGGGCGTGCCGAGCTGCACGATCGCGCCGTCGCGCATGATCGCGATGCGGTCGCCGAGCCGCAGCGCCTCGGGGAGGTCGTGCGTGATGAACATCATGGTCTTGCCGGTCTCGTGCTGAAGCCGGATCACCTCGTCCTGCATGTCGCGGCGGATCAGCGGGTCTAGCGCGCTGAAGGGCTCGTCGTAGAGCATCAGCTCGGGGTCGACGGCGAAGGCGCGGGCGAGCCCGACGCGCTGCTGCATGCCGCCGGAGAGCTGGGCGGGGAACGAGGTCGCCACGTCGTGGAGACCGACCAGCTCGAGCACCTCGCTGGCGCGGCCCAGACGCTCCTCCTTCGACTTGCCCTGGATCTCGAGCCCAAAGGCCACGTTGTCGATCACGGTGCGGTGCGCGAGCAGGCCGAAATGCTGGAACACCATCGACACGCGGTGGCGGCGCAGCTCGCGGAGCGCGGCGGCGTCGGCCCCGATCACGTCCTCGTCGCCGATCCTCACGCTGCCGGCGGTGGGCTCGATCAGGCGGATGAGCGTCCGTACGAGCGTGGACTTGCCGGACCCCGATAGGCCCATGACCACGAACACCTCGCCTGGCCACACGTCAATCGAGACGTCGCGCACGGCGACCACGGAGCCGGTCTTCTCGCGGAGCTCGGCGCGTGACAGGTCTGCGTCCGGGGTGCCGATGACCTTGTCGGCTCTCGGGCCGAATACCTTCCAGACGCCCTCAGCGCGGAGCAGCGGATCGCCGTCGCGTCCCGGGGCCGGGGTAGCTTCAGGGGTCTCCACGGCGGCAGAGCCGTGCGAGTCAGTCATCTCGGCGCGATGATATATCAGGCTTCAAGGGCCTCGCTAGCCCTCTTGGCGCAGACTTAACCTGTCCGGATGAGCACGGTCTGCAATTCGGTGAGCGTTTCCATCGGATGGCGCCCGCCCACTCGCCCGATTCCGCTCTGGGAGCGCGCGCGGCCGCCCCAGGGCAGGTGCGGCTCCCAGTAGTTGGTCGTCTCGTTGATGTTCACGAGCCCCATCGGCACCGCGTCGGCGTAGCGGAGCCCGGCGGCCACATCGCTCGTGAAGATGGCGGCCATCAGCCCGTAGCTCTGGGCGTTCGTCTGCTTGATCGCGTCCTCGAGCGAGCCGATTCCGACGACCGGTGCGATCGGGCCGAAGGTCTCCTGGGTCACCGCGATCGAGTCCGCCGGCACGTCGTTCAGCACGGTCGGCTGCCAGTAGAGCCCCGTGGGGAAGCCCTCGGCGCGGCTGCCGCCGGTCACGACCGTGGCGCCTCGCTCGACCGCGTCGGCCACATGAGCGTCCATCTTGGCCGCGCCCGGCTCGTTGTTCACCGGGCCCATCGTGGTTGCGTCGTCGAGCGGATCGCCCAGGTGCACCTCGCGCTCGACCTCGCCGGCGAGCAGCGAGACGAACTCGTCGCGCACGGCCTCGTGGACCAGGATGCGCTCGGCCGCCGAGCAGCTCTGGCCCGCGCCGAGGAAGGAGCCCACGCGCGCCGCCTCGGCCGCCGCGGCGAGATCCGCGTCCTGGAGCACGACGAGCGGCCCGTTGCCGCCCATCTCGAGCAGCTGCGCCTTGCCGGCCGCCTGGCGCGAGACGATCAGCCCGGTCTCCGTCGAGCCGGTGAACGCGACAGCGTGGGTGCCCGGGTTGACCGCGAGCTCGTCGCCCACCTCCGGCCCCGGGCCGAGCACGAAGTTGAAGACGCCCGGCGGCATGTCGGCCTCGGCGATGCACTCGGCGAGCAGCCCCGAGCAGACCGCCGTCGAGGGCGCCGGGGTCCACACGACGGTGTTGCCGCAGGCGAGCGCCGGGGCGAGCACCTCGGCGGGCATCGTGTAGGGCCAGTTCCACGGCGTGATCAGGCCGAGCACCCCGAGCGGGCGGCGCACCAGGAGGACGCGCCGGCCGGGCGCCGCGCTCTCGGGAATTGAGCCCTCGACGCGCTTTCCGTCCTCGGCGGCCATGCGGAAGAACTCGACGAGCTCGCCGACCTCCACCTCGGCCTCGGCCTTGAGCGGCTTGCCCTGGTCGAGGGTCAGCACGCGCGCAAGCTCGTCGGCGCGGCTCTCCATCACGTCGGCCGCCCGATGGAGGAACTCGGCCCGCTCGAAGCCCGTGCGCGCCCCCCAGGAGGGGAAGGCGGCGTTGGCGGCGGCGATCGCGAGGCGGGCGTCCGCGCGGTCGCCCTCGGCGACCGGGCCGAGCGACTCGCCCGTGGCCGGGCTGGTGGCGTCGACGGTGGCGCCACTGGTCGCGTCGCGCCACTCCCCGTCGATGAACATCCGAGTCGTCACGGCCTGCGAGCATCTCAGCGGCGGGATTACGAGTCAATGCAAGACGTAGCCGAGTTCCTCCGCAGCCATCCGCCCTTCGCCGGCCTCGACGAGGAGACGCTCGAGGAGGTCGCGGCCAGCGCGGAGATCGAGTTCCACGCCGCGCGCACGCCGATCGTCGAGAGCGCCGGCGCCACGCTGGAGTTCGGCTACGTCGTGAGGCGCGGATCGGTCGAGCTGACGGTCGAGGACGGCCGGCTGCTCGACGTGATGGGCGAGGGCGAGATGTTCGGCTTCGTCTCCCTCGTTTCGGAGGGACCGCTGGGCTTCGTGGCGCGCGCCGCGGAGGACACGCTCGTCTACCGAATACCCGCGGACGTCATCCGTCCTGTGCTGGAGCACCCCGCCTCGGTGCGCTTCATGGTCGAGAGGATGAACAGGCGAGTGCACCTGCTGGCGGAGCACGAGCGCGAGCCGCCGTCGTCCTCGGCGGGCAGGCCGGTGGGCGAGCTGATCCGGGCTCCCGCGCTCGTCTGCCCGCCGGCGACGACCGTCCAGGAGGCGGCCAGGCGGATGGCCGAGGTCGGAGCGACCTGCGTGGTCGTGGACACGGGCCACGGGCTGGGGATCGTTACCGACCGCGACATCCGGACCCGCGTGGTTGCCGCGGGCGCCGCTCCCGACACCCCGCTGTCGGACGTGATGACAGCGCCCGCCTGGACCGTGGCCGCCGACCGCACCGGCACCGAGGCGCTGCTCGAGATGCTCGACCACGACATCCGGCACCTCCCGGTGCTCTCGGCTGGGCGGCGCCTGCTCGGCGTGCTCGACGACGTGGACCTGATGGCGAACGAGCGGCGCGCGCCGTTCCACCTCCGCGCCACGATCGCGCGCAGCCCCGACGCGACAGCGGTTGCCGAGGCGGCCGCCGAGCTCCCCGACATGGTCATCGCGCTCTTCGACGCGGGCCTGGCGTCCGGATCGATCAGCCGCGCCATCACGAGCATCCATGACGCCGCGACGCGACGCCTGATCGAGTTCGCGCACGCGGACCTCGGTCGTCCGCCGGTGCCCTACACGTGGCTGGCAACCGGCAGCTTCGGCCGCTTCGAGCCGTTTCCGAGCTCCGACGTGGACTGCGCAACAGCCTGGGACGGGCCGGACGACGACATGGAGTTGCGGCGTGGCATGGTCACGCTTGCACAGCGCGTGCTGGACGGCCTGAGAGCGTGCGGCTTCCCGCCCGACACGAACGGCGTGGTCGGCTCGAATCCGCTCTTCGCCCGTTCGATCGAAGAGTGGGAGCACGCGGCCATGACCTGGGTCGAGGACCCCGATCGCGACCGCGGCCTCATGCTGCTCTCCGTGGTGGTCGAGAGCGACCCGGTCTGGGGCATAACCGGGGCCGCGGAGCAGCTCGCGAACGTGTTCGCCCATGCCCCCAATCGCAAGCTGATGCTGCGCAGGCTCGCCGGCGCCGCGGTCGCGGAGCGCCCGCCCACCGGCTTCATCCGGAACTTCGTTCTCCACCCCGGCGGCGAGCGCAAGGGGCTACTCGACATCAAGCGCCGGGCGCTCATGCCCGTCGAGGCGCTGGCACGCTGGAGCGGCCTGCGCGCGGGCGTGAGCGCTGCCTCCACGCGCGCCCGCCTCAAGGCATCGAGGGAGGCCGGCACGCTGAGCGCCGGCGACGCGGCGAACCTGCGCGACGCGTTCGAGCTCTTCTCCGCGCTGCGCATGGAGCACCAGGTGGCGCAGCTGCGGGAGGGTGAAGCGCCCGACAACCTGATCGATCCGCGGAGCCTCACGACACCCGTCCGAGCCTCGCTGAAGGAGGCGTTCCGCGCGGTCGCGGGGGTCCAGCGGCGGGTCGCCCCCCAGTCCGGACTCCACACGCGCCCGTGATCCTGCGGAGCCCCTCCTGGCGGGACGTCCGGTTCATCGCGATCGACGTGGAGACGACGGGGCTCGACCCCCAGCGGGACGAGGTGATCTCGTTCGCGGGTATTCCGATCGAGTCCGCTCGGATCATCACAGCGGAGTCGGTTCACGGGCTCGTGCGTCCTCGCTGGGCCTCCACGGGCGACTCCGCCGAGATCCACGGGCTGCGCGACTATGACCTGGCGGGCGCGCCGCACGCGCCGGAGGCACTCGCGCCGCTGGCGTCACTCATGGACGGACGGGTCCCGGTGGTCCATGCACAGTGGGTGGAGCGCACGTTCCTTCGCAAGGCCGGATGCCCTCTGCCGCGCCGGATCGCGGACACGGCCGTGCTCTGGCGACTGCTGAGCATCCAGCGGGGAGGGAGCGATCCCGGCACATGCAGCCTCTCGACGATCGCCGGGGCGCTCGGACTGCCGGCACACCGTCCGCACACCGCGGAGGGTGACACCCTCACCGCCGCGCAGGTATTCCTGGCCATGGCAACTCATCTCGAGGCGCACGGCCACGCGACCGCTCGGGCGCTGACGAGTGCGCGCCGCACCGTGCGCGCGTGGCAGCTGTGGCACGGGCCCGGCGGTCTCAGGTCCGGCTGAAGGCGGCGAGGATCTCGCGCTGGAAGGCGAGCACGTGCTCGTGCATGATCGTGCGCGCGTGCGCGCCGTTCCGGTCGAGGATCGCCTCGAGGAGCTGCGTCTGGTCGTGGACGGCGTGGGCGAGCGTGGGCACGCGGTCGAGCACGAGGTACCAGATGCGCAGCGAGTGCGTGAAGTAGCGCTCCAGGGTCTGCGTCAGGTAGGGGTTGTGGGCCGCCTCCCAGGTGAAGCGATGGATGCGCTCGTCGAACCGCATCAGGCGCTCCTGGTCGCCGCCTCCGTCGAGCGCCTCGATCTCCTGAAGGAGCCCCTCCGCCTTCGCGCGCGTCTCCGGGTCGAGCCGGTTCGCAGCGAGCTCGGCGGCGTAGGCCTCGAGCTCCGCGCGCACCTCGGTGATGTTCTGGATGTCGGCGGCCTCGACGGCGGAGACGAATGTTCCGCGGCGCGGCTGCACATCGACGAGGTTCTCGAGCGCGAGTCGCTTCACCGCCTCGCGGAGCGGGGTGCGGCCGATCCCCATCTCCTGCATCAGCTCGTCCTCGCGCAGCACCGTCCCGGG
>JBKPBS010000055.1:0-18018 GCA_046726915.1 Actinomycetota bacterium
GCTCGCGGCAGCGCGCGGGCGAGGGCCGCGGCGGGGGCGGACGCGGCGGCCGGGACGAGCCTCAGGGGCTTCAGCAGCGCCGCGGCCTGGTGGCGCCCGTAGCCGCCGTGGGGCTCGTCGGCGCCCTGTCCTGCCAGGACCACCTTCACGTCCTTCGCCGCGAAGCGCGACAGCTGGAGCAGCGCCGGAGCGCTCGGGATGCCGCAGGGCTCCTCCAGCCGGGGCACGCAGCGCGCCAGCTCGGCGAGGAAGCCGGTCTCGTGCATCACCGTGTCGTGGTGATCGGTGCCGACGATTCGCGCCGTCTGCGCCGCCAGCTCGCGCTCGTCGAGCACGTCGCCGTGGCCAGGGAAGCCGATCGTGAAGGTCGTGGGCGGCTGCGGCGCGCGGAGCTTCATGGCCGCGACGATCGCGGCGCTGTCCACGCCGCCGGAGAGGAAGGCCCCGTATGGGACGTCGGACATCATGTGCCGCTCCACCGCGTCGGCGTAGCGCTCGGCGAGCTGGGCCGCCAGCTCGTCGTCGCCGGCGTGGAAGGGCTCCCCGGGCGCCTCGCGCCAGCTGCTCACGCGCGGCGTTCCTCTTTCTTCAACGACGAGCACTGAGGCTGGCGGCAGCTTTTGGACGTTCTGGAAGAGCGTCCTCGGCGAGGGCACGAAGCGGCAGGCGAGGTAGTGGTCCAGCGCCGTGCGGTCGACCCGGGCCCCGGTCAGGCCGGCGTCAAGCAGCGCGCCGATCTCCGACGCGACCGCGACCCGGCGCCCATCGGTCCACCAGTACAGGGGCTTCACGCCGAACGCGTCACGCGCGGCGACGAGGCGCTGCTCGCGGGCGTCCCAGACGACGAACGCGAAGATGCCGTTGAGGTGGCGGACGCAGTCCACGCCGTGCTCCTCATAGGCGTGCACCACGACCTCGCTGTCCGAGTTCGTGGCCCACCGGTGGCCGCGCTGCTCGAGGCCGGAGCGAAGCTCGGCGTGGTTGTAGATCTCGCCGTTCACGATCGCGGTCACGCGCCCGTCCTCGGAGTCGAGCGGCTGGTCGCCGCCGGCCACGTCGATGATCGCCAGCCGCGTGTGGGCGAGCGCGACGGGCCCGATGCGCCTCAGCGCCTCGCCATCAGGACCACGATGGCGCAGCGCCTCGACCATCCGCTCCGCCGCGTGCTGGCCCGACGTGCCGGCCGGATCGAGGATTGCGCCGATCCCGCACATGCCGCGCGGATGATGTCAGGGCGTTGTGACACTCGCGTCTGGAGCGGTGCGTCTACCGCCCCCAGCATGGGTTCTCCAACGGCAGCACTCAAGGGGGAGGGCTCACATGCATCGGTTGTTTGGACGCTGTCACGCCGCACTGCTGGGCGCCGGTTCGCGCCTTCGTTGTGCGCGCGGCCAGGGCACCGTCGAGTACGTCGCGCTGATCCTGCTCGTCGCTCTGGTGATGGCGGGAGTGGTCGCCGCGATGAAGGGCTTCAGGACCGACGAGGGCAAGGAGCTCGGCGACGTGATCATCGGGAAGATCAAGGAGGCGGTGCGCAAGGTCCAGTTCTGATCTGAGAGGGTCCGCTCCGAACCCGAGCGAGGCGAGGAGCGGACATGGCAGGCAAGCGCGAGGACGCAACGCTGATCGTGGAGCTGGCGAAGTGGGGGTCGATGATCGGGCTGCCCGAGGCGAGCCGGACGATCTTCTCCGACGACTTCGACCGCGACTCGGCCGACGCCCTCGACCCCCATGTCCAGACGATGCTCGTCTTCCACGAGACGGTCGGGACGCTGGTGAAGAACGACCTGCTCGACCGCGAGCTGGTCCTCGACTGGCTCTGGGTAGCGGGCGCGTGGGACCGCGTGAGCGCGGCCGCGCTGGAAGCGCGAGCGCACGCCGGCGTGCCGGAGCTGTGGGAGAACTTCGAGGCGCTGGCGGAGAGCCAGGTCTAGAACTGCCGGCCCCCAGAGCTGGAACTGCCGGCATTGAGGGGTCGGGCCTCAGGTGGCAGAGAATCGTTGCGCATTGCGCTACCTCACTGCCACCTGGGCGGGAGCGCCCGTCGGGCCTGCGACCATACGTCGCCTTGACGGGTTCTGAGCGAGAGCTTCCTGTCGCCGTCTTCGACTCCGGGGTCGGCGGGCTCACCGTGTTGCACGAATGCCTCGTGTCGCTTCCGCATGAGGATTTCCTGTACCTCGGTGACACCGCTCGCTTCCCGTACGGCGACCGGTCGGCGGACGAGCTGCTCCGTTTCGCGCGCGAGCTCGCGGGGATCCTGCTCGAGCGGGGCGCGAAGCTCCTCGTGGTCGCCTGCAACTCGGCGACCGCGGCCGCAGTGCCGGCGCTGCGCGAGGAGCTGGAGGGCCGCGTGCCCCTCGTTGCCGTCGTGACGCCGGAGTCCCGCCTCGCGGCGGCGGCGACGAAGAACGGGCGCGTGGGGCTCATCGCCACGCCGGCCACCGTCGGGAGCGCCGCCTACGCGCGGGCTCTCGCCGAGGCGGCGCCGGATGCCGAGCTGCACGCGGTCGCCTCCGCTGAGCTGGCGCCGCTGATCCAGGAGGGCGGCGAGGTCGACGAGCGCGTGGTTGCCTGCGTCGACGGCCTGTGCAGGCCGCTCCGGCAGGCGGGCGTGGACACCGTCATCCTCGGCTGCACCCACTACCCGCTCGTCAGGCCGGTGCTCCAGCGGGCGCTCGGGCGCTCCGTGTCGATCGTGAGCTCCGGCGAGGCGATCGCGGCCGAGGTGGAGTCGAGGCTGCGGGAGGCCGGCGTGGCGCAGGACGACGAGCGTCGCGGGCGCTATTCGTTCATCGCCACGGGCGATCCCGAGGAGTTCCGCCGCCTGGGAACCCGCTTCCTGCAGCTGCCGATCGCATCGGTCGAGCGAGTGCGGGTGGGTGCGGCGGCCAGGAGAGCCGCGTGAGCCTCGACGCCCCCCGCAACGACGGACGCGCTCCCGCCGAGCTCCGGGAGGTGGCGATCACGCCCGGCTTCGTACGGACCGCGACGGGGTCAGCCCTGATCGAGGCCGGCGGCACGCGCGTGATCTGCACCGCGAGCGTCGACGAGGAGGTGCCGCGCTGGATGGCCGGGCAGGGGCGGGGCTGGGTGACGGCCGAGTACGCGATGCTCCCCGCCTCGACCGGCGAGCGCAAGCGGCGCGACGTCTCGAAGGGCCGGCCGGACGGCCGCACCGTCGAGATCCAGCGCCTGATCGGACGCTCGCTCCGCGGCATCGTCGACTTCGAGGCGCTCGGCGAGCGCACCGTCTGGATCGACTGCGACGTGCTCGAGGCCGACGGCGGCACGCGCTGCGCGGCGATCACAGGCGGCTACGTGGCGCTCGAGCTCGCGCTGCGCCGCGTGATGGCGGAGGGGAAGCTCTCTGCGCTCCCGCTGACGCAGTCGGTTGCGGCGGTCTCGACCGGGATGGTCGACGGCCGCGCGCTGCTCGACCTGGACTACTCCGAGGACTCGCGCGCCGAGGTCGACGCCAACGTGGTGATGACCGGCGACGGCGGCCTCGTGGAGGTGCAGGCCACGGCCGAGCGCACGCCGCTCTCGCGCGCCTCGCTCGACGAGCTGCTCGCTCTTGCCGCCGACGGGATCGCAGCGCTGCGCACCGCCCAGGAGGACGCGGTGGCCGCGGCAGCGGCCGGCTGAGCCGTGCGGCTGGTCCTCGCCACACGCAACGACCACAAGCTGCGCGAGCTCTCCGAGCTGATGCGCCCGTACGAGCTCGAGCCGCTGCCCGAGGGCGTGGAGCTGCCGCCCGAGACCGGCACGACCTTCGCGGACAACGCGCTCAGCAAGGCGCGCGCCGCGGCGGCGGCGACCGGCCGCCCGGCGGTGGCCGACGACTCGGGCATCGAGGCGTCCGCGCTCCGGGGCGCGCCGGGCGTGTGGTCGGCCCGCTACGCCGGCGAGGGCGCCAGCGACGAGGAGAACCTCGCGAAGCTGCTGCGCGAGGTGCCGGAGGACGGCGATCGCCGCGCGGCCTACGTGTGCGCGCTCGCCTACGTCGAGCCGGGCGGGCGCGAGGAGATCGTGCACGGGCGCTGCGAGGGCCGGCTCGCGACCGAGCCGCGCGGCGACGGCGGCTTCGGCTATGACCCGGCGTTCATCCCGGACGATTATCCGGACGAGCGCACGATGGCGGAGCTCACTCCCGAGGAGAAGGACGCGATCAGCCATCGCGGCCGCGCGGCGCGCATGCTGGTGGCGCGGCTCACGGTCCTCGAGGAGGCCGAGCGGCCGGCCGGCCCGGTTCGCTCCCTGCTGGGAGGCCTCGGCGACCGCCGCCGTGGGAGCCGCATGTGAACGAGACCTCGAGCGCCCGCGCCCGGCAGCGCACCGCGGCGATCAGCGTCGCCGCGGCCGTCTTCCTCCTCGCCGTCAAGCTCGCCACGGGCCTCGCGACCGGCTCGCTCGCCTTCCTCGCCGAGGCCGTTCACTCCGGCACCGACCTCGTGGCCGCGCTGCTCACGTTCTTTGCGGTGCGGGTCGCGCTTCGGCCGCCCGACCGCGAGCATCACTACGGCCACGGCAAGGCCGAGCACCTGGCAGCGCTCGGCGAGAGCGCCTTCCTGCTCCTCGTGTCGCTGTTCATCGCATTCGAGTCGGTGCGCCGACTGGTCGAGGGCGGCGGCGGCCACCACGTGGACGTGACCTGGTGGGCGCTTACCGTGCTCGGCGTCGTGATCGTGGTCGACGCCTCGCGCGCGATCACGAGCTTCCGCACGTCGCGCCGGTACGGCTCAGCTGCGCTTGCCGCAAACGCCCTCCACTTCACCTCCGACCTGGGCGGCTCGCTGGCCGTGCTCGTCGGTCTGCTGCTCGTCCGCGCAGGTCATCCGTCCGCCGACGCCGGAGCGGCGCTGTTCGTTGCGGTGCTGGTAGTCCTCGCCGCGCTGCGGCTGGCGAAGAAGTCGATCGACGTGCTGATGGACCGCGCCATGGCGGACGCAGACGACCGGATCCGGGCGGCCCTGGCCCAGGCCGACGAACAGGTCGAGCTCCGGCGCGTGCGCGTGCGCCAGGCGGGCGGGCGCCACTTCGTGGACCTCGTGGTGGGCGTTCCGATGGACACGGGCGTGACCCAGGCCCACACTGTGGCGGACAGCATCGAGGAGGTGGTCGAGCGCGCGCTCGGCGGCGCCGACGTGGTCGTGCACGTGGAGCCGACGGAGGCCGAGGGCGGGATCCGCGAACGTGCAACAGCGGCTGCCGGAGCAATCCCCGAGGTGCGCGAGGTGCACAACGTACGCGTCATGCGGGTGCCGGAGGGGTACGAGCTCTCGCTCCACGTGAAGCTCCCGCGCGACCTCTCGCTCGAGGACGCGCACGGGGCGGTCGAGCGCCTCGAGGAGCGCATACGCGCCGAGGTGCCGGAGCTCCGCATGGTCCACACGCACATCGAGCCGCTCGCGCGCACCGACTGGGCGAGCGCGCCGACCAGCGACGACACGGCCGTGGAGCGGGCGGCGATCGAGTCGGCGGTGAAGCGCTACACGGGGACCGCGCCGCTCACCGTGACGTTCCGCGACGGCGAGCAGGGCCGTGTGGCGCTCGTGACGGTGAGCCTGCCGGGCGACCAGCCGCTGCCCTCCGCCCACCAGCACGCCGGCGCGATCGAGGAGGCGGTGCGCGAGCGCTGCCCGGGGCTCGCCGACGTGATCGTCCACACCGAGCCGATGGGGGCCGAGGCGCCGTAGTGGGCAAGCGCCGGGCGGTGCCCGGCGCGCAGCCATCGCCTTAATGGGCAAGCACTGGGCGGTGGCCGGCGCGCAGCCACCGGCCTACAGCAGGTTCACCGCGGCGGCCGCGCCGACCGCAAGCAGGACGCCCGAGTAGCCGAAGTAGCCCTCCAGGAGCAGGAGCAGCGCGGCGATCAGGCAGATCCCGACCGTCACGAGCCACGAGATTCGCGCAAGGGGCACGTGGCTATTCTGACCGGAATGGCCGACACGCTCACCCCGGAGCGCGCAGCGGAGCGTCTCCGCGAGCTGTCGGCCGATGTCCGCGCGGCCGTCCTGCTGGACGCCGCGGGGTCGCTCGCGGGAGCCACGGACGGGGACCGCGACCGCGCACACGCGCTCGCGGAGCTCGCGCGGCGGCTGTTCGAGGAGGTGGACCGCGCGACGCGCGACTGGGACACGGAGCCGCCCGAGCAGGTCGAGGTCCAGATACCGGGCGGAGCGGTGTTCGCATCGCGCACGCCGCGCTGGACGCTCGCCGCGGTGGTCAAGCGTGGCGCGCTCTCGTCACTCATGCTCTACGACCTGCGTGCGCTGCTCGGCGAGCTCGAGGGCGGGCCGGCGATCAGGCGCTCGAGCTCGACGGCGGAAGGCGCGCCGGGCCCGGACACCGAGGAGCACGCCGCGGAGGAGCTGCCGATGCCGGAGCTGGGCGGGCAGTGAAGGAGAAGCGCAAGGGTCCGCTCTCGCGCGCGGCGGGGATCGCCGAGGGCATGGCCGCGACCGTCCGCCGCATGCAGCGCGAGCGCGAGCCGCGCGTGCTCGTATACGACCCGGCCGGGTACGCCCGCCTCGTTCAACCCGAGGCGCGCGGCCACGAGCGGATCATGGAGGTCGCCGAGGAGATGCTGAGCCAGGTCGCGGAGCGCGAGTGACGCTCGTCGATCCCGAGCTGGCCGCGCGAGTGCTCGAGCGCGCGCTCGCGCGCGGCGGCGACATGGCGGAGCTCTACGCCGAGGCGCGCCGCGGCTTTGCGATCTCGCTGGACGACGGCCGCGTCGAGCGGCCGCAGGGAGGGCGCGAGCGCGGCGCATGCGTGCGCGTCGTGCAGGGCGACTCGACCTACTACGGCCACGTCGACGGCCTGGCCGAGGAGGACCTTTTGAGGGTGGCCGGCTCGGTGTCGGAGGCGGTACGCGGCGAGGCCGCGGCGCCCGCGGCGCTCAGGGCAACGCAGGCCGGCACCCGGCACGCGGTGGCGACCCCGCCCGAGGACGTGGAGGCCGCGCGCAAGGCCGACCTGCTGCGAGCGTGCGACGAGCGCGCTCGCGCCGCCGGCGCGGAGGTCGCCCAGGCGCGGATCGGCTACGCCGAGTCGCACCGCCAGGTCGAGATCTTCGGCTCGGACGGCCGCGCCGCCGCCGACGACCGCACGCGCATCCGGCTGAGCGCGCAGGTGGTGGCGCGCCGCAACGGCCGCGTCGAGACGGGCAGCGACACGCGTGGCGGCCATGCGGGCTGGGAGCTGCTCGAGGACGAGCCCGAGGCCGTGGCGGCGAAGGCGGCGCGGCGCGCGCTGACCCTGCTGGACGCCGTCGACGCTCCGACCGGGCGCCTGCCCGTCGTCGTCGGCAACGGCTTCGGTGGTGTGCTGCTGCACGAGGCGGTCGGCCACGGGCTCGAGGCCGACGCGGTCCAGAAGGACGCGAGCGTGTACGCCGGGCGCCTGGGCGAGCATGTGGCCCCCGCGTTCGTCACGGCCTACGACGACGGGAGCCGCCCGAACGCCTGGGGGAGCGAGGGCGTGGACGACGAGGGCACGCCCACGCGCCGGACCACCGTGATCGAGGAGGGCAGGCTCGGCTCCTACCTCTACGACCTGCTCCGCGCCCGGAAGGACGGAGTCGACTCGACGGGCAACGGCCGGCGCGAGTCGTTCCGCCACGTGCCGGTGCCGCGGATGACGAACACCTTCTTTGCGCCGGGCGAGGCGACCCCGGAAGAGCTGATCGGGGGAGTGGAGCGCGGCCTCTACGCCGTCTCGTTCGGCGGCGGCCAGGTGGAGCCGGCCACGGGCGACTTCGTATTCGGCGTCTCCGAGGGCTACCTGATCGAGAACGGGCGGGTGACGGCGCCGGTCAGGGGCGCGACGCTCGTGGGCAACGGGCTCGAGGCGCTCCGCGCCATCGACGGGATCGCGGGCGACCTCGAGATCGCGACCGGCTACTGCGGCAAGGGCGGCCAGACCGTCCCCGCGGGCGTGGGCCAGCCGCACGTTCGGATCCGCGAGCTGACCGTGGGCGGCACGGCGGCGTGAGGAGGGGTGAGCGCGACGAGGGGTCAGACCCTTGACCGGGGCGGGGCGTGACGCCTCTGAGCGCGACGAGGGGTCAGACCCTTGACCGGGGCGGGGCGTGACGCCTCTGAGGCGGGGGGTCTGACCCCTCTCGCCCGGCGCGCCGTGGAGGCGGCGCTCTCGTCCGGCGCCTCGGACGCCGACGCATGGGTCGAGGAATCCACCAGCCGGCGCGTGCGCGTGTACGCCGGGGAGGTCGAGAGCCTCAGCGACGCCGGCGGCCGCGGCATTGGGGTGCGCGCGTTCGCGGGCCGGCGTGCCGGCTACGCGTACGGCACCGACCTCTCCGAGGAGGGCGTCGCGGAGGTCGCGCGCGCGGCGCGCGAGGCGGCCGAGCTGGCCGACGAGGACGAGCACGAGGGCCTGCCCGACGACGCGGGGACCACCGAGGTGAACGGGCTCGCCTCGCCCGAGTTCGAGGGCTGGTCGACCGAGCGGGTGGTGGAGCTCGCGCTCGGCGTGGACCGCGCCGCACGCGCGCGTGAAGGAGTCACCCAGGTCGAGAACTCGGTGTACTCGGACGCGAAGGGATCGGTCGCGCTCGCAAACTCGCGCGGCTTCGCGGCGTCCTACGGCGCCACCCAGGCCTGGGCATATGCCTCGGCGTTCGCCGGCGAGGGAGCGGATCTCATGACCGGGCTCGGCGTGGGCATGGGGCGCGACCCCGCGGCGCTCGACGCCGAGGCGATCGGCGCGGAGGCCGCGGACCGCGCTCTCGCCCTGGTTGGCGCGCGCCAGCCCGAGAGCCGCCGCTGCCCTGTGGTGCTCGACGCGTTCGTGGCGGCGTCCTTCATCGGCTTCATCGGCTCGATGCTGTCCGCCGACGCGGTGCAGCGCGGCCGCTCGCTCTTCGCCGGCCGCGAGGGCGACGAGGTGGCGGACCCGGCGCTCCGGCTGGCGGACGACGGCACCGATCCCGACGGCCCGTCGAGCGCTCCCTTCGACGGCGAGGGCACGCCCACCCGCCGCACCGGGCTGATCGAGGACGGCCGCCTGCTCGGGTTCCTCTACGACTCCCGGACCGCGCGCAGAGCCGGCCGTTCCACGACCGGGAACGCCAGCCGCGGCTCGTACCGGGCGCCCCCGTCGGTCGGCACGACCAACCTCGTGATCGACCCCGGCACGCTCGATCTGCTCGGGCTAATGGAGGAGGCCGGTGAGGGTCTTTACGTGACGGACGTCGCGGGTCTCCATTCGGGCGTAAATCCGGTCTCCGGGACATTCTCGGTGGGGGCCTCCGGACGGCTGATCGAAGGAGGCCGGCCCGGGAGGCCTGTGCGAGAAATCACAATCGCCAGCGACCTGGTCTCAATGCTGAAAGCAGTGCGCTCCGTGGGGTCAGAGGCGCGTTGGGTGCCCTTTGGAGGCAGTGTCAAGGCACCACCTCTCCTGGTGGCCGAAATGGCCGTTTCGGGCTCCTGAACGCCGATCAAATGGCGGTTTCGGGGCCCTGATTACCGGAAAGGCTCGCAAGAAGCGCGGTAATTCCACTCCCAGAGCGGAAAATCCCGCGCTTTCGTCCGGGAGCGTTGTTACGTTGCGCCCGGTCAGTTGCCCCCGGCAAGGAGGAAAGTCATGACCAAGAACGAGTTCGTCGATCGCGTTGCCCAGAACAGTGGCCTCGGCAAGGGCGAGGCGAGCAAGGCAGTCGACGCCGTTCTCGATTCGATTCAGGAGGTTCTCTCCCGCGGCGGTGAGATCAACTTCACCGGCTTCGGGAAGTTCTCCGTGGCGGACCGCAGCGCCCGTCAGGGCGTGAACCCGCAGACCGGCGAGAAGATCCAGATCGCCGCGAGCAGGGTCCCGCGGTTCAGCGCCGGCTCCGGTCTGAAGAGCGCCGTCAAGAGCGGAAGCTAGCCGGACGGCAGCCCCGCCTACCAAGGACGCAGGGAGCGACGCGTGCTGAGCACGCGAGCGACCGAGGACGCAGGCAGGCGTTGGCTACCGAGCGGCTCGCGCGGCTGAGTCCTTGCCTGGGGGCTCGACGCCGCAGCATTTCGCCGACCGGCTGGCGGCGCTCGTGGAGGAGCGCCGCAGTCGCGTCGTGCTCGGGCTCGACCCTGATCCGGCGGCGCTGTGGCCCGAGGCCGTCGCGCGCGTGGCCGGCGGACCGGACGCGACACACCTGGCTCGCGTCCTGACGGCAGAGGCCGTCACCGAGCACTGCCGCGCCGCCATCGTCGCCGCAGGGCCGGCCTGTGTGGCGGTGAAGCTTCAGCTCGCTTGCTTCGAGCGGCTCGGCGCGCCGGGCTGGGAGTCGCTCGAGAAGGTGTTCGCGATCGCGCGCGACCACGGGCTGCTCGTGTTCGGCGACGGCAAGCGCGGCGACGTCCCGGTCACTTCCGCCGCCTACGCGCAGGCGTACGCGGGTGAGACGCCGGGGCCCTTCGGCAACGTCGCGGGCCTCGGCGTGGACGCGTTCACGGTCAACCCGCTCCTTGGCCGCGACTCGCTCGAGCCGTTCATCGCCACCGCGGCGAAGGCCGGCGCCGGCTGCTTCGTCCTCGTGCGCACGTCGAACCCGGGTGCGTCCGAGCTCCAGGACGCGGGCGAGCCGCCCCTGTACGAGCGGCTGGCGGCGGTCGTGGACGAGCTGGGCCGCGATCAGCGCGGGGCGTGCGGGCTGTCGCTCGTGGGCGCGGTCACCGGGGCCACCCGCCCGGAGCATCTGGGGCGGCTCCGCGAGCTGATGCCGCACGCGGTGTTCCTGCTTCCAGGCGTGGGCGCCCAGGGGGGACGTGTCGAGGAGCTCGGGCCGGCCTTCGCCCCGCACCGCGCGGCGGGCCTCGTCACGGCGTCGCGCTCGATCGTGAACGCCCACGAGGAGCGCGGCGGCGACCCGGCGATCGCCGCGGCGGAGGCGGCCGAGGAGCTGCGCGCCGCCGCATGGGAGCTTTAGCCCAAGCCCGTCCACCGGGGGAATTCCCGCCTATCCTCAGGAGTGCCGCGTGAGGTGCGGCCGGTGATGCACGCTCAGGGACGATTAAGCTTCGCGCGCCTCTTGGCGCCTCTGGCGCTGATTGCGGTTGCCGCGGCGGTCGCGGCGATCGTGCTCGGCTCGGGCGTGATCGGCGACGACGACTCGTCGGAGAGCGTCGGTACGCGCGACCTGCCGGCGGCCACGGAGCGCACGAAGACCGGGGCCAAGAAGCAGAAGCGCACCCCCGCCACCTACACGATCAAGGCGAACGACACGCTGAGCGGCATAGCCGAGAAGAACGGGACGACGGTCGAGCGGCTCCTGGAGCTGAACCCCGAGCTCGACCCGCAGGGGCTGGTCGCCGGCCAGAAGATCAAGCTGCGCGAGTGACCGCGCGCTGTCGCATGCTCATCGCGGCCGCTGTGCTGGCGGCCGCGGCTCCCGGCTCCGCCGCGGCCGCGCCGGCGCCCCCGCGGGTTCCCACCGCGCAGGCGGCGATCGTCGTCGATGCCCGCGACGGCACGGTGATGTTCGCCAAGAGGCCCGACGCGGAGCGCTCGATCGCGAGCACCACCAAGCTGATGACGGCGCTGCTGGCGCTGGAGGAGGCAGCGCCCGGCGACGTGTTCACGGCGCCGGCCTACAGCGCGATGCCGGCGGAGTCGCGTATCAACCTCCGCGAGGGCGAGCGGATGACGGTCCACGACCTGCTCGAGGCGCTGCTCCTCGAGAGCGCCAACGACGCCGCCGTGGACCTCGCCGAGAACATCGCGGGGTCGCGTCAGGCCTTCGTGGACCAGATGAACGATCGCGCCGCCGAGCTCGACCTTGACCACACGAGCTACGCGAACCCGATCGGCCTCGACGCACCGGGCAACTACTCGTCCGCACGCGACCTCGCCACCCTGGCCCGGACGCTGCTTCGCAAGCGGCGCTTCGCGCGCATCGTCGACATGCCCGAGGCGACGCTCGAGTCCGGCATCCGACCGCGTGTGGTGGAGAACCGGAACGACCTGGTGGCCGCCTACCCGTGGGTGGACGGGGTGAAGACCGGCTACACGCTGGACGCCGGCAACGTGCTCGTCGGGGCCGCCGCGCGCGGCCGCCGGGCGCGCGTGGTCAGCGTCGTCCTCGGCGAGCCGAGCGAGGCCACCCGCGACGCCGACACGCTCACGCTGCTGCGCTGGGGCCTGCGGCGCTTCAGCCGCGTCCGGATGGTGGACAGCGGCCGCACGTTGGCGCGCGCCGACATCGAGTATCGCGACGAGAAGGCCCGGCTCGTGCCGCGTCGCGACGTCGTCCTCACGATCCGCGACGGCCAGCAGCTCCGCCGCCGCGTGAACGCCCCGGATGAGCTCGAGGGCCCGCTCGCACCCGGCACGCGCGTGGGGTCCGTTACCGTTGTGGTGGACGGCAGGCCGGTGCGGCGCGTGGCGCTCGTCACGGCGGCGGAGGTGCCCGGAGCGGGGCCGCTGCGCGTGCTGGTATCGGTCCTGGGCGTCCCCTTCACCGTGCTCATAGTCCTCGCCATCCTTCTCGCCGCGATCCTCGCGACCCTCGCGATCCTTCGCGTGCGCATCCGGATCCGCATCGCCAGATGATCATCACCGTCACCCTCAATGCCGCCATCGACAAGACCCTGGCGGTGCCGAACTTCCGCCTCGGCCGGCGCCACCGTGCCGTGGAGCAGACCGCGATGGCGGGCGGCAAGGGCGTGAACGTGGCCCGCGCGCTGCGCGCGCTCGGACAGCCGGTGATCGCGACGGGGGTGGCCGGCGGCCCGACCGGCACCCGCATCGTCGAGCACCTCACGGAGGAGGGCATCCTCAACGACTTCGTGCGGATCCGGGAGGAGTCGCGCACCTCGACCGCCGTCGTCGACCCGACCAGCGGCGAGCAGACCGAGATCAACGAGCACGGGCCGCACGTGACCGAGGCCGAGCTCGAGCTGTTCGTCGACAAGCTGCTCTACCTCGCGAAGGGCGCCGCCGTCTGCGTCGTCTCCGGCAGCCTTCCGCGCGGCGTCGACGCCGGGCTCTACGGGCGGCTGATCGAGGAGATGAAGCGCCTCGGCGTGCTCACGGTGCTCGACTCCGAGGGCGAGCCGATGAACCTCGCGACGCGCAAGGGGCCGCACGTGGTCACGCCCAACGAGCTGGAGGCGGAGGGACTGGTGGGCCACGAGTTCTCGGACGACGAGGACCGGCGCACCGGGGTCGGCGAGATGATCGAGCTGGGCGCGCGCGAGGCGATCATGACGCTGCCGGACGGCTGCCTCGCCATGCTGCTCGACCCGGCCGGCGAGCGCAGCCTCTACCGGGCGACGCTGGAGCCGCTCGAGCCGGTCTCGTCCGTCGGTTCCGGCGACGCGTTCCTGGCCGGCTTCGTGGCAGCCCGCTACGGCGGCCGCGATGTGGAGGACTGCCTGCGCTTCGCCGTTGCCTGCGGCGCCGAGTCGACCCAGCATTTCGGGGCGGGAGTGCTCGAGCAGCGCGAGGTGGAGCGCCTCGTTCCGGACGTTCGGGTGGAGCCGCTCGAGACCCCCGCTTTGACCGTGGGATGAGGTTGGTACGCTCGCTGTTCGTCCGCCAGCGAACCTAGGATCCTCCAATGGAAGTTGAGATCGGCCGCGGCAAGAAGGGCCGCCGCGCATACGGCTTCGATGACATCGCGATCGTGCCTTCGAGGCGCACGAGGGATCCCGATGACATCGACATCACCTCGATGATCGGGCCCTACCGGCTCGAGCTTCCATTGCTGGCGTCGGCGATGGACGGGGTCGTATCGCCCGAGACGGCCGGGATCCTCGGCAACCTGGGTGGGCTCGGCGTGCTGAACCTCGAGGGGATCTGGACCCGCTACGAGGACGCGGACGAGCAGCTCGAGCGGATCGCCCAGCAGCCGAAGGAGCTTGCGACCGCGGAGATGCAGCGGATCTACGCCGAGCCGATCAAGGAGGAGCTGATCGGCCAGCGGATCCGGGAGATCAAGGACCAGGGGGTGGTGGCTGCCGCCTCGCTCACGCCGCAGCGGGTGCGCAGGTACTACGAGACCGCCCTCGAGGCCGGGCTCGACATCCTCGTCATCCAGGGCACCGTCGTGTCGGCGGAGCACGTATCGGCGAACACCGAGCCGCTCAACCTCAAGGAGTTCATCCGCGAGGTGCCGGTGCCGGTGCTGGTCGGCGGCTGTGCCTCGTATGCGACCGGGCTGCACCTGATGCGCACCGGCGCCGAGGCGGTGCTGGTGGGCGTCGGCCCGGGGGCCGCGTGCACCACGCGCGGCGTGCTCGGGATCGGCGTGCCGCAGGCCACCGCGATCGCCGATGTCGCCGCCGCCCGCTCGCAGCACATGCTCGAGACGGGCGAGTACGTGAAGGTGATCGCGGACGGCGGGATGCGCAACGGCGGCGACGTGTCGAAGGCGTTCGCCTGCGGCGCCGACGCCGTGATGATCGGCTCGCCCTTGGCGCGCGCCTATGAGGCGCCGGGCCGCGGCTACCACTGGGGGATGGCCACATTCCACCCCTCGCTCCCGCGCGGCGCGCGCGTGAAGACCACGCAGAACGGCACGCTGGAGCAGATCCTGCTCGGCCCGGCTCACGAGAACGACGGCACCTTCAACCTGATGGGCAGCCTCCGCACCTCGATGGCCACCTGTGGCTACGAGGACATCCCGGCGTTCCACAAGGCCGAGGTGATGGTCGCGCCGGCCCTGCTGTCGGAGGGCAAGCAGCTTCAGCAGGAGCAGGGCATCGGGATGGGGGCGACCGCCGCGGCGGTGCCGCATCCGGAGTCGAACGGGATCACCTCAGATCCCGCCCTTGTCGTCGAGTGATGCCGGCTGCAAACCTTCGCCCGGCGGCGTCCTCGGCCGCTCGCGTGCGCAGCACGCGTCGCGACCTGCGTCCTTGCCGGGCTCGGTTTTCGCTCGGCATCATGGCTTCGCCATGAGCACGGAGGCGGCCACCCGTGAGGCGGCCGTCGAGCGCCCGGCGGCGACGGACGAGGTCCTCGTCCTCGACTTCGGCGGCCAGTACTCGCAGCTGATCGCGCGGCGGGTGCGCGAGTGCGGCGTGTTCGCCGAGCTCTTGCCGCATCACGTTCCGGTCGAGGACGTCGAGCGGCGCCGGCCGAAGGCGCTGATCCTGTCCGGTGGGCCGGCGTCGGTGTACGCGGACGGCGCGCCGAAGCTGCGCCGCGAGCTGCTCGAGCTCGGGATTCCGGTGCTCGGCATCTGCTACGGCATGCAGGCGATGGTGCTCGAGCTCGGCGGCCGCGTCGAGGGCGCCGAGGTGGGGGAGTTCGGGCGCTCGCACCTGACGGTGGCGTCGCACGGGCGCCTGCTGGCGGACACGCCCGGCGAGCAGTCCTGCTGGATGAGCCACCGCGACACCGTCTACGAGGCGCCGGCCAGGTTCACGGCGCTGGCCTCCTCTACGGAGTCCCCGGTGGCGGCGATCGAGGACACAGGTCGCGGGCTCTACGGGATCCAGTTCCACCCCGAAGTCGTTCACACGCCGTACGGCACGACGATCCTCGAGACATTCCTCCGCGACATCGCCGGCTGCGACATGGGCTGGAGCGCGGCGTCGGTGATCGACGAGCAGGTGGCGCGCATCCGCGAGCAGGTGGGCGACGGCAAGGTGATCTGCGGGCTCTCCGGCGGGGTCGACTCGTCCGTGGCCGCCCTTCTCACCTACAGGGCGGTTGGCGACCAGCTCACCTGCGTGTTCGTGGACCACGGGCTGATGCGCAAGAACGAGGGCAACCAGGTGGTGGCCGCGTTCCGCGACCAGTTCAAGGTGCCGCTGATCGCGGTCGATGCCGAGGCGCGCTTCCTGGACCGGCTCGCCGGCGTCAGCGAGCCGGAGCAGAAGCGCAAGATCATCGGGGAGGAGTTCATCCGCGTGTTCGAGGCGCAGGCGGAGAAGCTCGGCAACCCGCGCTACCTGGTGCAGGGCACTCTCTACTCGGACGTGATCGAGTCCGGCGGCGGCACGGGCGCCGCCACGATCAAGTCGCACCACAACGTGGGCGGGCTGCCCGAGGACCTGGAGTTCGAGCTGGTCGAGCCGCTGCGGATGCTCTTCAAGGACGAGGTGCGCCAGGTGGGGGCGGAGCTCGGGATGCCGGACCGCCTCGTTTGGCGCCAGCCCTTCCCCGGACCCGGCCTGGCGATCCGCGTGGTGAGCGGCGAGGTCACGAAGGAGCGCCTCGAGATCCTGCGCGACGCCGACGCGATCCTGCAGGACGAGATCCGGAGCGCCGGCCTCTACCGCGAGCTCTGGCAGTCCTTCTGCGTGCTGCCCGCGGACCTCCGCTCGGTCGGCGTGCAGGGCGACGAGCGCACCTACGGCTATGTGGTGGTGATCCGAGCGGTCACGAGCGACGACGCAATGACAGCCGACTGGGCCCGCCTGCCCTACGACCTGCTGGAAAGAGTAGCCTCGCGCATGATCAACGAGATCGCGCAGGTGAACCGGGTGACGCTCGACATCACGTCGAAGCCGCCCGGGACGATCGAGTGGGAGTGAGGCGAGGGCTCAGATGACCACGAAGGCCGATTTCACCGAGGACGAGTGGGCCACCGTGGTGCGTTCGCCGATCGTCGCCGGCATGGCGATCACGTTCGCCGACCCAGGCGGGCCGATCGAGGTCGTCAAGGAGACCTCCGCCGTCCTCAGGTTCGCCACCGGCTCCTCGAGCGAGCAGCGGGACGACCTCGTCGGAGCGGTGGCGCGTGAGGTGCGCGAGCTCGCCCAGCAGCGCAAGAACCCGGTCGGCGACTTCAAGCCGCGAGGCGCCCTGGCCGGCAAGGAGATCCTCGACGAGCTATCGCGCGCGAACGAGATCGTCAGCGCGAAGGCGACACCCGAGGAGGCCGAGGCGTTTCGGGCATGGATCATGGAGTGCGCGCAGCGCGCGGCCGACGCCGCGAAGGAGGGCGGCTTCATGGGCTTCCACGCCGAGCGCGTAAGCCAGGGCGAGAAAGACATGCTCGCGCAGCTCGCCTCGGCGCTGGGCGTGGCTGGCACCTGAGCGAGGCGACCGCTCAGCTGCGATGGCAGCCCGTGGCGGCGCTGATCTCGAGCTCTGAGGCGTTATCGCTCTGCGCACGAAAGGGTGCTGTGTCTTAGCGGCGTCGCCGGGCCGTGATCAACCAGGAACGCGAATCGAGGACCACGCCGCGCTCGTCGCTGTAGTGCGCCGCGAGCATCTCGCGCAGGCGCTCGACGGTACGGGCCGCCTCGCCGTCGCTCAGGCTCGCGAGGGCCGCGCTCGTATTCTGAAACCCCCGCACGAACGCGAGCGCGGCGTCGAGGTCGTGTCCGTAGAGGACCGGCTCGTGGACGTCCTCGAAGCGCATGCCGTCGAAGCCGGCGCCCTCGAGAATGCCGGCGGTGGCGTCGGCATCGCCGAGCGAGAACGGGTCCGCGCCCGGCTGCGGTGGCTGCGCCGCGTTACCCAGCGCGGCGTCGATCGCCCGCGCCCATTCGTTGTGCTCGTAGCGCTGCCAGACAAGCAGCACCAGGCGCGCCTCGGGTCGAAGGGCGGCGGCGATGTTGGCGAACGCCGCGGCCGGATCGGAGAAAAACATCGTCCCGAAGCGGCTGATCGCCACGTCGAAGCCGGCGGGATCGAAGCGATGCACCTGGGCGTCGCCCAGCTCGTACCGGACGTTGTCGAGCCGTTCGGCCGCCGTCAGCTGACGGGCGCGCTCAAGCATGCGCTCGGATACGTCGATGCCGACAACGCGGCCCGGCGCCGCGGCGCGCGCCGCCTCGCGAGTCGTCAGCCCGGTTCCGCACCCGATGTCGACCACTTCGTCACCGGCGCTGATCCCGTAGGCCGCGCGAAGGTGCTCGTGGTGAGCGCGCAACTCGCCGTCGTAGAAGTCCAGCCTGTCCGGCGAGGACACCAACGCGATGCTAATCAACCAGGGCAGCGCGCCGCGAGTAGCTCCGCCCGCGCCTCGAATGGCGGCGCTCCGTCGACCGCCGGTGCTGCCGCCGACGGTAGAGCACGATGCGAGACACTGGGGAACGCGGTGTCACAGGA
>JBKPBS010000056.1:0-12119 GCA_046726915.1 Actinomycetota bacterium
GGTGATCCTCCCGAGCGTCGGGGACTGGGCTTCGATAACCACAGAATCCCTGCTCACTCGGACAGTTCTGCGCCCCCGACCACCGGGGGCGCAACTGCTTCATGCACGATCCGGGCTAGCGCCCGCCGCTGCGCAGTTCACAGGAGTCGCTCACCTGGGTGGCTCAATCCTCTGCGGTGGCTCGGCTGGCTGGGCCGGAGGTAGGGCTCGCGGAGTACGGAGATGGCCGAGTCTCCTCTAGCCACCGGTCGCGTCTTCATGAGCTACAGGCGTCAGGAGACCGCGTACGCGGCCGGTTGGCTGTTCGACCGACTGGTTGAGCACCTCGGCGCCGGCCAGGTCTTCAAGGACGTCGACTCGATCGAGTTGGGCGACGACTTCGTCGAGGCGATCGCCAACGCGGTCGGATCCTGCGACGTGCTGCTCGCACTGATCGGCGATCAGTGGGTCACGATCACCGACGAGCACGGGCGCCGCCGTCTAGATGATCCCTCGGACTTCGTCAGTCTCGAGATCGAGGCAGCCTTGACGCGCGGCGTCCGCGTCATCCCGGTCCTGGTCGAAGGGGCGAGGATGCCCCGCGCCGATGAGCTCCCGCTGAGCCTCGCGGGGCTGGCGCCGCCGTCAGGCGCTCGAGCTGAGCCCGAGCCGCTTCGAGTTCGACACCAGCCGGCTCCTGAGAGTGCTGGACAAGACACTTGCCCAGGTGCACGCGGGGCGGGACGTCGCGGGCTCGACGAGCGAGCCGCCGGTGGAGGCGCCCGATCCGATCACCGCGGAGCAGCGGCGCGAGCCGGCCCCGGAGCTCGAGCCTGCGACGCCCGCCCGCCCGCCGCCCGGCGGGAGCGCGGACTCCGCTGGCCTCGGCGCGGCGAAGCAGCGAGTGCGGTCGATCTGGGCAAGCCGCGCCGCACGCCTCACGATCGCGGCAGCACTGATCGCGCTCGTGGCCGTCGTGGCCGTCTGGGCGCTCAACCAAGGAGGCGACGCGGAACGGCAAGCGAAGAGTGCAACGCCGGAGGCCCGTCTACTGCAGGTCATCCCGGCCAGCGTTCGAAAAGCAGGATGCGAGCGGGGGCAGGGGAAAGAGGATTTCTGGACGCACGAGGGCGGGGCCGAGGTGCAGGAGAACTGCCCGCTCCCGAGGAGCGCTCTATCCAAAGCCGTCCCGGATGGCAGTCTCGCTTACGGACTGTTTCCAAGCGCGGCCAAGGCACGAGACCTCGTAAGGACCGACTTTGAATCGGAGGTCGCCGGGAAGTCCTGGTCCTGCGGTAAACAGGCGGAGACGCAGCTGGAGGCTGACTATCCTGGCGGTAACGCGGTGTGTTACACGAATGATGATGGGGAGGTCTTCATCAATTGGAGTTACCGGGGGAGCGCTGTGTTCGTTCAGCTATACATTCCCGGCACGACTATTGGCGCGGCGGTCGATGCGCGGGCCAAGGTGCTGTGACCCAGGCCGAAGTTGCGCGAGGAGGCGGACACGCCGCGCGAGCCGGCGCATCCCGGAGCAGCGCCGCTGCTTCGAGGCACAAGGAGCGGCGTCGGCGGGCCGAGGCGTCGCATCTGCTAACAGGCGGAACCGGCAGTCGGCCCGCACGCGCCAAGGCGCCGCTGCGGGCGGAAAGCGGTTGCGCTGTTAAACGCCCCCGAGCGCCGCAAGCTTGTCGCGGTTCTGTTCGCGCCACTCCGCCTCTTGACCGGGCTGCGGGAAGATCAACCCAGCCTCCATGACCGAGCTTGCGTCGACCTCCGTCAGTCCGACGATCAGCTCCTGCTCGGGCTGCCCCGTGACCCTTGTCCACATCTCCGACAGGTCCCTCAGAAGCTGCTGGCGGACCTCAAGCGTCCGTCCCGCACGGATCGTCCCTCCGATGATCGACGTCGGTGACGGCGCGGCGGCTGTGAACATGTGACCGCGGGGAACGTCGAAGAACAGAACGTTCACGAACGACCGCGGCGCGCCGGTCGCCTCGACGTGCAGCCGCGTGATCTCGCTGGCGACCTCGGCGCGGATCGCTTCCGTGATCGATCCCTCCTGGACAAAGCACTGATAGACGGGCATCGAAATCCTCCTCTTGCCCAAACGCGTGCTTCATGGAGGTTGCGGCATCGTCGGTCATCCCACAAGAGGCGTCTCGGTAGCGACAACTCCACAGGTCCGTCTCAAGGCGACGGGCGGCGATCGAATCGTCTGTGCGGACGGGGATGTCGAACCGTCGCAGGCCGGCTTCCGCAACGAGGCAGACGCAGTAGCGCGAGCGGCGAAGCGCGGCACTACCGCTTGGGGACGAAAAGGAGGAGGACCACGCCGGAGTGCCGGCAGTGCCGCTGTTCGTCCGAGGGAGCAGTGGGCCGCGGGTCGAGCCGCCCGCAGGGGACTGCCGCTGTCGTGGAGGAGCTCCACCTGCGCTTTTACTGCTCGTCCCTAGCGCGCGTCTCGTGGGCGTCGGCGCAGACGACCGCACCTAGGCGAAAGGAGCAGCGCCGCGACGATCCTGACGGCCCGTCACGCTGGCAAGTGCGACCCCGAGAGCGAGGTCACATCAGGCCCGGTTCGGACTAGACGGCGCCTCTTGCAGTCAGGGGACGGAGCGCTGCACGCGGTTGGCCTTCCGGGACGGATTTCGGCCTAGTCCCTAGCCGGCTCGTCGATGCAGATCGTCGCGGCGAGGATCAGGGCATCGTTCTCGCCCGGCGCAACCTCGATTCCATAGGTGTCGCGGATGCGGAACCAGCGCTTGCAGATCTCGGCGATCTTGTGACGGCGCGGAATCTTGTACTCATGCCCGACGATCTTCGCCTTGGCGCGCAGCTCGCGGCCGTCACCGAGTTCGATGGCGGAGGTCTCGCAGGAGCGAGACCACCGCCTTGTTGACGGTGGCCACCGTCGTCCCGTCGCGCTCGAGTTCTGCGGGAAGCGCCCCGCAGTGAGCGTGCTCACGCCAACATGCCACAGTCGGCGCCAACGATGGCGAAAATGGCCACAGCCGCCAACTCCGCGGTGCCCGCTGCGTTGTCGAGAGCATCAGGGGAAGGCGGCGTGGGGCGCCGCGCCAATGTGCCGGGTTCGGCGGGGCCGGGATTCCTACGTTCCTGAGCCCGGTCCAATCCGAGCCCGGCACTGCCGTGCCGGCTCGCGGTCGGCGGTCCGTCGCTACCGGCAGCGTGAGGCCCCGCCTCAGACGGCCATAAAGGAAGGGCCCGCCCGTAGTCGGACGGGCCCTTGGTCCTTCATCGAGGAGAGACTTCTACCCTCTACTTGCATCCAGGCTCGGTCAAGGTCTGGCCGGGCGGATGGCAC
This sequence comes from Actinomycetota bacterium, assembly GCA_046726915.1. Lineage (GTDB taxonomy): Bacteria > Actinomycetota > Thermoleophilia > Solirubrobacterales > Thermoleophilaceae > JACVRW01. The sequence continues at coordinate 3,308 of JBKPBS010000056.1, forward strand.
TTGGCCCCCGCGTCGTTCGGCCCCTTGCTTGCTGTTGCCCGGCCCGAAGTCCGGGTCAGTAAAGGCCGCCGCCGGAATGGCGAGCGCCCCCATGGCGAGCGTGAGACCAAAATCGTGCGCATAACACCCCTCAGGGGTTGTTGGTTTAGCCCTTCCTTTGAGCCAGGCGGGGTTCGCGGAGGCCTCGATCCGAGGATTCTGTCCTCGGGAGAGGAGACGCTCCGCCGCCATGGCCCGTCCGAAGACGTAGCCCGATCAGCTGATCCAGCGCGTGGTGCGGATCGCGCTGGAGCGACAGCGGCCGATCGCGCACATCGCTCACGACCTCGGGATCCATCCCGAGACGCTGCGCAAGAAGGTGCGCCAGGCCGAGGCCGACCAAGGGCTGCGGCCCGGCCTGCCTACCAGCGAGGAGCGCGACGAGATCCGCCGGTTGCGCCGCGAGAGCTACGAGCTGCGGCGCGCGAACGAGATCCTGAAGGCCGCCAGCGTGTTTCTCGCGACCGAGCTCGACGCAGACCGACCGAGGTGAGCCGCTTCATCGACGAGCATCGCGGCCGCTTCGGCGTCGAGCCGATCTGCCGATCTGCCGGACTGTGGGCGTGTCGGCGTCCGCCTACTATCAGCGAGCGACCGGCCAGCGCTCGGCCCGTGCCGTGGAGGACGAGCGGCTGCGGGCTCGCATCCGCGAGCTGCACGCCGCCAACTACTACGCCTACTGCTATCGGCGGATGTGGAAGGCGCTGCAGCGCGCCGGCGAGCAGGTGGGCCGGGCCCGCGTCAAGCGGCTGACGCGCTGCGAGGGCATCCGGGGCGCCAAGCGCCGCGGCCGGCCGTCGCGCACCATCATCCCGGACGTCGAGGCCGGTCGCCGCCCGGATCTGGTACAGCGCAACTTCGCTGTCGAGGCGCCGGGCCGGCTGTGGGTCGCCGACCTGTCCTACCTCAGGTGCTGGGAGGGCCTGCTGTTCTTCGCCTTCGTCATCGACGCCTACAGCCGCCGCGTGGTCGGCTGGCAGCTGACGGGCACACGCACACCACCCTGGTCCTCGACGCTCTGCGGATGGCGCTGGGCACGCGGGCGCCGGGCGCCGACGTCGCGCGCGTGCACCACTCCGATCGCGGCAGCCAGCACACCAGCATCGACTACACCCAGACCGTCACGGATCACGGCGTGCTGGCCTCGGTCGGCTCGGTCGGCGACGCCTAGGACAACGCGCTGGCCGAGAGCTTCGTTGACAGCTTCAAGACCGAGCTGATCGCCGACCGCGTCTGGCGCACGCGCGCGCAGTTCGAGCTCGCCGTCGTGGAGTACCTCGGCTGGTTCAACCACACCAGGCTGCACAAGGCCCTCGGTGGTGATCTACCGCCGGCGGAGTTCGAGGCCCGAGCGCCGCGGGCTCAGGCCGCCCCGGACGTCGACGAGGGAACAGAGCATCAACGGCCGGCCTCTACGCCGACCGCCAGCTTCAAATCCTGATCTCTTGAAACGAGGAAACCAACAAACCCGGTTCCGTCGAATCCAGCCCGGCTCAGACGGATAGGAACCCCAGCCCCCGAGTGTCCACCAAACCGGAGGCACTCCGGCTGACGCTCGTGGGTGCAGTGTGTGTGCCGTCAACCGGACGACAGCGCGTCGGGAAGGCTTGGCCCTCGCTGGGCCGCGACTTGCTGCCTATATGGTCCAGGCAGGTCCATCAACTCGTCGTGCGTCCCGTGCTGCACGATCCTTCCGTCTTCCATCACCAGGATGAGGTCAGCGTCGACGATGGTGCTCATCCGGTGAGCGATCACGATTCGCGTGCAGCCGAGTTCGCTGAGGGCACGGTGCACCGTGCGTTCGGTGACGCCGTCGAGGTCACTCGTAGCCTCGTCGAGCAGCAGGATGGTGGGACGGTGGGCCAGGGCTCGGGCGAGGGCGATCCGCTGCTGCTGACCCCCCGAAAGCGACGCACCTCCGTCCACGAGTCGAGTGTCATATCCCATGGGCATGGCGACGATCTCGTCGTGGATGCAGGCCAGCTTGGCCGCCTCCACCACCTCCTCGAGAGGCATCGCGGGGTTGCTGAGAGCGATGTTCTGTCGAATGCTCGCACCGAACAGGTAGGGCCGCTGGGTGACGATGCCGATCTGCCTGCGCAGCGACCTGAGATCGAGCTGGGCCAGGTCACGCCCGTCGAAGAGGATGCGCCCGGACGTGGGCGGATACAGGCCGAGGAGGAGGTGGGCGAGTGTCGACTTCCCGGAACCGGTGCGTCCGACGATGCCCAACTGTTGGCCCGGCTTGACCTTGAGCGAGACATTCTTCACCACCACGGGCGCCAGCGGCCCATAGGAGAACGAGACGCGCTCGGCCCGTATCCGCCCCGAGAGGCGAGGAGCTGTTACGACTTCCTGCCCCTCCTGCTCCCGGGGCGCATCCAGCACTTCATTGATGCGCTCCATGTAGCTGCGCAGCAATTGGAGCTTCAAGCCGGTGTCGATGAGCGTGGCGAGCGGCTCCAGGAAGCCGGCGGCCAGGGCAGCGGCAGCAAGCATGATCCCGAGCGAGAGGCTGCCATTCAGAACCTGGAACCCGCCGAAGACCAAGATGGCCAGCGGCGCGGCCAGCTGGAACGTGGCCATGACAGCAGTCACGGACGCCTCCAGCCGTCCCCGGCGCAGCGCGACGTTCACCTGGTCGACGAACAACCGCTCCCAATGCTCGGCCGCTCGCTCCTCGGCACCCGCCGCTTTGAGCGTCTCGATGCCGGCCAACAGCTCGAAGGTGTAGCTCTGCGACTTGGCTTCGACCTGCAGGCTCTCCGACATCAGGTGTTGGTTCCGGCGCCACGTGAGCAGGAGGACCATCACCTGAAGCAAGGCCAATCCGAGCACGAGCGCCGCCAGCGGGGGGCTCACGATGAACAGCAAGACCAGGTAGACGCTCGCCAGGCCGCCATCGATCAGCGCCGAGATCGTTCCGGTGGTGAGGAACTCACGCACGATGGTGTGACTGTCGAGGCGCATCATCAGGTCGCCGGCGGAGCGCCCGAGGAAGAACGAATACGGCAGGTCGACCATGTGCTCGACGAAACCCGTCGTCAGGCGTACGTCGAGGCGCGTGCGCAGTTGCAGCAGCAGGTGGCTGCGCAGCATCGTCACGAGGAAGAAGTAACCGACGACGGCAGCCATGACGGCCCCGGTCACCAGCAGGAGGTGCCAATCGTCGCGCGGGACGATCTTGTCCACCAGCAGCCCGGTGAGCAGTGGAAGCGCAAGTGCCAGCAGGCGAAGGAGCACCGATCCCACGAGCACCCTGGTGAGGCTGCGGGACTGGCGGAGCAGCGGTCGGAGATACCGCCAGGTGCCCTTGGACCTCAGCTTGGCGGTCTGGAAGTCCTCACTTGGCTCGAACGTGATGGCGACACCGGTGTAGGAGCGGCGAAAGACGTCGATGGACAGTCGCCGGCGTCCCACCGCCGGATCCACGACCTGCACGGCGTTTCTGCGCAGACGCTCGAAGACGACGAAGTGCGTGAAGTCCCAGTGGAGGATCGTGGCGGGAGGGAGGTGCTCGAGGTCGTCGAGGTCCGCGGCCACGCCCCGTACGCGCAAGCCGTACTGCCGCGCCGCCTGGGTCACGGCCAACGCGTCGACCCCGTCGCGATTGGTGCTCGTCATCTGCCGCAGCTCGTCGAGCGGCACTTCCCTGCCGTGGTAGGCGAGCACCATGGCCAGACAGGCGGCACCGCAGTCGGTCAACGCCAGCTGCCGGACCAGGGGGACTCGCCGACGCACTACGAACCCCCAACCATCCCCAGCATGCCCCCAAGCTGGTCAAGGAACAGATCGAGGATCCTCTGGGAGCCGAGCACGACGACGGCGCGACCCTCCGGCGGCGACGATGGCAACGATGCCAGGTCGGGGTGCCCCTCGAGGACCCCGGTGACCAGGACGCCCGGCTGGGAAGACGAAGCGAAGCCGGCTCGGCGCAGGCCAGCCTGATCGGCAACCTTGAACCGAAGTACCCGGGCGGCAACGGCCGGCCCCGTCGCTCCGGGCAGTTCGAGGCGAATGACCTGACCGCGGTGGAGATCTGGGGAGGCGGCGTCGGGGACGAGGGCCGCGAACGTCCGCTCGCGCACGTTGATCGATGTCGGCCCCGAGGTGGTCTTGGAGGTGTGCACGGTGATCGTGACGACTACACCTGCCACCACCAACGCCAGCACGACCCAATACGACCACCGGCTCCACGGAGGGTCGATCCGTAGCACGTCGCCGGGTCCCAGCTCGCCGGCTTTGAAGTCGAGCGCCTCGCGGCGAAACAGGGATGGCGGTTCGGTCATGGCACGACGGATTGGCGCCCGGCCTGTGAGCTGTAGGCGCGGCTGAGGAGCTCGTAGAGGACGAGCTCGTGCGCACGCTGGGCGGAGCGCAGCAAGCGGTTGGAGTGCATGTGCGCGTAGGCCATCGCGATGTCGGAGATCGTCGCCGAGAGACGCCCGGCCTCGTCGAGCTGCCGCAGCTCCGCCGCCACCGGGGCGAGCCGGCGGGATCGCCGGCGCAGAACGTCGAGTCCCGCGGCCATGGCTGGCGGCGGATCGTGTCCGGGATCGAGCAACGCCTCGAGGCGAGCTCGCTCGGCCCTGTAGCGCTGGCTCACCCAGTTCCTGAAGTTGCCGTCGATCCCGAACTCCCGGCCGAAGCCGTCGCGCATCCGTCGCGCCACGGACCGCTTCTCCTGCAGCGTGAGCCCGAGATCGTCGAAGAGCAGGTCGATGCCGCACATGGCCAGACGCCAGCGGAGATCAAGGCCGGTATCGCCCGAAAGCGGCCCCATGATGGTGATCACGGCCTCGCTGTCCGCGGCGAACACCAGCTCGGCCAGTTCGATCCCTCGATCGCCACCATAGCGCTCGACCTCGCGCTCGTAGGTGTCCAGCTGCAGGCGCCACAGCTGCCCTGTCTCCAGGAGCGGGGCCGCGGCTGCTTGCAAGCCGGGCAGCACCTCGGCGTGGAGCCGCCCGGGTTCGCCATGAAGACGCAGTCGCAGGTGCCAGTCGGGATCGGCGTAGCGAATGAAGAACCACGCATCGGCGGCTCCGGAGGCCAACGACGACCGTACCAGTGGGCCCACGACGTGGTTGAGCAGCTGATCGGCCGTTCCCGTCCCCGTGTAGAGCTTGGCATACAGCCACTCCGAGCCCGGTGGGAAGCGGCGACGTACGAGGCTTCTGGTCACTTGCGGGGCCGCGATCTCGGGCTCGGGTCGCGCCGGAGCCGCCTGGACGAACGGAACGACCAACTCGTGCACGAAACGGCCTTCCGGGCCGGTGACGCACAGCTCATCGGGGCCGGGGAACATCTCGACGAGCGATGCCTGGCGTTGCCCCCGGAGGTGGTGACCGAGCGCCGCGACGCTCAGCACGTTGTCGAGGTCGATGACGAGCTGCTGGTCACGATCGACGAGGACCACGTAGCGCGGCAGCCGCCGCTCTGCGCGCAACGCCTGCGCGGCGGCAAACTGGTCGGCAATCCCTGGCTGGCCAAGCGCCAGCAGTTCGGCCTCGGTGAGCTTCCAGCGGGCGCGGGACAGGACGAGGCGTCCGCTGACGACCCCAGGCAGGAAGGGGGCGTCCCGGAGCGGACCCCAGTCCCACTTGAGGTCCGACACCACGTCCTGGCGCTGGAGCGCACACAGGAACCGGTACACGCCCAGGTTCCGCCAGTCCTCGTCGTGGGCGGTGGTGAGCCTCGGCACGACCTCGCGTCCCAGGCGCCGCGAGCGCAGAACGATCCGGTCGTTGCGCACCGAGACCAGCAGGTCGGTGACGGGAATCTGGCGGTCGGTCGGCGCGCCCGAGCGGCCGAGGTAGGGAATCTCGTACTCGCGCAGCACCGGACGGCAGAGGATGTTGCCGGTCCGGCCGTCGGGAAGATGCACGATCTCCGCGAACACCGCCTCGGGCCGGCGTTCCTCCTCCGCCCGAAGCTCGGTGCGGACGAACTCGTGCAGCGTCTGGTCGGCGTGGCAGAAGCGGCCGAGCATGAGGGCGCCAGGCGGCCCGTCCACATACTGCAGGAAGACGCGGAACGCACCCTGCGCGATGGCGCGGTCGGACTCGGCCGCCACCTTGGCCACCACGTAGAAGTCATCAGGGAGTGGACGATGCTGCTGCGAGGCCAGCGCCTCGAGGTCGGATGCCTCGAGCGTGATCTCATCGGCTCCCTCGGCAAGCGCGTGCGCCAGCTTGCCCAGGAGCAACGCGTCGCGCCCGGTCCAAGGCATCGCCTCTCGATCACCAGCGGGGAACGGGAGCCCGGCCAGCAGCGGTGAGGCCTCGGCAAGAGGCGAGTCGGACCGCTCGAAGCCGATGCCGATCTCCTCATCCAGCGCTTCGACCAGCGGGATCTCCCGGGTCTCGTAGCGTCTGGAGAACGCTTCGCGAAACCGGGCCAGGCCTCCAGACTCCTGGGGGGCGGCCAGCTGATGGAGGATCCTGACGCCTCGCGTGATCTCGGCGACGACCCGGCTGCCGAGCGTGACCTCCTGGGCGGGTTTGACCAGGTCGACCTGCACGAGACGGGACATCTCTGGCTGAGCGGGGAGATCCGCAAGGACCGAGCCGATCGCTCGATAGCGGTGGGGCGATGCCCCAAGCCCCGCGGCGTCGATCGCCTCGAGGGCGGCCCGCGCCTCGTCGAGTCGCGCGGCTATCTGCGCCGTCGCGGCGTGACGGATCAGGGTGGCGACCAGGCCGGGCACCGGCTCGCCTCCCGTGACGACCGGACGGGCGTCGCTGACGAGGAGCTGGTTTTCGACCAGCTCCGCCACGTACTCCTCGGCCTCGGCCTGGCCGATCTCGTCGTCGACCAACACCTCCGCCGCGGCCTCCAGCGTCGTGCCTCCTTGGGCGTTCTCGAGCACGGCCGTGAGATACGGGCTCTTGTCGACGGCAACAAGGTGGTAGGAGCGGCCGGTAGCGGTCAGCCGAGCTTCGGCCAGACGCAGGCGACCAGCTGTCTCGTAGAGGCTGGAGTTGGGCTCGTACACGAAGAGCTTGCGGAGCTGAGGGTCGCGTTCGACGGCTTCGGCCAGCGCCCACAGGTAGTCCATGTCCAGCCGGCTGTGACGTTCGTACCGCTCGCGCGCCTGCAGGTGCAGGCTGGTCTGCGTGTCGATGGTGCCGGTGGTGCATCCCGCGAACAGACCGAAGGGGGTGGCTCGGGCCGCCGCTCGGCTGAAGTACGACACCACGGCGGACTCGAGCTTGCGGCCTTGTTTGCTGTCCGGTTCCCTGCGCCAAACCTCGAGGGCCTCGTCCAAGCTCGGTGAGGCGACGAAGATCGCATCTCGCAGCTCGGGACTGGTGACCGCCGCCAGGAGCCTGTCCCGGAGCTTGGCCCGGTCCCGCTCGACGGCCGCTCCCAGACCCTGGGCGTCCCCGAGCGAGCCGACGGCTTCCAGTCCCTCACTCCAGGCCGCCATCTCGTCGAACGCCAGCAAGGGCGTCCGCAGGGCGAAGAACCCCGACGGGGTGACCTGCCCGCCGGCCCCGTCGCGCTTAGTCACTTGTCGTGCCCGGGTCAGGCGTCGGGGCCGAGACCAGGAACATCCGGTCCCAGGTGGGCTCGACGGATGTGGCCGCAGCCAGCAGGACCAGGGCGACCCCGGCGGCTCCGTCGACCAGTTCCACGCCGGTCCACGTCCACAGGTCGCGCTGGGCCGGGTCACAGTTTCCCTGCACCCACGAGTCCCCGGTGTCTCTGGCGAGACGGTAGAAGTCGAGCGTGCGTTCGAGCCAGTACACGGCGGCGCGGCCGAGCGCGCGTTCTCCGGTGGCTTGGTACATGCGGTTGTAGAGGTGGGCCAACCCGGCCGCTCCGTGGCAGAAGTTGGCGTTGACCACCCCTGTCTCCGACGCCGGCCGTTCCGCCGCCCGGCAGGCCAGCGCCACCGCCGCTCGCTCCCAGTCAGCATCACCCACGCCTCGAGCCGCCATCAAGAGGGCGGCCGCGATCCCCGGATCCCCATAGCACCATGCGCAGCGGGCGGGCCAGGGCTGGAGGCCCGGCGCCACCCAGACGGGGAAGGTCGGGCCCGCTTCGGTCGGCAGCGAATGCGCCAAGAGCCACCCTACTGCCCCCTCGAGGAGCGGGCGCGCCGTCGCCCGCTCGACCCCGGCGCCGCAGACGCTGCCAAGAAGGGCGATGGCTCCGGCCACGCCGTGCGCGACGCCCAGATCGACGCGCCCGGACGGGTACTGCTTCTGGGATTCTTCGTCTATCTCCGCGGGTGGCGTCCACCAGTAGAGCCCATGCTCGTCGTGCCGGGCGCACTCGTGGAGCCGCTCGACGACCCGGCTGAGGCATTCGGTGGCCGCGGGGCGCGGGTACCGTTGCAGGGCGTACACGCCGAGACCGGTGAGGCCCACGACAAGGTCGTACGGCGCCGACCAGCGGTCAGCGCGCGACACGAGTCGCAGGAGGGCGTCGTCGACCGCCTCGTTGCGGTCCTCTGCGTCCGGGTCGAGGAGGCGGTCCACCAACTCGGCTGCCCACGCTATCCCCGTGAATCCGCCGTAGAGGGAAACGTTCATCGCCTGCGTCGACGCCGCCTCGATCGCCTCGTCGAGGCACTGCCGTGCGAGGACGTCCGCCTGCGGCATGCGGCGGGTCCGGGACAGCCAGGCGTACAGGAGGGCCAGACCGGCCTGTCCCCTGCCGAGCGATGGGTCTCGCTCGCCCGGTGATGCAGTGATCGACGCGATGGACTCAGCGATGGCGTCGACTGCCTGCAGCGCCTGCTGGGCCGCTGTTCCCGACAAGA
>JBKPBS010000057.1:0-14724 GCA_046726915.1 Actinomycetota bacterium
GCGGGAAGTTGCGCGGATCGGAGACGTAGGCGAAGACCTCCTCGATCGGGCGGTCGATCCGCGTGCTCGTCTCGAAGGTGATCATGCTGCCGCCTTCAGTGGGACCGGCTGCACGAGCCGCCGTTCGGCGAGGCGGGCGCCCGTCTCGGGGTCGTGCGCGACGAGATAGACGGTGGGGGTGGCCTCGGCGAAGGCACGGATCCGCTCGTGCGTGATCCGCTCTGCCTCCTCGTCCGCCCCGACGCCGTCGGGCTTCCCGCGAAGCATCAGCTCTTGGGTGTAGGAGCTGTCGCCGGCGAGGAACGTGGTGTGGTCGCCCTGGTCGACGAGGACGCCGATCTGGCCGGGCGTGTGACCGGGGAGCGGAACGAGCACGACGTCGCCCGCTTCCGTCAGGCGCAGACTTTGTGGGAACGGCCCGAACGGCTCCTCCTCGAGCTCAAAGAGGGTTGGCCTGAACCAGGCCGGCCACTGCTTGTTCGCGACGTAGCCGCGGAGGCGGCCGTGCAGCCCCGATCCGTACTCGAGCTCCCTGCGCGTGACGAGGATCTCGTTGTCGGGGAAGTGGTGCAGCCCGCCGGCGTGATCGGTGTGCAGGTGGGTCAGCACGACCCAGCGGATGTCGCCTGGCTGGATGCCGAGCCGCTGGAGCTGCGGACCGATCTCCTGCTTGGGCTCGACCTGCTCGCGAAAGGCGCGCAGGCCCGGGTGCCAGCCGGCGAAGTAGCCCGGCTGGGAGGCGCGGGCGTCCTCGCCGGTGTCGACGACGATCACGCCTTCTGGGTGCTCGATCGCGAAGGCGTAGATCGGAAGCGGCTCCGTCCATTCGCGGTCGACGATCGCGTGCAGCAGGCGCCGCCTGCCGTGGCCGACGCCCTCCCGCCAGGCGCTGGTGAGGGCGACCGTTCCTGTCTGGATTGCGTGGATCTTCATCGTGGTAGCTCCTTTCGCTTCCTCGTGGAGTTCGCGTGCCTGGGCTCATCCGGTGCGAAGCCGCGCAGGATCAGGTCGGCGACGCCTTCGGCGAGCTGCTCGTCGAGCGGGCCGCCGGTGACGAGCAGCCGGTAGAAGAGCGGCCCGCCGAGCACATCAAGGGCGAGTTCGAGGTCGAGGTCGGGACGCAGGTCGCCGCGCTCGACGCCGCGCCGCAGCACCTCGCTCAGTGCCGATCGGCGGCCGGCGAGGAACCCGTCCCGAATCGCACGCGCTAGCTCCGGCTGCTCGGCCATCGCTCCGATTAGGTTGGGCATCAGCCGCCCGGGCAGCGAGCCGCTGTAGAGGCCGACCGCCTCACGCATCAGGACGAGCAGATCGCCCCGGGTCGAGCCGGTGTTGGGGACGGCGATCTCCACGCGCACGAGCCCGGCGACCGCCGCCGCGACCAGCTCGTCCTTCGAGCGGTAGCGGCGGTAGATCGCGCCCTTGCCCACTCCGGCCCGGGCGGCTACGTCCTCGGTCCGAAAGGCGTGGACTCCGCGCTCGGCGATCAGCTCGAGCGTCGTCTCCAGGATGGCGCGATCGGCGCGCGTGTCCCGGGGTCTTCCCATGTGACCTCTCGCTGCATCCGCCTGCATCGTCTCTCCTTATAGAACTAGCCCGTACCGGAAGTTAGCCTAGCACACTTTCGGTACGTGCAAGTTCCATAAGTGAGGCGCGTGTCACTGCCAGGCGTTCTGCACCGCGAGGAAGGGAGCGGGGCTGGACCTTTCCCGGCCGCGCCGCGGGACGAGCGCGCGCGTCAGTCGCGTTTAAGGACTTCCGACCGGTGTGCGAGACTTGGCTCGGCTGCTCTTGCGGGCGGCTGCTTCCAGCAAGGACGGATCCGTTGCCGCGAGGCTGGTCGGAGCGCAACCGGCCGGCCCGCGGCCTTCTTGCCGTCCGAGGCGGTTGGTTCCATCTGACGCTGGAAGCAGTCCCGCGTCGACGCCCCTTGCGCACGGGCTCGACGGCCAAAGAAGGGAGCAGTCTCCGTGTCTACTAACCCTGCAGCGCCACTCGTCGCCGAAGAGGTCGCGACCTTCCGACGCCCCGGCCGCGCCCTTATCGGCTGGATGCCTCCCGAGCGCGGCGCAATAGCGCTCGCCGGCGGTCGCCACGAAGGTGTTCAGAACCAGGATTTGATCGAGCGTGTCGAGGCGGCGCGCGCCGTGGTGGCGGAGAGGGAGCCCGGGATCGACCAGGACGGGATGATCGACGCGACCGACCCCGCGCTCGCGACGATTGTCGAGCGCCTCCGCCAGCAGCCGGACACTGGTGCCTTCTGGGAGGAGGGCTGGACCGCCCGCGTTGCAGACCTCACACGCGTCTGTTCGCTTCAGCAGTCGGTGGCCTCGCAGCAAGCCGGGGATCGCGTCAGCGAGGTCGATCCCGATGACCTCGTGTCCATCGCGGCGGTGACTCTTCCTGCGCCGTCGACGGCGGAGATCCCGGCGCAGTTCGACGAGCAGAGGAAGGCGTGGATCATCACCGCTCCGAACCCGAACCTGCGGATCACCGGCGCCATGAATGGACCGTCGGAGAACGGGCCCGTCTTCGGCTTCTCAGTGGCAGTCCTGCCCTCATTCCTCCAAGTCGCGCGCCATCACGGACGCTACGTCCTCCGGGACGGTTACCACCGCGCCTTCGGTCTCCTCGCGCGCGGCATAACGCGGGCGCCCGCCTTCGTCCGAGATTTCGGCGTCGGCCCCCTCGGCACCGCCGCCGGTCTCTTTGCGACAGACGTCTACCTCGGCGACAGGCCACCACTTCTCTCGGACTTCCTCGACGACGAGGTTGCAGCGGACGTGGATGTGCCAGCCGTTCAGAAGATGATCGTCGTGCACGCGATCGAGCTGACGCCGCTCGCGTAGCGCCAATGCGTCACGGCGAGCGCCTCTGCCGCCCGCCGTGACCGCCCCGTCTGCCATCGCGGTCCCATGCCGTGACCCTAGCCGCGTATTTCTCCGTTGGCGACCACCCCCGTCGGTTAACGGGGTCTTACCCCGCAGGTAATCGACTCGTGCAGCCAGCGCGGGCAGGATCGACTGCTCAACGAAGTAGACGTCCTAGACCAACCTAGAGGTGACGCAGTGGCAACAGGCGAACGCGAAGCTCGGCTAGCGGAGCTCCCGCGGCCAGACGGCCGAGCTGTTTGCGGAGTTCTGGAATGAGCCCGATCTGAAGTGGGTTCCGTTGATCATCACTGACGACATCGTCGGCTACTGGCCGGGGAACACCTTCCGCGGCAAGGCGGCGTATATGCAGGCGCTGGAAGAATTGCTCGCGCTGCTCCCCCGATCTCTGCCACGCGCGTCCGCGACGGGCTCCTCTGCGAGAACGACATCTTCGTCGACTCGTCCCAGTTCCACGAATTTGTCGGCGATCAACACCCGACTCGCAGAGAGGAGCCCAGATGGGTCGTCCGGTGATCCATTTCGACGTCATGGGCAGGGACGGCGAGAAGCTGCGCCGACGCTTCTACGCCAGCTATTCGAATGGACAATCGATGCCGACAACCCGCTCGGCCACGGCCTCGTCCACCGCGAGACCAACTTCGAAGGCGTCGGAATCGGCGGCGGGATCGGCGACATCCCCGAAGGCATGCAGGGACACTTGACGTTCTACATCGAGGTTGCTGATGTCGAGGCGGCGCTCGCGCGGGTCGAAAAGCTCGGTGGCACATGCCTGACCGGCCGCTCCGAGGTGCAGCCGGGAGTGGAGCTGGGGCAATTCAGCGACTCGGAAGGACATATGGTCGGACTGCTCAAAGGTTCGGCATAGGATCGGCCGCTAGGCGGGCAAATGCTTGTGCTGATTACCGGGGGAACGGGCTACGTCGGCTCCCATGCGATCGCGGCGCTAGTCGGGGCGGGGCACCGAGTCCGCATCCTGGCGAGGTCGCCCGAGCGGATTCCCGCTGCGCTCGTGCCGCTCGGCGTCGACGAGGTCGAGACCGCGATCGGCGACGTGACCGACCCAGCCGCGGTCGAACACGCGCTCGAGGGTTGTGACGCCGTCCTGCATGCGGCTTCGGTCTTCTCCATGGACGCGCGCAGGGCCGAGGAGATGCGTGCGGTCAACGTCCGCGGGACCGAGATCGTGCTCGGCACCGCGCATCGGCTCGGGCTCGACCCGATCGTGTTCGTGTCGAGCGAACTCGCACTCCTGCCGCCGGCCGAGGGCGCCGTCCTGGCTCCCGACTCGCCGGTCGGGCAGGCGGCCTGGCCCTATTCCCGGTCGAAGGCGGATTCTGAGCTGGTCGCGCGCAAGTACCAGGCCCAGGGCGCGCCGGTCGTCAGCGTCCTGCCGGCGGCGGTCTGGGGGCCGCAGGATCCGCACTTCGGCGAGGGGGCGACGCTCGCGACCAATGTGCTGAAGAACCGGTACCCGATCGTCATGCAGGGCGGCATGCACATCGCCGACGTCCGCGACCTCGCCGTCGTGCTCGCCGCGGTGCTGGAGGCGGGCCGCGGGCCGCGGAGCTACCTGGTCGCCGGCCACTACATCTCGCTCCCAGACCTCATCCGCACGCTCGCCGAGCTCAGCGGGCGGCGGATCCGGTTTCTAATCTTCCCGCGCTGGTTCCTGGCCGCCTTCGGCCGCGCCGCCGACGTCGCCCAGCGGCGGCTGAAGACGCGGCTGCCCTGGCAGGGCGAGGGGATCTGGGTGATGAACTGCGCAGCTCGCTGCGACGACTCGAAGACCCGGAGCGAATTCGGCGTCGAGCCACGCCCGCTGCGCGAAACCCTCGTCGACACCGTCCGCTGGCTGGTCGAGGTCGGACACGTCAGCCAAGCCGAGGCGGGCAGGCTGCGAAGCTAGCGCTCGACCAGCTTCTGTGCATCCATGTCGCGTGCTCCGTTCGACGAGCCGTTTGCGCGAGCTTGCCCGCGGACGCGCGGCGCGTCCCTGCTCTGCGAGGAAACCGTCCAAGCGGCTGTCGCCTGTGGGTGCCAAAATTGGCGTCCTGCCTGCAAATCGGCCATATCCCGCGATGCGCACCGAATTTTGGCATCCCACAGTCGGGAATGAACGTGCGCAGCCGGATGCTTCCGTTCGCGATCGAGATGGTGCGATCAACCGGTGTCAGGACGGTGCCCGCCTCGCGCAGGCCTGCTCTCGGCTCACAGACCCCGGAACTCACCGGCGTCCTGCAGCGACTCTCGCGCGCGCGCCGGCGACTCGTCGTCGTCGACGCCGTCAAGGCCATCCTCGCCTACTGAACGACCCACCACGCCGCCGCCCCTGCCGCTCGATGGCGCACTGCCACATCGCCGAACACCACGAGAGTGGGATGATGTTCAGCTTCGAGGTCCATGCGGCAGGCGCCGATTGATTGGCCGCCGGGCGTGGCGAGCGTGATGCGTCAGTCCGCGCCTGTCAGAGTCGCAGCCTCAAGCGCGGTACCCCCGGCGCCCCTCGATGCACCGTGTTCATTCTGAACGCCCGCCTGTCGTCAGCGCCAATGCTCGTCGGCGGCGACGCTGACCGTCCCGTGGGCGGATCCGCGAATTGCCGCGCTCGCTCAACGCGTGCGTTGGTGTTTCCGCGCTGGGCTCGCGACCCCATCGGTGGCGGTGCTGGCCAAGGTGAAGGCGCTGTTGAGGAGGGCGATGTGGGAGAAGGCCTGTGGGAAGTTGCCGAGCAGGTGGCCGCTGCGGGGGTCGTACTCTTCGGCGAGGAGGCCGAGGTCGTTGCGCACTCCCAGCAGCCGCTCGAAGAGCTCTGTCGCCCTGTCGTGGCGGCCGTCGAGGGCGAGCGCGTCGACGAGCCAGAAGGAGCAGGGCAGGAAGGCGCCCTCGCCGCTGGGGAGGCCGTCGATCTCGTCCTCGCTGCGGTAGCGGAGGACGAAGCCGTCGATCGAGAGTTGTCGTTGGACGGCGGCGAGGGTGCCGCGGACGCGGGGATCCTCGGGTGGCAGGAAGCCGACCTGGGGCAGCAGCAGCAGGCTGGCGTCCAGCCGCGAGTCGCCGTACGACTGGGTGAACGAGCCGAGCTCGTCGTTCCAGCCCTGGCGGCAGACCTGGGCGTGGATCTCGTCCCGGATCGCGCGCCAGCGCTCGACTGGTCCTTCGCGGCCGAGCTCCTCGCAGAAGCGGATGCCGCGGTCGAAGGCGACCCAGGCCATCACCTTGGAGTGGGTGAAGTGCCGGCGCCCGCCCCGCACCTCCCAGATCCCTTCGTCGGGTTCGCGCCAGCGCTGCTCGAGCTGCCGCAGCGCGCGCCGGCCGAGCTCCCAGGTGGGGAGCGAGGCGCCGATGCCGTGGGTGCGGGCCTGGTACATCGCGTCCATCACCTCGCCGTAGACGTCGAGCTGCTCCTGTCCGGCGGCGGCGTTGCCGACCCGGACCGGTCGTGATCCCTCGAAGCCCGGCAGCCAGTCCACAATCGACTCCGGCAGCTTCTGCTCACCGGCGACGCCGTACATGATTTGGATCTCGTCCGGGTCGCCCGCTGCCGCGCGCACCAGCCACGCGCGCCACTCGCTCGCTTCCTCGCGGTAGCCGGCATGGATGAGCGCCAGCAGCGTCAGCGTCGCGTCGCGCAGCCAGCAGTAGCGGTAGTCCCAGTTGCGCTCGCCGCCCGGCCACTCCGGCAGCGAGGTCGTCGGCGCGGCGACGATGCCGCCGGTCGGCTCGTAGGTGAGGCCCTTGAGCGCGGTCAGCGATTGCAGGACAGCCTCGCGGTATGGCCCTTCGTAGCCGCAGCGCGAGGCCCAGTTGTGCCAGAACGTCTCCGTCTCTCGCGCCGCCTCCTCGACGTCCAACGCGCCCGGAGGCGGGGTGTGCGACGGAAACCAGCTGAGCGCGAAGGCCACCTCGTCACCGGCGCCGATCTCGAAGGTCGAGGCTCCCGCCGCGTCCGTTGCTGTCGGCGGTAGGGAGGTGCGCAGCACGGTCGCATCCGGGCCGGCAATCGCAACATGCGCGTCATCGAGACGGCGCAATGATGGAACGACCCGGCCGTAGCCGAATCGGAGCACGAGCTCAGACCGAACGGTCACCCGACCGGAGACTCCCTCCACGATTCGGACGATCGTCGGCGCCGGCCGCCGCGGCGGCATGAAGTCGACCACTCGGATCTTCCCTTCCGGCGCCTCCCACTCGGTCTCGAGCACGAGCGATCCGGCGCGATAGCGGCGCCTCGCCTCGCCCGGCACGTTCGGCGCGACGAGCCAGCGGCCGTGCTCGCGGTCGCCGAGCAGCGCCGCGAAACAGGCGTCGGAGTCAAAACGCGGGAAGCAGCACCAGTCGATCGAGCCATGGCGGTGGACGAGCGCCGCCGTCTGTTGGTCGGACAGCAGCGCGTAGTCTTCGATCAGCCGCCTCACTCGCTTATTCGGCGCTCGCCGATGCGGGTGTGTCCAGCATAGGCGCGGAGTCGACCGCTTCGTGCAGGCCGATGCGTCCGTGCAAGCGGGCGAGCCAGGGGGGCAGCCACCAGGCCCGCTGGCCGAGCAGTTGGAGGGAGGCGGGGAGGAGCAGGCAGCGCACGAGGACCGAGTCGGCGAGCACCGCGAGGGCGGTGCCGATACCGAGGATCTTTAGGACGACGACGTTCGACGTCCCGAAGACGCCGATCGAGACCGCGAACAGCACCGCCGCCGAGGTGACGATGCGGCCGACGGTGGCGACGCTGCGGCCTATTGCCTCTCTGTCGGCGCGGCCCTGCAGCCGGGCTTCGCGCACGCGGCTGAGCAGGAAGACGCCGTAGTCGGTCGTGATCGCGAAGACGAGCGCGGCGAGGACGAGCGGGATGGTCAGGTCGAGCGCGCCCTGGCTCGTGTAGCCGAGCAGTGCTTCGAAGCGTCCGTCCTCGAAGATCAGGATCAGCGCTCCAAAGGCCGCGGCCAGCGTGAGCGCGGTCATCGCCAGTGAGAGCAGCGGCGCGGCGAGCGAGCCGGAGAGCAGGAAGAGGATGAGGAGCGTCGCGGCAGCGAGGAGCGCGATCGCGAGCGGGAGGTCGGAGGCGATCGCGGCGCGCTCGTCGTGGAAGGCGGCGGCATCGCCGCCGACGAAGAGCTGGTAGCCGCTCGTCAGCGCGCGCAGTTGGCCGACCAGGTGCTGCGTCGTGGCGCTGTAGGACGGCTGAGCGGCGATCAGGTTGAGTTGCCAGGTGTCGCTGCCCAGGAAGCGAGGCTCGCCAACGCCGAGGACGCCGTCGAGGCGGCGTGCCCGGTCCGCGATGTCGGCGGCCGTCGCGGAGGCGGTCGCAGGCGCTCTGAGGACGAGGTAGAAGGGGGTGCCGCCGTTCGGGATGAACTCGCGCGATCGATTGATCACGCGGTCGGCCTGGAAGGCCTGGGCCGACGTGGGCAGGCTGCTCGCGTCGACCGTCGTCCACTGGATGCGGAAAACGGGCGTGGCAACGACGATCGCCAGCGCCACAACAAGCGTTGCGACGGGGATGGGGTGCTCGGTGACGAGGCGGCCAAGTTCGCGCCAGAAGCGAGAGGGCGCTGCCACTCGACTCGGGTCACGCCAGCGCGGGAGCGTGAGCGCGTCGATCCGCTCCCCGAGGAGGCGCAGGATGGTGGGGAGCACGATCAGGGCGACCAGCATGGCGACGATCGAGGCGACGATCCCGCCGTAGCCCATCGAGCGAAGGAAGCGCAGCGGAAACACAAGCAGGGCGGCCATCGAGGCGGCGACGGTGAGGGCGCTGAAGAAGATCGTGTGGCCGGCCGGTACGAGGGCCCGGCGCAGGGCGAGCCCGAGGTCTGCCGTCTTCGCGCGCTCCTCACGGTAGCGGGAGAGCAGGAGCAGGCTCCAGTCGATCGAGAGCCCGATCGAGAGCCCGGTGACGAGGTTGAGCGCGTAGATCGAGAGCGAGGTCAGCGCGGCCAACTCGCGGAGCAGGAAGAAGCTGACGATCACCGTGATCGCGCCCGCGATCGGCGCCAGCAGGCTCGCCACGAAACCGCGGAAGAGGAAAAACGAGAGCAGCACGATCAGGGGGACGGCGAGCAGCTCGGCCCGGCGCAGGTCGTCCTCGATCGTCTTCGAGATCTCTTCGTTGGCGACCGGGTTGCCGCCTAGAGTGACCTGCGGGTCGTCGGCGAAGCTCGCAAGCAGTCGCTTCCCGGCTTCCTCTTGCTGTCTGTCGTCGAGCGGCCGCAGCGCGGCGATCAGATAGGTCGAGCGGCGATCGCGCCCGACCATCGCCGGGTTGTGGGCGGAGCGCCAGTCCAGGACAGCCGCGACCGCGGGGTCGCGGCGCAGTCTCGCCTCGACGGCGGCGATCCGGTGCTGCGAGCTCCTACTGGCGATCGGGGCGCCGAGGCGGACGAGCGCGAGCACGCTGCTGGCGGGATCGGTGCCGCTCGCCCGGGCGATGATCTCACGCGCTTTCGCGCTGCCCGAGCCGGCGACGTCGAAGCCGCGCGGCTTCAGGTGGTCGCGGACGTGGATCCCGAGCGGGGCGGCGATCGCGACGATTGCGAGCGCGACCGCCAGCAGCGGCCAGGGGCGGCGATCGATCACGTTTGCGAGTGCAGAGAACATCAATGTGCCGTTGACGGGGAATGCGTCCTCACTGGCCACCTGCAGGGTCCACGGCCATCACGACAGGCAGCGGATGAAGATCGTGGTCCGCTCGACCTGCCCCTGGCGAGATCGCGCCGATGCAGCTGCCCACCAGGTGTGCCTTTCGCGCAGGCGCCAGCCAGCGCCGGCGCGCGCGACAGGTGAACTCACTTCGCCAGGCGGCGAGACTGTGAAGCGGTATCGAGGAGTGTCGGCGAGCGAGACGACGAGGGCGATGACGGACCCCACGAACAGCGCGATCACGTCCGGGGCGCCCTGTCGAGGAAGCCAATGACGCTGCGGATGCGTCCGTCGCCGTCAGTCTCGGCGACGTCGAAGCCGACGGAAATCGAATCTCCGCCCGAAATGGGGACGAGTTCTCCGGAGAAGCGGCAGACACTGTGATGGCCGTCGATGTCACCGAGACGGGGGAAGGCGTGGCCCGGAACCTCCCTCTCAACGGCGCCGAGCAACGCCGAGACCTCGTCCTGACCGCAGACGCCCGCACGCGGGTCGACGTACGATCCATCCTCCGCCCACACGGTCGCGAGTACGGCGCGGCTGCGATCCGGATCGTTCTCGTTCCAGGTATCGAGATACCGCTGAACGATGTGGGTCACATCGGCCATGTGAGACTCCTTTGGCTCGGGTTTTCTGACCAGCGTGCAACGACGCGTGAGCCGTGTCGATGACCTCTGAGGTAATGGCCAATGCCAGGAGCCGACTTACGATTTGACGCGTGACGATCGCTGTCAGTCGGCCGCCGGTCGGTGTGATGCTGCGAGAGTGGCGGCCGGCGCCGCCGGCTCAGTCAGCTCGAGCTCGCGCTGCAGGCGGACGTCTCGTCGCGCCATCTGAGCTTCGTCGAGACCGGCCGCTCGCGCCCGAGCGCGGAGCTGCTGCTCCATCTGGCCGAGCGGCTCGAGGTTCCGCTCCGCGAGCGCAACGACCTGCTCCTGGCCGCGGGCTACGCGCCGGCCTACGCGCAGCGCGAGCTCGATGTTCCCGAGATGGGTCCGGTGCGCGAAGCGATCGAGCAGGTGCTGCGAGGGCACGAGCCGTATCCGGCGCTCGTGGTCGATCGGCACTGGGGTCTCGTGTCGGCCAACCGTGCGTTTGCCTCGCTCGTCGAGGGAGTCGCGCCGCACCTGCTCGAGCCGCCGGTCAACGTCCTCCGGCTCAGCCTGCATCCCGAGGGTGTCGCGCCACGGATCGTCAATCTCCGGCAGTGGCGCACGCATCTGCTCGAGCGCCTCAGGCGGGACGCCCTCGCGACCGGCGATCCCGCATTGACCGCGTTGCACGGCGAGCTTGCCTCGTATCCGAGCGGCGACCCCGAACGGCCTCTCGACCCGGCCTTCGCCGATGTGGCTGTGCCGCTGAGGGCGCGCGATGGAGACCTGGAGCTCTCGTTCATCAGCACGAGGACGAGTTTCGGCACGGCGCTCGACGTTACCATCGCCGAGCTCTCGATCGAATCGTTCTTCCCGGCCGACGCGCGGACGGCAGACGCCATGCGTGCCGTAGCTTTACATTCGCGGCGCGGCGCTCGAACGCGTCCTTGCGGACCTTGGTACGTAACACAGCGTCGCCGCGCTCGCTGGTGAGCGTCGCTGAGCGTAGGTGGCCGCGTGATACCCGCGATTAATCCGGCTGCGCTTCGCTGGCGGCGGCGGCGAGGGCTTCCGCGGTTTGCGGGTTGGCCGGGTAGAAGGCGATGATCGTGAGCTCGGCGAGCGTGAGGTCGCGGGCGGTTCCGAACGTGGTGAAGGTGCAGAAGAGGGCGAGGTCTGTGTCGTCGAGGCGGAGCTCGTGCTTGAGCATGACCTCGTTCGGCGTCGGTGCGTCTGTGCGATCCTCCTCCTTCGCCACTCCAGGGTAGGCGGCGAGCTCTTCGTAGAGGGCTTCGAGTTCGGGATCGCCTGTCGCTTCGATCTCGCGGCGCAGCCGTGCGAGCAGGAAGCCGCTCCAGTCGGCGAGGTTGGAGGTGTGCGACGCCATGCCATCCGGGTGCAGCGCGATCCGGAGCGCGTTCGCCGGCGGCGCCCGGAGCTCGGGCGCGACCCGGCGGTTCACGTAGGCCTCGCCCCGGTTCGAGGCGACGACGTTCCAGTGGCGGTCGACGACTATCGCCGGATAGGGCTCGTGGGCGGCTAGGAACTGCTTGAGCGCCTCTCGGACGGGGGCCATCTCGCGCTCGTCGAGTGAACGCTCGCCGTAGACGGGGGCGAAGCCGGCTGCCAGGAGCAGGCGGTTGCGCTCGCGCAGCGGAACGCCGAGGCGCGCGGCGAGGTGGAGGATCATCTCGCGGCTCGGCTGCGCGCGCCCGGTCTCGATGAAGCTGAGATGCCGCGCCGAGACCGCGGATCGCAGGGCGAGCTCGAGCTGGGTGAGGTTGCGCCGCTGCCGCCACTCCCGTAGCAGCGCCCCCGCCGACGGTGCACCCTCGGGGAGGGCCATGCCGGGACTTTAGCCGCGACCTCCTCGGGTGGCGACCACCCCGTCGGTGAATGACGTCTTACCCCAGAGGTAATCGACGCGCCCACCGAAGGCGGGCAGGATCGATAGCTCGACGAAGCCCACGTCCCACACCGACCCGGAGGTGACGAAGTGGCAACCCGTGAACGCGAGGCCCGGCTGGAGGAGCTCTTCGCAGCCGGCTGGACGACGGAACGGTTCGCCGAGTTCTGGAAAGGAATGAGCCTTCGAGAGGCCACATGAGGGAAACCGCGCCCCGAACCGAACCCGACCCGCGCCGCTGGTGGGCTCTGGCGCTGCTTTGCGGCGCGTTTTTCATGGTCATCCTGGACGCAGCGATCGTGACCGTCGCGCTGCCCTCGATCGAGGAGGATCTCGGCTTCTCGGCGCAGGGGCTGCAGTGGGTGGTAAGCGCGTACGCCCTCACCTTCGCCGGACTGCTCCTCCTCGGCGGACGGGCCGCCGACCTGCTCGGGCGCCGCCGCGTGTTCATGGTCGGCCTCGTGCTGTTCACGCTCGCCTCGCTCCTCTGCGGGCTCGCCTGGTCGGACGAGGCGCTGATCGGAGCGCGCGCCTTCCAGGGAATCGGGGCGGCGGTCATGACCCCGTCCGCGCTCTCGATCATCACCACGACCTTCGAGGAGGGCGCCGAGCGCAATAAGGCGCTCGGGATCTGGGGCGCGCTCGGCGGTATCGGCGCGACCACGGCCTGGCTGATCGGGGGCCCGATCGTCGACGGCCTCGGCTGGGAGTGGATCTTCTTCATCAACATCCCCGTCGGCCTCGCCGCCCTCGCCCTCTCGCCGCTCCTCCTGCGGGAGAGCCGGGCGACGGTGGCGAGCCGGAGTTACGACCCCGCCGGAGCGCTCGCCATCACCGGTGCGCTTGCGCTGCTCGTCTACGCGATCGTCGAGGCGCCAAACAAGGGCTGGGGAGATGCGCAGACGATCGCCCTGCTCGCCGGCTCGGGCGTCCTCCTCGCAATCTCCCTGCTGATCGAGTCGCGCCACCCGGCGCCACTCCTGCCGCTGCGCATCTTCCGCTCGCGCACAA
The DNA here is from genome assembly GCA_046726915.1 of Actinomycetota bacterium. Lineage (GTDB taxonomy): Bacteria > Actinomycetota > Thermoleophilia > Solirubrobacterales > Thermoleophilaceae > JACVRW01. The sequence continues at coordinate 13,035 of JBKPBS010000057.1, forward strand.
TCGTGGGCGCCAATGCGGTCATGCTCGTCTTCGGCACGCTCCCGTACGGGCTCGGATTCATCCTCACGCTCTACGCCCAGCAGGTGCTCGGCTACTCCGCCGTCAAGTTCGGGCTCACCTCGCTCGTGTTCCCCGTCATGGCCGCCCTCGGCTCCGTGCTCGGGCAGTCGTTCGTGCTGCGGGTCGGCTTCCGCCCGGTCGCCGCGGCCGGGATGGCGCTGATGGGCGGCGGGGCGCTGCTGCTCACCCAGGTCTCGGTCGGCGGCACCTATTTCGGTGACATCTTCTTCGGGCTGCTCGTGTTCGGCCCCGGCGTCGGCCTCGCCTTCGTCACCGCCTCGATCGCCGCCCTCGCCGGCGTCCCCGAGCGCGAGTCGGGGCTTGCCTCCGGGCTCAGCAACACCAGCTTCCAGATCGGCGCGGCGCTCGGGGTCGCCATCGTCACGACCGTCGCCGTGACCCGCACCGACGACTACCTGGCCGCGAACGCCGACGCCAACCGGCTGGTCGCGCTGACCGAAGGCTTTCAGTCGGCCTTCCTCGCGGTCGCCATCCTCGCCGGGATCGGCGTCGCGCTCGCGCTCCTCCTCCTCGGCCGGCCGCGTGCCGTTCCACAGGAGCAGCTCGCGGTGCTCACGGTCTCCTCCTTGGCTCCATGTCCCGAGGTCGAGCCTTCCCCAGCCCCTGCGGGCGATTGATGCGACATACGACCAGGAGAGGTAGACGGTGAAGCGGGTCATGGTTCGGTACAGAGTCAAGCCCGAGCGGGTGTCGGAGAACGTCGAGCTCGTCCGCGCGGTCTACGACGAGCTGCACGAAACGAGGCCCGAGGGGCTCCGCTACGCGACGTTCAAGCTCGAGGACGGCGTCAGCTTCGTCCACCTCGCAGAGCACGACGAGGACGGTCCGAATCAGCTGACGCCGCTCGCCTCGTTCGAGCGCTTCCAGGAGGGCATCGCGGAGCGCTGCGATGACCCCCCGGTCGTCAGCGAGGTCAGCACGATCGGTGCCTATCGGCTGTTCGGCGAGTCATCCGGCGGCTGAAAGCGATCGATTTCGAGCGCCGATCGGATCTCTGCTCGTGACCACTGTGGTGAGCACCGACGCGAAAGCCCGAGGGACGCCTCGACGGAGCCTGGTCTCGATCGACGCCGCTTCAGCGGTGGGCCGCGACGGAACAGGAGGAACTCATTGCGCAGGATGATCGAATCGACGCTCGTCCCGCTCGACGGGGTGATCGGGGGATCCAAAGCAGGCCCGGCATGACAAGTCGTGAGCAAGCGAGCGATGGATCCCGAGGCTCCCGCGTATCCAATGAAGAAACGACCGAGGAGGCTTGGAAATGAACGACGGCACGACACTCGAGGGCAAGACAGTTCTGATCACCGGTGCGAACCGCGGCGTCGGAGAAGCGCTGGTCGCCGAGGCACTGCGGCGTGGTGCGTCGCGCGTCTTTGCCGGGATGCGCCAGCCGACTCCCCCCGCCGATAGTCGCGTGACGCCGATCAAGCTTGACGTGACCGACCAGGATCAGATCCACTCGGCCGCTGCGAGCATCCCGTCGCTGGACGTCCTCGTAAACAACGCCGGCGTCATGCTGTACGACGATCTCAGCGATGCGGCCGCGCTCGAACAGCAGCTCGCTGTCAACCTCTACGGCCCGCTCGCGGTGACGAATGCCTTCTTGCCG
>JBKPBS010000058.1:0-24078 GCA_046726915.1 Actinomycetota bacterium
GTATCGATCTTCTCGTTCGCGACGTTCTTCATGTCGGGAGTGCCGACGATGTTCTCGCGGGCCAGCTCGTCACGAACGGTCGAGCGGCCGTCTAGGTGACGTGCCTCGGGACGTTCCGAACGGTGGGGTGAGTTAGAGGCATCCGGGTGCCTGCGCGGGCTGTGGGTCCGCGACGACTCACAGCAAGGAGGACCCGGATGCAGGACAAGCGTAGGTGGCTGCCCCGCTGGCAGCGCGTCGAGCTGGTCGAGCAGTGCCTTGAGGAGGGGATGTCGCGTCGCCAGGCCGCGGCCTGGCGACGCGTGAGCGTTTCGACGGTGCAGTACTGGGTCGATCGCTACCGGCGCTCGTCTGCGTCGGAGCGGGCGTCTGGCGCTTGGGCGGAGGATCGGCCTTCGACGCCGCGCCGCCAGCCGGCCCGCTCGAGCGAGCAGGTCCATGACCGCGTCTGCGAGGCCAGGCGGCGCACCGGCTGGGGGCCGAGGCTGATCGCCTCGGAGCTCGGGATGGCGCACGCCACCGTCTCCCGTTGCCTGGAGCGGCGGCAGCTGTCGCGGTCGCCGCGCGCACCCAAGGGCGAGGTTCGGCGCTTCGAGTGGCCCTGCCCCGGCGAGCTGCTGCAGATGGACACGAAGCGCTTCGCCCGCTTCTCGCGCGCCGGTCACCGGGTCACCGGCGATCGCTACCGCAGCGGCGAGGAGAAGCGCTCAGGCGTCGGCTGGGAGTTCGCCCACTCGATGCTCGACGACCACAGTCGGCTCACCTACACCGAGCTCCACCCGGACGAGCGGGCCGCCACCGTCACCGCCTTCGTCGAGCGGGCGCTCGCGTTCTTCGCCGCCCACGCCATCCACGCCAAGCGGCTGCAGACCGACAACCACTTCTCCTACGCCAAAAACCGCGGCCTGCGCGAACCGCTCGCAGAGCGCGGCATCAGACACCGCTTCATCCCCCCGCGCACGCCCAAGCGCAACGGGAAGGTGGAGCGCTACCAACAGACCCTCGCTCGCGAGTGGGCCTACGGACAGCGCTACCGCTCAAGCGACGCCAGAGCCGAAGCGCTGCCCATCTGGCTCAACCACTACAACACCACCAGGAACCACAGCGGCATCGGCAACCGGCCGCCAATCACCCGCGTTCGGGAAGACCCGAGGCAGAACATCTAGGCCCGCGGGCGGCGGCCGCGCGCCGCGCTCGGCGGCTCGTCCGGCCAGTGGCCGTGCTGGTCGAAGAAGTCGCGCGCGCTCTGCTCGGTGTCGCGCTCCTTGTCGCCCTCGACGCCGATCCTGTAGAGCACGTTCAGGAGCAGCACGGCGCTGGCGGCGCTGATGAAGAGGGCGCCCGCCGCGAGCCCCACGCCGCCCGCCGTGGCGCTGACGATCACGCCGGCGATCAGGAGCACGAGCGGAATGCCGTACCGGATTGCGTGGAGCGCCATGTACCTATGATGCCGGGCGCTCAACCTCAAAGGAGACTGAATGGGAGTCCTGGACGGAAAGGCGGCGATCGTCACCGGGTCGGCGCGAGGAATCGGTCGCGCCACCGCGCAGCTGCTCGCCGAGCATGGCGCGCGTGTGCTCATCAACGACCTCGACGCCGACGTCGCCGAGCAGGCGGCGTCGGAGATCTCGGGCGAGACGACCGTCTTCGGCGGCGACCTGACCAAGGAGGGCGTGCCCGACCAGCTGATCCAGAAGGCCGCGGACGAGTTCGGCCAGATCGACATCATCGTCAACAACGCGGGCTACACGCGCGACGGCGTCGCCCACAAGATGACCGACGACGAGTTCCAGGCGATGCTGGACATCCACACCGTCGTGCCGTTCCGGATCCTGCGCGCCGCCGCGCCGCACCTGCGCGAGCCCGCCAAGAAGGAGAAGGAGGAGGGCAGGGAGGTGTTCCGGAAAGTCGTGAACATCAGCTCGATCTCCGGCACGATGGGCAACGCCGGCCAGGTGAACTACTCGGCTGGGAAGGCGGGCGTGGTCGGTCTGACGAAGACGCTCGCCAAGGAGTGGGGCCAGTTCAAGATCAACGTGAACGCCGTGGCGTTCGGGTTCGTCGAGACGCGGCTTACCGCCGCCAAGGAGTCGGGGAACGTCATGACCAAGGACGGCGAGGAGATCCAGCTCGGCATCCCCGAGCAGATGCGCCAGATGGCGGCGATGATCATCCCGATCGGGCGTCCCGCGTCACCTGAGGAGGCAGCCGGCCCGGTGTTCTTCCTCTGCTCGCCGTGGTCGGACTACGTGCACGGCCAGGTGCTGAACGTGACCGGCGGCCAGTTTGGCGGGATGTACTTCTAGGCCTAGCGCGCGGTCGCCGTCGCAGCTCCGGCGTCGGCTCCCGCCTTCTCCGGGTTCCAGCTGTAGGCGTAGTCCGGCCTGTCCACGTCTCGCCAGAGCGTGGACAGGCGCAGCGGCCGGAACGTGTCCCACATCACCGCGAGCTCGTCGGTCGAGCTCTTGCCGAGCGCCTTCTCCACCGCGCCCGGCTGCGGCCCGTGCGGCAGCCCCGACGGGTGCAGCGTGAGGAACCCGATGTCCACACCCTTGCGCGCCTCGTAGTTCCCGGCGGCGTAGAACATGACCTCCTCGGACTGGATGTTCGAGTGGTGGTAGGGCAGCGGCACCGCCTCCGGGTCCCAGTCGAGCATCCGCGGCGCGAACGTGCAGATCACGAAGTTCGGGCCCTGGAAGGTCTGGTGCGCGGGCGGCGGCAGGTGGAAGCGGCCGGCGCGCGGCTCGAAGTCGTCGGCGTTGAACGTGTACGGCCAGACGTAGCCGTCCCAGCCGACCACGTCGAACGGGTGCCGGTCGAGCACGTAGTCCTGGTAGCCGTCGCGGACGCGGACGGTCACCGGGAACTCGCCGCTCTCGTCGAGCGTCTCCAGCTCCTCGGGCGGGTGGAAGTCGCGCTGCGAGAAGGGCGCGTGCTCGAGCAGCTGGCCGTAGCGGTTGCGGTAGCGGTTCGGCGTCTCGATCTCGCCCGGGGTGTGGAAGCAGACCCAGAACTGCTCCTCGCCGTCCGGCAGCTCGAACGCGTGCGTCGTACCGCGTGGGATGACGACGTAGTCCCGCTCGCGGAACGGCACGCGCCCGAAGACCGTGCGGAGCACGCCGCGCCCGCGGTGCACATACAGGACCTCGTCGCCCTCGCCGTTGCGGTAGAAGCCGTCGAGCGGCTCGGTCGGCTTGCAGACCGACACCTCGATGTCGTTGTTGAACATCAGGAGCCGGCGGCCGGAGACCGGGTCGCCGCCCGCGTCCACGCCGTTCGCGTCGGCGAGGCGATGCACGTGCGCATCGGGAACCCATTCGTCGCGCTCGATGGGCCGGAAGTCGCCCACGGTGTCGAGCCGGCAGGGCGACTGGAGGTGCAGCAGGATCGATTCGTTGCCCGAGAAGCCCTCGTAGCCCATCACCTCCTCGACGAGCAGCGGCGAGCCGCTGCCGTCCGACCGCACCTGCACGTGTCGCTTCGCGGGGACGTTGCCGAGCCGGGCGTAACGCATCAGAGGTTTCCTCTCCGGTCCTGCTCGCGCTCGATCGCCTGGAACAGGGCCTTGAAGTTGCCCTCGCCGAAGCCGCGCGAGCCGTGGCGCTCGATGATCTCGAAGAAGATCGTAGGCCTGTCGCCGAGCGGCTTGGTGAAGATTTGCAGCAGGTAGCCCTCGTCGTCGCGGTCCACGAGGATGCCGAGGCGGCGCAGGTCGGCCAGGTCCTCCTCGATCTCGCCGATCCGCTCGGGCACCTCGTCGTAGTACTCCTCGGGGATCGTGAGGAAGTCGACCCCCTGGCCGCGCAGGTCGGCCACGCAGCCGACGATGTCGCGCGTCGCCATCGCGATGTGCTGCGCGCCGGCGCCGCGGTAGTACTCGATGTATTCCTCGATCTGCGACTTGCGCTTGCCCTCGGCGGGCTCGTTGATCGGGAACTTGATGCGGCCGGTGCCGTCGGTCACCACCTTCGACATCAGCGCCGAGTACTCGGTCGAGATCGCCTCGTCGGAGAAGTGGATCATCTCGGTCATGCCGAAGACGCGCTCGTAGTAGTGGACCCACTCGTCCATGTGGCCGAGCTCGACGTTGCCGACGATGTGGTCGATCGCAAACAGCCCGCTGTCGCCGGGATTGCGCGCAGCCTCGGCCCGGCGCTCGTAGCCCGGGAGGAAGGCGCCCTCGTAGCCCTCGCGCTGGACGAACAGGTGCTGGGTCTCGCCGTAGGTGGCGATCGACGAGAGCTGCACGCGGCCGTGTTCGTCCTCGACCCAGTGCGGAGTCATGACGCCGCGAGCGCCGTGGTCGACCGCGTGGTTGTAGGCGGCCTCGGCGTCGGGGACGCTCAGCGCGATCTTGTGGACGCCGTCGCCGTGAAGCGCGTGGTGCGCGGCGATGTCGTCGCTGCCCATGAGGGTGCCCGTGAGCACGAGCCGGATGCGGCCCTGCTCGAGCACGTGCGAAACGCGGTCGCGGCGACCGGTCTCGAGGCCCGCATAGGCGGTCTCCGTGAAGCCGAATGCGTGGACGAAGTAGAAGGCCGCCTGTGCTGCGTTCCCCACGTAGAGCTCCACGTGGTCGATGCCGTGGATAGGCATGCGGTCATCGGCCGCCACCGGCGGCGTAGCCGTCGCGGTTCCTGGCCCCGGCTCGTCCGCCAGACGCGCGGCCTCCTCGGCCGCAGCCACCCGTGCCGCCTCCTGGGCGGCCTTTGAAATCACCTGTTCTGTTGCCATCACGTAATGATTTCGCGGTTTACGGCCGCATTCAATGCGGATTTGTTGCGCAGCTGGCACACTTCGGACCAATATGGACGATGTCGACCGGAGAATCGTTGCGCTCCTGCGCGAGAATGCGCGCAGGTCGTTCAAGGACATCGGCTCGCACGTGGGCCTCACGGCGCCGGCCGTGAAGCGACGGGTGGACCGGCTCGAGGCCGACGGCGTGATCCGCGGCTACACCGCGATGGTCGATCCGCGCGCTTTCGGCTGGCACGCCGAGGCGTTCGTGGACCTCTATTGCGAGGGCCGGATGCCCGCCGATTCGATCAAGCGCGCGGTGGAGGGCGAGCCCGGCGTGGCGTCGGCACACACCGTGGCGGGCGAAGCGAGCGCGCTGCTCCACGTGATGGCCGAGGACACCCAGGACCTGGAGCTGTGCCTGGAGCGCATCCGCGCGACGGACGGCATCAGCCGGACCGTTACGGAAGTGGTGCTCTCAACCCTCTTCGAACGTTAAGGGGTCAGACCCCTTTAGGGTGGTTGAGGGTTAGCGGGCTCATGGGCTCAAGGGCTTAAGGGAAGTCAGACCCCTTGAGTGCCACACGCTTAAGGGGTCAGACCCCTTGAGTGCCACACGCTTAAGGGGTCTGACCCCCTATCAGCGGTCGTGTGAGATGCCCGGGCCCTCGCCGGGGTCTTCCCCGGGCCCGGCTTCCGGGTCGCGCACGGTCTCGGTTACGTCGATCTCGTCAGGCTCGCCCGCCACGGCGTCGCCCTCGCCGGCGCTCTCCTCGTCGCCGAAGTCCTGGCCCTCGGGGTCATAGCGGTTCTCGCCGTGGGTCGCGGACTCGCGCAGGTCGCTCTCCGCGGTCTCGAACCCTTCCTCGACCCCCTCGCCGCCCTCGATCAGGGCGCGGTCGGCCTCGTCGGCCGCGTCGCCCTCCTCGTCCTCGTACTCGGGCCGCCGGCCGCCGATGCCCGCGGCCTCGCGGGCGGCCGCCCTCTCCTCGCGGCGAAGCAGCGGGTCCTCGGGCGTATCGAGGTCGGCGTCCACGCTCGTGCGCTCGCGGTCTTCCTCGTTCATGGTCATGCGAGCGGTGTACCCGACGGCTAGCCGGGCGAACCGCGCAGCGGCAGGTCGGCTCCGTACACGAGCAGGTCGAAGCCGAATGCGCTGAACTCGCCCTCGATCGTCTCGCCCAGCTTCTCCGCGACGCGAATCGAGCGTGCATTCGACGGGTGGATCACGCTCACGAGATGCTCGGCCCCGAGTTTCTCCTGCGCCCACGCAGCCGACGCACGGGCGGCCTCCGGCGCGTAGCCCCTCCCCCAGCGGTCACGTGCCACGAGCCATCCGACCTCGAGAGCGGGCCAGTCGGCCGGGTAGTAGAGGCCGGCGCGCCCCACGACCTCGCCGCTCTCGAGCTCCTCGAGGACCCAGTTCCCAAAGCCCTTGAGGGCCCAGTGCCCCGCCATCAGTGCCATGTGCCGCCACGCCTCCCCCGGCGTCATCCCTTTCTCCTGACCGATCCCCTCGGCGACGAGGGGCTCGCCCAGGATGCGCACCCACGCGTCGAGGTCGTCATCCCGCCACCCGCGCAGCAGAAGCCGCTCGGTGCGGAGCTCCGGCACCTCGGTCACGGCTTCGGCCGCCGCTCCTCGGCAAGCGGCTTCCCGCCCTCGCCCGTGAGGCCGGCGGGCGGCCAGGCACCGAACCAGTTGTCGCGCGCGCCGTCGATGGTGAGCACCGCGCCGGAGAGGTAGTCGCCTGCGGGCGAGGCCAGGTAGGCCACCAGCCACGCGAACTCCTCCTCGGTGCCGAGACGCTGGAGCGGCACCGTGCCTGCGACCCCCTCCACCACCGGCTTCGGGTACTTCGTCCGCATCGTCTCGGTGCCGAACGGTCCCGCCGCCAGCGCCGTCAGCCGGATGCCGAAACGCGCCCACTCGATCGAGAGCACGCGCGTGAGGTTCTCGACGGCCGCGCGCGCCGCGGACGAGTGTGCCATCCCGGGCAGCCCGTGGTGTGGCGACAGCGTGACGTTCACGATCTTGCCGCCGGGCGGCCGGTCGTCGGGCGCGCGCATCATCGCCCTGGTCGCCACCGCGTGCGTCATCAACCAGGTGCCCTCCACGTTCAGCCGGATCACCGTGCGGAACCCCTTCGGCGTGATGTCCTCGGCCGGGGACATGTACTGACCGCCCGCGTTGTTCACGAGCAGGTCGATCCTCCCGTGGCGCTCCATCACACCCTCGACGAGCGCGTCGACCTGCTCCTCCTCGCGGATGTCGCACGCCCGCGCCTCGATCCGGGCGTCCTCAGCCAGCGCGGCGGTTTCCTGAAGCGGCTCCTCACGCCGCCCGCAGACCACCACCTGCGCGCCGAGCGAAGCGAGCTCTAGCGCGGTCGCTCGCCCGAGGCCGGAGCCGCCGCCGCTGACGACGGCCACCTGCCCGTCGAGGAGTCCGGCTTGGAAGATCTTCGACGGCACGGGCGGCCCACCCTACCGCCGTCCGCGACCACTCCAATCCCCCAGCCGAGGATCGGCCAGATCGGCCAGAAGTAACCAGCACCGGTCAGCACCCAGATGGCGACGAGCATGACCGACACGGACACGTACGCGCGCACGTGCTCGGTGTCCCAGCGGCCACTGGCCCGTCGCTGCCGAGCCACCGGCGCCGGGAGGTCCGCCACCAGCGGCTCGAGCTCCCCCTCCGCCCGGGCAGTCAGGGCCCGCTCGAGCCGCTTCTCGAGCTCGTCGGCGCTTAGCCGGCCGTCACCCGCGGCGGTGCGCAGCCGCTCCGCCACGCGCTCGCGGTCGGCGTCGGATACGCGCAGCTCGCTCATCGGAAGTACTGGCCATGGAAGCCGAACGGGATGTGGTGGGGAGCCTCCGCGCGCGCGATCTCCTCGAAGGACCCGGCGTCGAGCACCACAAGGAACGAGCGGCCGGCATTCGCGTCGAGCACAACCGAGAGCACGACGCCAGCGTCCTCCACCTCCGTGCCGGGTTCGCGCACGAAGACCGGCTCGCCGGGATAGCAGCCCTCGGCAGCCCACTCGGAGCGCGATCCGTCGCGCACGTCCACCTTCACGAGTCTGTCGATCCAGCCGGTCTCGGCCCCCGTGAAGTACGCGTAGGAGTAGTCGCGCGTGTTGCGCCGCCCGTAGTCGATCCGCGGCAGCTCGAGCGAGCCGTCGGCGAGCGGCTCCGAGCGCACCGAGCCGCCGCCCAGGTCGATCGTGTAGCGGCGCAGCTCCACCGGCGGGATCTCCCCGCGCGGGCCGTTCTCGTCGAGGTAGAGCGAGTCGATGATCGTCGCGTCCTCGTACGCGCATAGGTCGACCACCAGCTCGTCCCCGCGCTCGAACGCGTTCACGTGGTGGAAGCAGAAGAAGGCGTCGGTCTCGTAGGTGCCGCGCAGCTCGCCGGTCGCCCGGTCCAGGACCTGGAAGCGCGTCGGCTCGTCCGCGCGCCACGTGTAGTTCTCGATGAAGGGCCTGCCCGAGATGGCGATCTTCAGCGGGTTCACGCGCAGCGGGTACTCGGCGAGAATCAGGTAGCGCTCGCTCATCCCGAATGCGTGCATGTACGCCGGCTCCTTCACCGGCATGCGCGCGATCACGCGGCGCGTCGTGCTCCCCGCCGGCATGCCGTAGAGCACGTATTCGCTCACGCGCGAGAAGCGGGCCACGTAGTTCACGAGCTCGTCGCGACCTGCGTCGTGGTGCGGGTGCGCGGTCGTGATCTGTCCCTTCAGCTTGTCCGCGTACTCGAGGTGGCCGATCGTGTCGAGCGTCTCGGGGTCGAACTCCACCGGCATCGGCGTCTCGGTCATGGCGATGTAGCGCTCGCCGATGCGCGCGAGGTTCACGTTCGGATTGTCCGTGAGGTCCGGCGAGAAGATTTGCTGGACGCGCTTGAAGATCGAGCGGCACGGGTCGGTGGCGAACCCGCCACGGCGCCACTCGCCCTCCTTCGCATCCTGGTAGGTGCGGCTCTCGAGGAAGCGGCTGCCGTAGGAGACGCGCCCGTCCGCGAAGCCGAAGCGGTTCAGCATCGCGATGCCGTCGAACCAGTGAGCGAGCCGGCGGCCGCCTACCTCGAGCAGCGCCGGCGTCACACGCACCAGCGCACCCGTCAGCCAGACGGGCACCTCGCCCGTCACGGGCAGCCGGTCGACCGTGGTCTCCTCGTCCTGGCTCGTGAAGCCGAGCCGCTCGTCGGTGCGTGCAGATGCTTCCGTCGTCGTCATAGTCCAGAATATACCGTCTAGACTGGACCAGTGCAAGAGATAAGGCTCACGCCCACCTCGTACATCGTGCTCGGCCTGCTCGAGCTGGCCGGCGAGTCGACCCCGTACGCGCTGAAGCAGCTCGTCGCGCGCTCGGTCGGGTACTTCTGGACGCTCCAGCACGCGCAGCTCTACACGGAGCCCGAGCGACTCGCGCGTGCCGGGTACGTGACCGAAGAGCGCGAGGAGACCGGCCGCCGCCGCAAGCTCTACGCGCTCACGGACAAGGGGCGCAGGGCGCTCGACGACTGGCGCACGGAGACCACGGCCGAGATCGCCGAGCTGCGCGAGCCGGCGCTGCTCAAGCTGTTCTTCGGCGCCGACCCGCGGCAGCTGGCCGCCGTCCAGATCCCCGCAAACAGGGCGCGCCTGGCCGAGTACGAGGCGATCCGCGACTCGATGCCCGGCGACGTTCCGTCCGGCCCGCGCCAGGCCCTCGAGATGGGCATCCGCTTCGAGCGCGCCGCGATCGCCTTCTGGGAGGAGCTGGCGAAATAGGCGCGCTCGCCCGGCGGTAGGGTTCGCGCGCATGGCCACCGCCGCAGAGCCGCGCCCGGCCGAGCTTCCGCTCTCCGGTGGCCGCGACGGTTCGAAGGTCAAGCTGCACCCGATCCTGACCGCCACCGTGCGCGGCCCGATCGCGTGGTTCCTTCGCGAGGAGGGCCGCCTGGCCTGGCGCAAGGCGTTCGGGCTCGGCGTTCCCAAGGACCAGTGGCTGACGGCGCCGATCCAGTGCTTCCTAGTCGAGCACCCCGGCGGCGGCCCGATGCTGATCGACACCGGCTTCCACGCCTCCGTGGCGGTGAAGCCGAGATCGAACCTGGGTGCCTTCGGGACCGTGCTCTACCGGGACATCGACATGAGGCCCGAGCAGGCGGCCGCGGCTCAGCTGCGCGCGCGCGGCATCGAGCCGTCGAGCGTGCGCACCGTGGTGATGACGCACCTGCACCCGGATCACGCGAGCGCCATCGTCGACTACCCGGAGGCCACGTTCCTGGTCTCGAGCACCGAGTGGGAGGCGGCCGCGCACGCCGGCCAGCGCGACGGCTACGTCAAGCGCCAGTTCGACCACGGCTTCGACTACCGGCTGATCGACTTCGACTCCCAGGCCGCGAGCTCGTTCGCCGGCTTCGGCCGCTCGTTCGACGTGTTCGGCGACGGCAGCGTGCGGGTCGTCTTCACGCCGGGCCACACGCTCGGCCACATGTCGGTGGTGCTCCAGACGGCGAAGGGCGAGGTGCTCGTGGCCGGCGACGCCATCTTCATGCACCGCACGCTCGACGACGATCACCTGCCGCACCTGCTCGCCGACGAGCACCTGTTCCGGCGCTCGCTGCGCGAGATCAAGCAGTACCGGAAGGAGACCCCGGACGCCGTGATCATCCCGGGCCACGACTGGGAGGCCTGGCAGAAGCTCGACGCGAGCTATTAGCGGGCGGCTTCGTCGATTATCCGCCGGCCCTCGCTCGAGGCGGTGATGTGGATCGTGTCGGCGTCGCGCGTCCACGCGATCAGGTTCAGCGCCTGTAGGCGGTCGAGCATGAACTGGAACGCCTCGGCCTGGCGGCCGCTCCGGTAGCTGCGGCTGATGTCGAAGGAGAAGCCAGTGGCGTGGATGCTCGCGTCAGGGCGCACGGTCCTCGTCACGATCAGGGGCGCCTTCGTGCCGGACACGTTCCGGACGCCCTTGCCAATGTAGGCCGCGAGAGCGAAGGCCTCGGGCCTCAGGCCGCGCCCCGCGGCGGCGGACGCCGGGCGCAGCCCGTAGCGCGCCGGCTCGTCCGGCAGCGGGCGCAGTCGGCCGTCCTTCAGCGCGGCATCGACGTCTTCGCGCGTGTCGAAGGCGTCGGTCCGGTTGGCCGGGTGGAGCGCGAACTCGCCGGACTCCGCACTCCCCTGCAGCGCAGCCAGCCGCTCGAGCTTCGCACGGTCGTGGCGGTAGAGCCGCATCACCTCGCGCGAGGCGAGCACGCGCCAGTAGTAGGTCTTGGAGTCGTCGCCCAGGCCGGCGAGCAGGCGGTAGGCGCTCGGCTCGCGGTCGGGCGACGCGTCGAAGTAGAGCTGCGCGTAGCTCGCGTCGTCGTCGCCGTAGGCAGCCAGGACCTGCTGCAGGTTGCCGATTCCCATGTGGTACGAGACGACGGCGAGGTCCTCACGTCCGAACTCGTCCATGGCGAGCTTCAGGTAGCGGCCGGTGGCGGCCAGCGACCTGTCCGGGTCGAAGCGCTCGTCGACCTTCGCGCGCTCCGCTCGTATGCGCGCCGCCTGGCGCGGGCCGCGTGCGCGCGCGAGCTTCCGGACGAGCCGCTCGGTCTGTCGCACGTCCACCTGCATCCCGAGCAGGTCGGTGGCGGTCTCGGCCAGGATCTGCGTGAGGCCGACCGCTCCCTCGAGGTCGTCGCTCGCGCGCGCGTCCGGGCGGCCGGCGCTCTCGAGCAGCACCATGCCCTCGATCAGGTCGGGGTCCACGCCGGACGCGTCGGCGGCGTCTTCGATCTGCGGGCCCCACTGCTCCACGCGCCGCGCCGTCGCGACGATGCCGCCCGGGCTCTTCACGTAGATCACGTGACTGTGCCCGGCCGCGGCGCGCGACTCGAAATCGGCCTCGCGGTCGGGCGAGTACGCCCAGGGATCGTCGTCGAGGTTCAGCGGGCTGTAGCTCGGCGGGTTGTCGCCGCGGAGCAGGACGAACCAGCCCGCACCGGCGACGGCGAGCACCAGGAGGATCAAGACGGGGCGGAGCATCGCCCCTCAGGGTGTCAGGGCACGCAGGGTGCCGTACGGATTCACGTCGGTATGCCGGCCGGGCGCCAGCGCCGGCCAGCCCACCGAGGCACCGATCGCGCGCCGCCCATGATCCCGCCCTGCGAGTTGCCGTCGTAGAACAGCCGCGACTGGTCGACGTCGAGGGGCGCCCCAGTCGCGCTTCAGCATCCAGCGGCCGACGTACGCGAAGCGCGCCGGTTGCCGAACGAGAGCATTGAGGGCGTCAATCCGGAGTGGGGTGAGTCGACTTATGCACCGATATGGGGGCATAAAACGCCTAACCCCTTCCCCCTCAGTGCTTCCGGGACCGCCGACTCGGCGAGCGACCGCGGCCCGGCGGCAACGGAGGCCGAAGCTACGCCGCCGCCGTCCGGCGCCGGTTCTTCCGCGCCGCCCGCACCGCGCTCTTCCGTCCCTCACCCACCAGCCGCGTGTGCATCTCCCGCACGCGCTCGAAGACGATCTCGGAGGCAGCCTGCGCCTGCTCCTTGGTCGGCTCGGCCACGCGTTCGAAGCGCAGCGGCTCGCCGAACTGCACCGTCACCTTCGGGAACTGGAGACGCTTCCAGTTGCGGGCACGCTCGGTGCCGGCGATCGCCGTCGGCACCACCGGCGCGCCCGACTCGAGCGCCAGGCGCCCGAGGCCGTGGCGCGGCTTGCCGAGCTCGCCTGTGCGCGAGCGGCCGGCCTCCGCGTACATCACCACGATGTCGCCGCGCGCGAGCACCGCGTGGGCGGTCTTGAAGGCCTCCTCGTCGTGGTGACCGCGCCTCACCGGGAAGACCCCGCCGTTGTGGTAGACGACCTGCATCGGCCACTTGAACAGCTGCGACTTCGCCATGAACTGCACCTTGCGGCGCAGGTAGACCGCGACGAAGAAGTGGTCCAGGAAGGAGAAGTGATTCGGCGCGATGATCACCGGGCCGTCCGCCGGGATGTTGTGCGAGTCGATGCAGCGCGCCCTGTAGAAGAACAGCAGGTAGGGCGTGAGCACCAGACGCACGAACTCATACATCCAGTTCGGCCGCTTGCGCCGCTGGCGGTCATGGAACCTGTCGAAGTGCTCCGCGGGCCGCGGATCCTTGTACACCTGCGCCTTCACCTGGGCATCCCTACCCGGAGCGGTCCGCTTCGTTACTCCGAGCGCGCTCCAGGGCTCGCGACCAGCCCGCCATCAGCGACTCGCGCTCGTCCTCGGACATCGACGGCTCGTAGCGGGCGGCCTGCCGCCACATCGCGCGCACATCCTGCTCGCTCCAGGTGCCGGTGGCCACGCCTGCCAGGTAGGCGGCGCCGAGCGCAGTCGTCTCCGACACCTCCGGCACGACGACCGGCACGCCCAGCACGTCGGCCTGGAACTTCATGAGCCAGCCGTTCACGACCGCGCCGCCGTCGGCCTTCAGCTCCTCGAGTTCGACCCCGGACGCCTTCTCCATCGCTCGCACGGCGTCGACCGCCTGGTAGGCCATCGCCTCGAGCGCGGCGCGCGCGAGGTGAGCCCGGCCCGCGCCGCGCGTGAGGCCCACCAGGGTCCCGCGCGCGTACGGGTCCCAGTGCGGCGACCCGAGCCCGGTGAACGCGGGCACGAGGTAGACGCCGTCGTTCGAGTCGAGTGAGCGGGCGAGTTCCTCGGTCTCGTCGGCGGTACGAATGATCCCGAGCTGGTCGCGCAGCCACTGCACGGCGGCGCCGGTCACGAAGATCGCGGCCTCGAGCGCGTAGTCCACCCGGTCGCCGACGCCCCAGGCGAGCGTCGTGAGCAGTCCCTCCGCCGGCTCGGGCATGTCCTGGCCCGCGTTCTCCAGGACGAAGCTCCCGGTGCCGTACGTGTTCTTGCCGAGCCCCGGCTCGTGGCACGCCTGCCCGTAGAGGGCGGCCTGCTGGTCGCCGGCGATGCCCGCCACCGGCACCGAGCCGCCGAACTCGGTGGTCTCGCCGTATACGTGCGCGCTGGGGCGGGCTTCCGGCAACGAACCCGGGTCGACGCCGAGCAGGTCGCACAGCTCAGGGTCCCAGCGGCGCTCCCTGATGTCGAACAGCAGCGTGCGCGATGCGTTCGAGAGGTCGGTGGCGTGCTCGCCCGTGAGCTTGAAGACGAGCCAGGAGTCGATCGTCCCGAACGCGGCGTCGCGCGGCACATCGCCCTCGCGGATCAGCCATTCGATCTTCGTGCCGGAGAAGTAGGGGTCGAGCACGAGGCCCGTCCGCTCGCGCACGAGCGGCTCGTGGCCGGCCTCCCTCAGCTCGTCGCAGCGGCGCGCGGTGCGCCGGTCCTGCCAGACGATCGCCCGATGGAGCGGCTCGCCGGTGTCGCGATCCCAGGCCACGACCGTCTCGCGCTGGTTCGTGATGCCTATCCCCGCGAGGCCGGCGCCCTTCGCTCCCGCGGCATCGAGCGCCTCGCGTGCGACGGCCCGCGTGACCTCCCAGATCTCAGCCGCGTCGTGCTCGACCCAGCCCGGCCGCGGGAAGTGCTGGCGGAACTCGCGGTACGCGCGCCCGACCGGGCGACCGCGCTCGTCGAACACGATGCAGGTCGTGCCCGTGGTGCCCTGGTCGATCGCGAGGATCAAGAGGTCGGCAGCCTATCCCGCAGGTATCTTCCCGGCCCATGCCCGAGGTCGAAGCTCACATCACAGGGACCGTGTGGAAGATCGAGTGCCATGTCGGCCAGGAGGTCGAGGAGGGCGACACGCTCGTGATCCTCGAGTCCATGAAGATGGAGATGCCGGTCGAGGCCGAGGATGAGGGCACCGTGAAGGAGATCGTCTGCGAGGAAGGGCAGCCGGTGTCCGAGGGCGAGACGCTCGTCGTTCTGGAGTGAGCGGCAAGCTCCAGCTGGACGAGCCGGCCGAGGGAGTCGCCCGGCTCACGATCTCGAACCCGGAGCGGCGCGGCGCGCTGGACCACGACATCCTCGACGCGCTCGCCGGGCACGCGCGCACGCTCGACGCGCGCTGCCTCGTCATCCGCGGCTCCGGCGATGTCTTCTCGGCGGGCTACGACATCGGCAACCTTTCAGAGCAGGAGTTCGAGGAGAGCGCCGAGAAGCTCGTTGCGCACCCGTTCCACGACGCGCTGGAGGCGCTCGAGGCATACGCGTATCCCGTGATCGCCGAGCTGAACGGCCACGCGATCGGCGGCGGGCTCGAGCTCGCCCTCACCGCGGACATACGGCTGGCGGCGCAGGGCGTGAAGCTTGGGATGCCCCCGGCGAAGCTCGGCTTGATCTACTCGCACACCGGGCTGGCGAAGTTCATCGACGTGTGCGGGCCGGCCAACACCGCCGAGCTGTTCTTCGTGGGCCGGAACGTGGACGCGGAGCGCGCCCGCGAGATGGGGCTCGTCAACCAGGTGGTGGACCCCGTCGCGCTGGACGAGCGCGTGGTGGACCTCGCCGCGGAGATCGCATCGAACGCGCCGCTCTCGCTGGCGGGCAACAAGCGGATGATCCGCGAGCTGCGCAGGCTGCGACTGCCCGCCGACCTGGAGCGCGACCTGGTCGAGCTGCGCGAATCCTGCTTCGCCTCCGAGGACTTCCGCGAGGGCGTCCAGGCCTTCACGGAGAAGCGCAAGCCGCGCTGGCGCGGCCGCTAGGGCCTGACGACCCGGAAGCGGAGGCGCCGCTCGCTCGAGCGAGCTCCGAGCGAGTCCACCGCCACGATGCGGGCGCGATAGCGTCCGGGGCGGAGCGGTCTCCCTCTGAGGCGCCCTGAGAAGCGCGTGGACCGGCGACCGGCCCGCTTCTGCGTCACGAGCCTGCCGATGCGCTTGTAGCGGCCCCTGGGTCGGCGCAGCTTGCGTTCGATGGCGATCGTGACCCGCGCTGCCTCGGACAGGGTGTAGCGGAAGGTCGTGCCGCGCTTTGGCTGTCGCCGCCTTATTGCGGCGCCGCGTGGCGCCACGGGCGCGAAGACGGAGTTGGTCATCGTGAAGCGAGTGACAGCCGGTGCTGCGTTCGGTGGAGTCGGTGCTGCGTTCGGGGGCGTGCCCGGAGGGCAGGTATCGGGGCGCTCGAAGGCTCCGATGTCGGGGCGCGCCAGGCAGTCGCCGTTGCCGTCCAGCGAGCGCGGATTGCCTGCCGCATCGAGCTCCCCCGGCAGGACGAGGCCCGGATCGCCGCGGTCGATCAGCGGCGAGCCGGGCTGAAGCGTCAGGTCGCCGGCGGCGCTGCCCGTGAACATCGGGTCGCCGAACACGTTGTTCGCACTCCCCGGGGTGGGAGTCGTCCCGCCGGCTCCGTTGCGCCGCGTCGTGAAGCTCGAGAAATCGGCGTTTATCGTCCCGCCGCTGTCGGCGTCGAGATCGTACGCGTCGGGGTCGGTGCTCTCGGTGCGGACGATCGTGTTGAGCAGATCGGCGCTGAGGGCGCCGGTGTAGCTCGCGGCCTTGAGCAGCCGGATCCCCGCGGAAGCGCCCGAGCCGCGCGCCAGGAAGGTGGAGCCGCGAGCGATCAGCGCGCTGTTTCCGGCGCCGATCGTGGCGACGTAGCCCGCAGGCTGGGCGGCGGCGGAGGCGGGCGTCGCGAATACGCTGTCGACCGCCTCCGCCCTGGCGCTCGACGAGTTGCCGGTTACGTTGAGGGCAGGCCCGCCCAGCACCGTGCTGCGGGCGATCCGGACCGTTCCAGCGCCGGCGGACACGCCGGCGCCGGTGGCGCGGACCGTGACTCCCGCGAGGGAGGACGAACTGCCGGGGGAGTCGAAACTGGCGCCGGTGATACCGGAGGAGTTCCCGACGGCCCCGCCGCTCACCATCACGTTGACCGCGCTGTCGGAGCTGTACGCCCACAATGCGGTGCTGCCATAGCCGCCGGTGCCGCTGATGGCGACCACGTCGAAGACGGAGTAGTTGAGAGTGCCGCCGAGCCCCAGGGCCTGAAGCGCCAGCCCCATGCCGGCCAGCTCCAAGCTCGAGGCGTTCCCGCCCACGGTCTGCATCGACGCAACCGACCCGCCGCCATGCATTGTCAGGGCCGTCTTTCCGCCACTGCCGCTCGGACCGAGGATCTTGGTCTGCGAGGCGGGGTCGAAGGAGTCGAGGGTGCCTGCGCCCGAGCCGATGAAGTGGAGCTCCTTCGCCGTGGATACTTCCTCGGTGTAGATCCCGGCGCCGATCCTGATCGTGTCGCCGGGCGCGGCGGCGTTGACGGCCGAGCCGGCGGCCGAGTCATTGCCGATGGTCGAGTACACACCGTCGCAGCCGGGCCCGCTGGTCCCGACGCAGCGGGTGGCGGCGCCCGCGACCGCGGGCAGCGCAAGGCTCAGGCATGAGACGACCATGGCGGCGGGCCAGTGCACTTAGGCCGAGTATCTCAGCGCCCAACCGGGGGCGCCAGCTAGCCGTACGCCTCCTCCTCGAGCGACTCCGATAGGCGACGATGCGCGCGTGCTCGCGGACGTGGTCGACCTCCTCCGCTGCCCGGTGTGCGGGAACGGCCTATCCGATGCCGACTCCGCACTCCGCTGCCCGGCGGGCCACTCGTTCGACATCGCCCGGCAGGGCTACGTGAACCTCGTGCCCGGCCGAGCGGACACGCCCGAGATGGTGGAAGCACGCGAGGCGTTCCTCGCCGCGGGCCACTACCGGCCCCTTGGCGCAGCGCTCGTGGAGGAGGCCGCGACCGTGCGGGTACCCGGAGCAATCGCGGACGTTGGCGGCGGCACCGGCCACCACCTGGCTCGCGTGCTCGACGCGCTGCCGGATCGAGTCGGGCTAGCCCTCGATGCGTCTGCGGCCGCGCTTCGACGCGCTGCGCGAAGCCATCCGCGCGCGGCCGCGGTCGGCGCGGACGCTTGGAAGCCGCTGCCGGTCCGCGACGGGGTCGCCGCGATCGTCCTCAGCGTCTTCGCCCCCCGCAACGCCGCGGAGATGGCGCGCGTCCTCGCGCCCGGCGGCGCGGTCATCGCCGTCACCCCGACCACTCGTCACCTCTACGAGCTGGTGGGACCGCTCGGCCTGCTATCGGTGCCCGATGACAAGGAGGACCGCCTCCACGCGCAGCTCGCACCGCACTTCGCGCTCGCGAAACGCCGCTCGAGCGAGCACTCGATGTTCCTGACACCTGAGGAGGCCGCGCAGGTCGTGCGCATGGGGCCGAGCGCATGGCACGTGGACGAGCGCGAGCTGGCCGAGCGGCTCACCGCTCTTCCGGACCCCCTGACGGTGACGGCGTCGGTGACTGTGTCGACCTATTTGCAGAGGTAGGATCGGTCAGCAATGCGCAACCGCGAAGCGGTCAGCGGCGTCACGGTGAACGCGGTCGGCGGAACTCACGTGGTCTCGCTCGGCATGGACCTGAGCGATGCGCGCCGGAGGGACTGCCTCGGCTTCGCGATCCAGCGCGAGGACCACACCGAGGACGAGCGGCAGTGGCTGCGCGGGCTGAAGACCTTCGAGGAGACGGACCCCGGGCTCGGTCCCGGTGAGAGCGTCTCGAGCAGGGAGCATCCGTTCCAGGTGTTCCAATGGGCCGACTACAGCGCCAAGCCGAATCACGAGTACACCTACACGGTCATACCTCTCTCGGGATCGCCGAGGGAGCTGAGGCGTGGGCCGGCGGTGGGCGTTCGAATCAAGACCGAGCCGGAGCTGGGGCGCCCGCACTCGGTCTTCTTCAACCGGGGCGCGATCGCCTCGCAGGAGTACGCGCGCCGCTTCCTCAATATCGCTCCCGACAAGCTGGAGGGCGACCAGCAGGCGGCTGCCTACCGGTGGCTCTCCCGCGGCCTGCTCGAGGCTCTCCTCGGCTTCATAGCGCGCGCGACCGGCCCGCGCTTCGCGCTGCACGGCGCGATGTACGAGTTCAAGCGCACCGAGGTGCTCTCCGCGCTGAGGGATGCGAAGCGACGCGGCGTCGAGACGTCCATCGTCTACGACGCCATTCCGAGCGGGAAGGCGAAGGCGCCCAACGAGGCGGCAATCGAAGAGCACCGGATCAAGTCGATCTGCAAGGCGTTCACCGACGGGACCCTGATGCACAACAAGTTCCTCGTGCTCTCGGAGGACGACCGGCCGGTCGCCGTGTGGACGGGGTCCACGAACATCTCCGAAAACGGCCTCTTCGGCCAGCTGAATGTGGGGCACCTCGTCGACGACCGCGCCATCGCCAGCGCGTACCTGGACTACTGGCGCCAGCTCTTCGACAACCTTGAGCCGGCTGAGCTCTGCAAGTGGGTGGGCGAGCACAGCCCGCCCGTGGCCGTGCCTCCCCCGGTGGCCACGAGCACGCTGATGTCGCCGCGGACCGGCCTCGCCGTGCTCGACAGCTACGCGCAGATCGCCTCCGCCGAGCGACCGCTGTTCATGACGTTCGCGTTCGGGATGGACGAGCGCTTCCGGCGCGTCTACGAGCAGGACGACGGCATCCTCCGCATCGCCCTCATGGAGAAGGAGGGCAACGGCCGAGCCCTCAAGGAGGGGAGGGAGTTCATCAAGAAGCTGCGGAAGCGGGCGAACGTGCTCGTGGCCGTGGGGAAGCACGACCGCGCCAATGCCCTCGACCGCTGGCAGAAGGAGCGCGCCGACGGCATCGGCGTGAACGTCGACTGGGTGCACACCAAGTTCATGCTGATCGACCCGCTCTCGGACGACCCGGTGGTGGTGACAGGCTCCGCGAACTTCAGCGAGCCGAGCACGAACAAGAACGACGAGAACATGCTCGTCATCCGAGGCGACAAGCGTGTCGCCGACATCTACCTCGGTGAGTTCATGCGCTCGTTCTCGCACCACGCCTTCCGCGAGGCGCTCACGTTCGAGAACAGGCCGCTGAACAACCTCGTGACCAAGCCCGCCGAGTGGCAGGCGAAGCATTTCGACCGCGGCGACGACCACTTCCTGCGGCGCCAGTACTTCGCCCGGACCGGCTGATACGTCCGGGTGCGCACGTAGCCTCGCGCGAAGTGCCGCCCCTCATCTCAAGGGAAGAGGCGCTTCGGCTTGGCGAACTCGAGGATCGCGCCGAGATCGAGGTGCTCGTCGAGCGCGCCTGGCGCGTGCGGCTCGAGCGCTTCGGCGATTCGACCGACATGTGCTCGCTCGTCAACGCGAAGTCGGGGGGGTGCGCGGAGGACTGCGGCTTCTGCTCGCAGTCGCGCTTCGCCGAGGCCGACACGCCGATGCACGCGATGATGGATCCCGACCAGATCCTCGAGCACGCGCGGGCGGCCGAGGCCGCGGGCGCTCACCGCTTCTGCATGGTCACCCAGGGGCAGGGGCTCTCGAAGCGCGACTTCGAGAAGGTCCTCGCCGGCGCGCGGCTGGTCGCCGAGCACACGAACCTGAAGCGCTGCGTCTCGATCGGCCACATGTCGGTCGCGCGCGCGCGAGCGCTCAAGGACGCGGGCATCCAGCGCGTGCACCACAACGTCGAGACCGCGGAGAGCTACTACCCCGAGGTCTCAAGCACGGTCCGCTACGAGGGCCGCCTCCGCACGATCGATGCGGTCCGCGACGCGGGCCTCGAGACCTGCGTCGGCGGCATCCTCAACCTCGGGGAATCGCGCGAGCAGCGCGTCGAGATGGCGTTCCAGCTCGCGGAGGTGAACCCGACATCGGTGCCGATCAACCTGCTGAACCCGCGCCCAGGCACGAAGTTCGGCGACCGCGAGCTGATGGACCCGCTCGAGGCGGTCAAGTGGGTCGCGATCTTCCGGCTGATCATGCCCGACGCCCTGTTCAGGCTCTGCGGCGGCCGGAACGAGAACCTCGGTGCGGGCGAGCTCCAGCAGCTGGCGGTGAAGGCCGGGCTGAACGGCGTGATGATGGGCAACTTCCTCACGACGCTCGGCTCCGAGCCGGAGTGGGACCGCCAGATGTTCGAGGAGCTCGGCCTCAACGTGGCGCGCCATGACGACAACGGCGCCAACCCCCGGCCCGACAACCGCTCCGGCTGGCTCGACGGCGACACGCCGAGGACACCCGTCGACGACCTGATCGACTCGCAAGAGGAAGCGAACTTTTGGAACCCAGCGACACAACTCCGTCACAAGAAGAAGACATCCGTGCCGCCGCGGCCGGATGGGGCGCCGAACGCGTATCCGGAGCTGATCCACGTGGAGCCGGCCGCATGACGAGCGACATCCAGGACCGGCTCGACGAGATCCGAGACAACGGCCTGTATCGCCGCATGCGCTGCGTGTCGGGCCCGCAGGGCCCGCGCGTGCTCCTCGACGGCAAGCCGGTGCTGCTGCTCTGCTCGAACAACTACCTCGGGCTGGCGGATCACCCGCGCGTGCGCGAGGCGGCCGCCGAGGCGGCCATGCGCTACGGCGCGGGCTCGGGCGCGTCGCGGCTCATATCGGGCAACATGACGATCCACCGCCGGCTCGAGGAGCAGCTCGCGCAGTTCAAGCGCTCCGAGACGGCCCTCCTGTTCGGCTCCGGCTACCTGGCGAACGCGGGCGTGGTGTCCGCGCTGGCGCGTGAGGGCGACGTCGTCTTCTCGGACGTTCTCAACCACGCCAGCATCATCGACGGCTGCCGGCTGTCGCGCGCGGAGACGTTCGTCTACGACCACTGCGACACCGACCACCTCGAGTGGGGCCTCCGGCAGGCGGCGGGGCGCGGCGCGCTGATCGTGACCGACGGGGTGTTCTCCATGGACGGCGACGTGGCGCCGCTCGAGACGATCGTCGAGCTCGCGCAGCGCTACGACGCGCGCGTGATGGTCGACGAGGCGCACGGTACGGGGGCGATCGGCCCCGATGGCCGCGGCGCCGTCGCAGACGCGGGTCTGGAGGACGAGGTCGACGTGATCGTCGGGACGCTTGGCAAGGCGCTCGGCTCGTATGGCGCGTACGTGTGCTGCGACGCCCAGATGGCGAAGTTCCTCATCAACACGGCTCGCACGCTGATCTTCTCGACGGCGCTGTCGCCTCCGGCGGTGGCGGCCGCGATGGCCGCGCTCGAGCTGCTGCGTGAACAGCCGCGCCGGGTCGAGAAGCTCCAGCGCAATGCCGCCGTGCTGCGCGAGTCGCTTGCGGGGCACGGCCTGCCGGTGCCGGAGGGGACGACGCAGATCCTGCCCGTGATCGTCGGCGACGCCGGCGAGGCGGTGCGCGCGAGCGAGCGCGCGCTCGAGAAGGGCGTCTTCGCCCAGGCGATCCGCCCGCCGACGGTCCCGGCCGGTGGCTCGCGCCTCCGGCTGACGGTGATGGCATCGCACACGCGAACCGAGCTGCGCGACGCCGCTCGCCTGCTGGCGGGCTGCGTCACGGCGACCGCACGCGGCGAGAGCGATCTTCGCGCGGCCGACGGCGACCGCGACAGTGTGCGCGCGCGCGTCTACGACGGCTTGCGCGACGCCGCCTAGTCGCACGCCGGTCGCACTTGCGTGGCGTCTTCGTAACGGGCACCGACACGGAGGTCGGCAAGTCGGTCGTCGCGGCGTCGATCTGCGCGGCGCTTGCGGCGAGGGGCGAGCAGGTGGCTGCGTTCAAGCCGGTGGTGACCGGCCTCGACGAGGAGCCCGGCGAGTTCGGGCGCGACCACGAGCTGCTCGCGTCGGTGGCGAGCAGCGGACAGGCGCCCGATGACGTGGCGCCGTACCGCTTCGGCCCGCCGGTCTCGCCGCACCTCGCCGCCCAGCTTGCCGGCGTGGTGATCGAGCCCGCCGAGCTCGTGGCCGCCGCCCGCGCGCACGACCTGCTCGTGTGCGAGGGCGTCGGCGGCCTGCTCGTGCCGATCACGCCGGGCTACCTCGTGCGCGACCTGGCGGTGGACCTCGCGCTTCCCGTGGTGATCGCCGCCCGGCCGGGGCTCGGCACGATCAACCACACTCTGCTCACCGTGGAGGCCGCGCGGGCGGCGGGCCTGCGGGTGGCCGGCGTCGCGATGACGCCGTGGCCGGACGAGCCGGCGGAGCTCGAGCGCTCGAACCGCGCGACCGTGGAACGCTTCGCGGACGTGCCCGTGAGCGGGCTGCCGCGCACAGCCCCCGAGCGCCTCGCGGATGCCGGTGCGAGCCTGCCGCTGGAGGACTGGCTCTAAGCTCGCCGGATGGCGACGGACGACGCAGCCGCCCCGGCCGAGGAGCCGATCGGCCCGTCGGAGGAGGACCGTCCGGAGCTCCTGATCAAGCTGCAGGCGCGCAAGGTCCGCCACAAGCAGCGCAACCTCCTCCACCGCATCGCCATCGTGATCGCGGGGGTGCTGATCGTCTGCGCGGGCATCTTCATGTCCGGGCCGGGCATCCCCGGCCCCGGCATCGTCACGATCATCATCGGGCTCGGCTTCCTGGCGCTCGAGTTCGACTGGGCCGAGCGCTGGCTCGAGCGCGTGATCATCTGGGGTGACCGCGCCGCCGAGCGCGCGGAGCAGACAACGACCCGCCAGCGCGTGGTCGCGGGGATCGCGACCGCGGCGGCCGTGGGGGGGTTCGTCGTGGCAGCGATCCTCTGGGACATCCCGCTGATGCCCGTCCTGTAAAGGGGTCAGACCCCTTGAGTCTCCGGCACTTAAGGGGTCTGACCCCTTGAGTCTCCCGCACTTAAGGGGTCTGACCCCTTGAGTCTCCCGCACTTAAGGGGTCTGACCCCTTGAGCGTCGGGCAATTAAGGGGTCTGACCCCTTTGTCTGTTATCGTACTTTTTAGTCCGATACCAGACTAAAGGGGAACGTCATGGCAGAGCTGCGACCCGACGCAACGATCGAGCGCTTCTCCGAGCTGCTCGCCGAGGGTGATCTCGACGCGATGATGGAGCTGTACGAGCCGGATGCCGCCTTCGCCCCCCAGCCGGGCCAGACGGTGACCGGACAGGACGAGATTCGCGCCGCGCTGGCCGGTTTTCTCGCCGCTAAGCCGCGCATGAAGGGCACGATCGAGAAGGTGCTCGAGGCTGGCGACACCGCGCTTGTGGCTAACCGGTGGAAGCTGTCCGGCACCGCCCCCGATGGCAGCCCGGTGCGGATGGCCGGCACGAGCGCGGACGTGCTTCGCCGCCGGCCCGACGGCTCGTGGGGGATCGTGATCGACGACCCGTGGGGGGCGACCGCCTAGGTGGCGGCGTGGCGAGGCGACCGCCCGTCGCGCGCGGGCTCCGCGTCGCGTGGCGAGCCCGCGTCGCGGGCCACCCGAGAGAACCTCGGCTTCCTCCTCGCGAAGGCCTCGCAGCGCTGGAACGAGCTGCTGCAGGAGGCATTCGCGCGCGAGGGCTTCCCGGAGGTTCGCGCCTCGTACGGGTCCGTCCTGATCCCGCTGTTCGAGGAGGACGGCCTCCGGATCGGTGAGATCGCGAGGCGAGCCCGGCTCTCGAAGCAGACGATGACCACCATGGTCCGGCTCGCCGAGCGAGACGG
>JBKPBS010000059.1:0-16910 GCA_046726915.1 Actinomycetota bacterium
GCTCCCCCGTTCCGCAGGCCGAGGCCGAGCTCGACCGCTTTCTGGCGGACACGAACATCGGCGCTCTCGTCGCGACGCGTGACCGCCTCCTGTGCGCGGTCGTCGACGCGCGCGACGGCGTCGACCCGATCGGCCTGGCCGAGCGGGCGCGCGAGGCGCTCGCACCCGAGCATGGGCAGCTGCGGGCCGCGGCCTCGCGGGTGGCGCCGGTTGGATCGCTGCGGCGCTCCTTCCACGAGGCGCGCTGCGCGCTCGAGGCGGCCGCGCTCGCGAACGGCTCGTCGCCGCCGGTGGCGTCCTACCGCGACCTTGGCGCGTTCCAGCTCCTGCTGTCGCTCCAGGACGACGACGCACTGCGGCTCTACTGCGACAGCGTGCTCGGCCCGCTCGAAGACGCCAGCGGGGAGTACGGTGACGAGCTGATCCGCTCGCTCGAGGCGTTCATCGAGCAGAACGGGCAGTGGGAGCGAGCCGCGCGCGAGCTCTACTGCCACAGGCACACGCTGCGGTACCGCATCAGGCGGGTGGAGCAGTTGACCGGGCGCGACCTGTCGGTCGCGCGTGACCGGATCGAGTTCTGGCTCGCGCTGCGAGCGCGCGAATTGGTGACATGAGAGGGAGGATCGACACCGCATGAAGGTCGGGGTTCCGACGGAGATCAAGACGGACGAGTACCGCGTGTCGCTCACGCCGGCGGGTGTGAGGGAGCTCGTGGAACACGGGCACGAGGTGCTCATCCAGTCCGGCGCAGGCGTCGGGAGCACGATCCCGGACGAGGAGTACACGGCGCAGGGCGCGCGCATGTTGCCGGATGCGGCGTCGGTCTTCGAAGAGGCAGAGATGATTCTGGGCGTCAAGGAGCCGCAGCCGCAGGAGGTCGAATTGCTACGGCCCGACCATCTGTTGTTCACGTACTTGCATTTGGCCCCGGATCCGGACTTGACGAAAGGCCTCGTCGAGTCGGGCGCCACCTGCGTGGCCTACGAGACCGTGGTGGACGAGCGGGGGCGGCTCCCGCTGCTCGCGCCGATGAGCGAGGTGGCCGGCAAGATCGCGACGCAGGCCGGCGCGTTCTTCCTCGAGCGGCCGCTCGGCGGCCGCGGCGTGCTGCTCGGCGGCGTGCCGGGCGTGGCGGCCGCGACCGTGATGATCATCGGAGGCGGTGTGGTCGGCCAGAACGCGGCCTTCATCGCGATCGGCATGGAGGCCGACGTGTTCGTCTACGACCGCAGCATCGACCGGCTGCGCGAGCTCGACATTGCGTTCGGGGGCCGGGCTTCGACCGTCTACTCGTCGACGCTTGCCGTGGAGGAGATGCTCCCGCGCGCCGACCTGGTGATCGGCGCGGTGCTCATCCACGGCGCGCGTGCGCCATACGTGGTGAAGCGCAAGCAGCTCGGCCTGATGAAGAAGCGGGCGGTGCTCGTGGACGTGTCGATCGACCAGGGCGGCTGCTTCGAGACCTCGCGCCCGACGACTCACTCGGACCCCGTCTACGAGGTCGACGGGGTGACCCACTACTGCGTCGCGAACATGCCGGGCGCCGTGCCCGTGACCTCGACGTTCGCGCTCACCAACGCCACGCTCCCCTACGTGCTGGCGCTCGCCGACCACGGCCTCGAGGGCGCCATTCAGAAGCTGCCCGGCCTCAGGCCCGGCGTGAACGTCGCCGAGGGCAAGGTCACCCACGAGGCGGTGGCCGAGGGCACCGGAATGCCGTATACACCCGTCGAGGACGTGCTTGGCGTCACCGCCTAGCAGGACACAGGAGAGGACCGCCCCCATGGCAACCATCAGCAAGACCAAGCTTCAGAACTTCATCGACGGCGAGTTCGTGGACGCCGCCGACGGCGCCACCGAGGAGGTGACGAACCCCGCGAACGGCGAGGTGATCGCCGACATGCCGCTCTCGGGCGAGGAGGACGTGAACCGCGCGGTGGCCGCGGCGAAGGGCGCCTTCCCCGGCTGGTCCACGACGACTCCCGGCGAGCGCGCCGCGGCGATCATGAAGCTCGCCGACCTGCTCGAGGAGCACGCCGAGGAGCTCTCCGACCTCGAGGCCGCCGACGCGGGCAAGCCGCGCAACGCCTTCCTCGAGGACGAGATGCCGTTCCTCGTCGACAACCTGCGCTTCTTCGCGGGCGCGGGCCGCGTGCCAGAGGGCCAGGCCTCGGGCGAGTACGTGGAAGGGCGGACGTCGATCATCCGCCGCGAGCCTGCGGGCGTGGTCGGCCAGATCGCGCCCTGGAACTACCCGCTGATGATGGCCATCTGGAAGATCGGCCCGGCGCTGGCAAGCGGCTGCACGATCGTGCTGAAGCCCGCCGAGACCACGCCGATCACAACCGTGAGGCTCGCCGAGTACGCCGCCGAGGCGCTGCCGAAGGGCGTGCTGAACGTGATCACCGGGCACGGCCAGCCGGCCGGGTCGTCGCTCGTGACGCATCCGGACGTGGACATGGTCTCGCTCACCGGCTCGCCCGAGACCGGCAAGTGGATCGCGAAGGCCGCGGCCGACTCGCTGAAGCGCGTGCACCTCGAGCTCGGCGGCAAGGCACCCGTGATCGTGTTCGACGACGTGGACATGGCGACGGCGCTCGAGACGATCGCCGGCACGGGGCTCTACAACGCCGGCCAGGACTGCACCGCGGCAACGCGAGTGCTGGCCTCGTCGAAGGTGTACGACGACGTCGTGAGCGGGCTCGCCGACGAGGCGAAGGGCTACAAGGTCGGCGACACGTTTGACCCGGAGACGACGCTCGGGCCGCTCAACTCGATGCGCCAGCGCGAGCGCGTGGAGCACTTCCTCTCCGGCAAGCCCTCGCACGCCGAGGTCGTGACCGGAGGCAAGGAGCCGGACCTGCCCGGGTCGTTCCTCGAGCCGACGGTCGTCGCCGGCCTCCAGCAGGACGACGAGATGATCCAGAGCGAGATCTTCGGGCCGGTCATCACCGTCCAGCCGTTCGACGACGAGGCGAAGGCGATCGAGTGGGCGAACGGCACGCGCTACGGCCTGGCGTCGTCGGTGTGGACGCGCGACATCGGGCGCGCGCACCGGGTTGCCAACGCGATCCGCTTCGGCACGGTCTGGATCAACGACCACATCACGATGGCGACCGAGATGCCCCACGGCGGCTTCAAGCAGTCCGGCTACGGCAAGGACATGTCGAAGTACGCGCTCGAGGACTACACCATCGTCAAGCACGTGATGGTGAACCTCGAGGGATAACGGCTACAGATTCCTGACGGCCTGGCTGCTCGAGTGCGAGCGCCAGGCCGTGTGGGACACGCTGGAGGAGGTCGACGCCTGGCCCGAGTGGTGGCGCGGCGTCGAGTGCGTCCGGCTGCTCGACGGCGATCGCTACAGGATCTCCTGGCGCAGCCGCATCCCCTACGACCTCACGTTCGAGTTCGAGGTCGAGCGCGTCGACGCGCCGCACGAGATGGCGGGCACCGCCACCGGTGAGCTCAGCGGGACCGGCCACTGGCGCCTGTACGAGCACAATGGTGTGACGGCGGTGACCTACGACTGGAACGTGCGGACCACGAAGGCGTGGATGAACGCGCTTGCGCCGCTCGCCAAGCCGGTCTTCGAGTACAACCACAACGTCGTGATGCGCTGGGGCGGCGAGGGGCTGGCCCGGCGGCTCGATTGCAATTTGTTAGCAGCAGGATGAGCTCGGCCCCCTAGAGTGCGCGCCGTGCGGGTTTCGGCGGCGGCGCTCTTGGCGGGGTTGGTGCTGTGCGGCTGCTCGCTCAGCGGCAGCGACGCACAGGGCGCCGGTGGGCACGCGGAGGCGCAACCGCGTCATCCGCACGTAGTCCTGATCGTCTTCGACGAGTTCGGCGGCGACATCCTGCTCGGGCCGGACCGGAAGATCGATGGCGGGCGCTACCCGCACTTCGCGGCGCTCGCCCGCGACGGCACGTGGTTCCGGAACGCCCAGACCAAGTACGACTCCACCACCAAGGCCGTGCCGCTGATCCTCGACGGGATCGCGCCGCACAAGGGCACGTCGCCGATCGTCCGCGACCACCCCCACTCGATCTTCACGGCGCTCGGCAGGCGCGGCTACCGGATCGTGACCTCGGAGGAGGCGACGGCGCTGTGCCCGCGCCGTTACTGCCCCGGCGAGCACACGAGGCGGCCCGCGATCCTCCCCAACCTGAAGGCCGGCCGGGCGGAGCGCTTCGAGCGCTTCATCCGCTCGATCCACGCGAGCCGCCGGCCCACGCTCTGGGTGAAGCACGCCCTGCTTCCGCACGGCCCGTGGGTCTATCTGCCCGATGGGCGGCGCTCGCGGCCCGAGGGTCCCGAGCTGCTGCCGGGCATGCAGACGATCCCCGGCTTCTACGACGACTACCTCAGGCATCACAACGAGCAGCGCCAGCTGCTGCAGCTCGGATTCGCCGACCGACTGCTCGGCCGGCTCGTCGCGCGGCTGAAGGATCAGGGCATGTACGACGACACGCTGATCGTCGTGACCGCCGACCACGGGTTCGCCTGGAAGGTCGGAGTGGACACCAGGCGGAGCGTCAGCATGTCGAACGTCGACGAGCTCGGGTCGGTGCCGATGATCGTGAAGCGGCCGGGGCGCCATGCCGCCCGCGTGAGCGGTGCGCTGGCCTCGACGCTCGACGTGACGCCGACGATCGCGGACGTGCTGAACGTCCCGCTCGGCTATCGCGCCGACGGCCGCTCCATGTTCTCGCGCGCGGTGCGTGCGCGGCGGACCGTGAGCATGGTGAAGCGCGACTTCAGCGCCGTCGTACGGCTGTCCAAGCGCACCTGGCGGGCGCGCCGCGCCGCGGTGGTGCGCCGCCGCCTGCGCGAGCTCGGGTCTGGAGACTGGCCGAGCCTCTTCACGGCGTTCGGCCCACACCGTGACCTGATCGGGCGGAGGGTCGACGACGTTCGCGCCGCGACCCATACCCGCGCCACGCTCTCGCTCGCCCGCTCGTTCGCGAACGTGCGCCGGGCCCGCGGCGTAGTGCCATGCCAGGTCGCCGGCCGGATCCACGGCTCGGGCTCGCAGCGCGAGCGCGCCATCGCGGTTGCGGTGAATGGCCGGATCGAGGCAGTTGGGCGAAGCTTCCACCTGCGTGGCGAAGAGGTGGAGAGCTATTCCGTCATGGTCCCCGAGGAATCCCTGCGCGAGGGGCGCAACAGGGTTGAGGTCCTCGAGGTATCCGACGACGGTGCGATGGCGGTGCTGGCTCGCAGCTGAGCTGACCGCCGCGCTGCTGCTCGCAGCCGGTTGCAGCCTCCCCGGGGACGAGGAGCCCGCGGAGTCGGCCGAGCGCCACCCGCCGGTCGTGTTCATCGTGTTCGACGAGTTCCCGACCGACGACCTTCTCCGTCCCGACGGCAGCATCGATGCCGAGCGCTTCCCGAACTTCGCGGAGCTGGCCTCGATCTCCACCTGGTTCCCGAACGGGCACACCGTCTACGACTCGACCTTCAAGGCCGTGCCGGCGATCCTCGACGGGCGCCGTCCGAAGGAGGGCACGGCCGCCGACCTCCGGAGCCACAAGCCGAGCATCTTCCACGTGATGGACCGGCTCGGCTACGAGGTCTTCAAGGTGGAATCCGCCTCGGCCGTCTGCCCTCCTGACATCTGCCCGGGGGCGCGCACGAGGCGCCCCGGGGTGCTCGCGCGCCTGGCCGGCGGCGGGCGCCCGGCACGCTTCCACCACTGGCTCGGTCAGATCCGGCGGCGCCCGCAGCCGACCTTCTACTTCCAGCACTCGCTGCTGCCGCACGAGCCGTGGATCTACCTCCCGTCCGGCCGCCAGAGCCGGCCCGCCGGTGTCGAGCCGATCCAGCCGGTCAACCATGTGCCGGGGTTCGATAACCCGGAGCTCACCGACCACAACCATCTCCGGCATCTGCTGCAGGTCGGCTACACGGATCGTCTTGTGGGCGAGCTGCTGGCGCGGCTCAGGCGCACCCGGCTGCTGGGGAGCGCCCTGATCGTGATCACCGCCGACCACGGCTACTCGTTCCAGGTCGGCGTGTCCAGCCGGCGGCTGCTCAGCGAGCGCAACGTCGAGGAGATCGCGCCGGTTCCGCTCTTCGTCAAGGCCCCGGGCCAGATGGACGGCCGCGTCGACGCGAGCCTCGTGAGCAACCTCGATCTGGTCGCGACGATCGCCGATCTGCTTGGGACGCGGGTCTTCTACCCGCAGGACGGGCGCTCGGCGTTCTCCGAGGAGGCGAAGCGGCGTACCGGAATCGCTGTTCGCACGCGCGATTTCGCGCACGTCGTGCGGATCGGGCTACCGGAGCTTCAGGCTCGCCGAGCGCGTTGGCGGCGCCGCTGGGCGCGCCTCTACGGAACTGGCGCCGAGAGCGCGCTCCTGTACGGCGACCCCTGGGCAACCGCCTACCGGATCGGCCCGCACCCGCAGCTACTCGACCGGCGCGTGGGCCCGCTTCGCGTCCGGGCGTCGCACTCGGTGAGCGCTGACGCCGAGAACGCGTCCTTGTTTGCCCACGTGTCCGAGCATGACCGGCTCTTCCCCACGCGTGTCGCCGGACAGTTGCAGGGGGTGCCGGCTGGCGAGCACCGCGACCTCGCGCTCGCCGTGAACGGCCGGATCCGGGCCGTGGGGCGCAGCTTCGACTTCGTCCGGAAGCGGCGCGAGTACTACTCGTTCATGGTCCCCGAGACCGCGCTGCGCGCGGGCGCAAACCGCCTGGAGCTGTTCGAGGTGCGCCCGGACGGCGCGCTCGTGCGGATCGGCGAGGTCTAGCGGACCTTGTAGACGGAGTTCGGCTCCGCGCTGCCGTCGACGTCGACGTCCGGTGGGTCCCGGCTCGTGTCCACGAACGCGCAGAAGTAGCGCTTGCGGTCGTCGCGGGCGACGCAGGTGCGGAAGAAGTCCTCGCCCAGGCGGACGGTGTTGGCGGTCTCGAGGTTGCGGATCAGCTCGGCGTCGCCGCTGTTCAGGATCAGCGAGCGGAAGGCCTTGGCGTTCCGCTCTGTGTCCTCGGTCTCCGACACGACGATGGGCCGCGCCGCCAGGCCCGCTGCGGTGACGCCGATGATCGTCGCCAGCAGCAGGCCGGTTCCGATCCGGTCGGTGAGCACCTCGAGTTGTGCGCGCGGCGGCGCGCCGGGCGCGGCGGCCGGGCGGCGCTTCCAGGTGCGGCGGGCCAGCCAGGGCGCGATCGCCCCGATCAGCACCAGATTGCCGAAGGTGGCGAGGAGGATCGCGGGGATCAGGTCCACGCCGGTTCCTACCGGCGGGAGCAGGTGGAGGATGAGGGCGTCGACCAGCGTGACGGCTATGAAAGTGGGCCACATCCACGCGCCACGAAGACGCCAGCGGATGCGGGCGGGCCAGAAGCGCTCGTCTCGATCCACTGGGTCGGAGAGTAGCCTTCGGGTGGTGGCTGAACTCTGGGTGGCGCAGCTTGGGACGGTCCCGTACCGGGAGGGCGTCGCCCTTCAGGAGACGCTCCGCGCGCGGCGCCAGGCGGGCGAGCTCCCCGACCTGCTGCTCGTGCTCGAGCACCCGCCCGTCTACACCAAGGGCAAGCGCACCGAGCCCGGCGACCTGCCGATGGGCAAGGACTGGTACCGCGCCCAGGGGATCGACGTGTGCGACACCGACCGGGGCGGCCGGGTGACCTATCACGGCCCGGGCCAGCTCGTGGCCTATCCGATCATGGCCGTGGAGCGGGTCGCGGACTTCGTGCACACGATGGAGCGCGCGATCGTTGCCGCGCTCGCGGACGAGGGGATCGAGGCGGAAGTCCGCGCAACCCCGTTCACGGGCGTGTGGGTGACCGGCTCGGCCGGCGAGGACGCCAAGATCGCCTCGATCGGTGTGCGCGTGTCCGGCGGGGTCACGACGCACGGGCTCGCGGTGAACGTCGACAACGACCTCCAGCCCTTCCAATGGATCGTGCCGTGCGGGATCGACCACGTGCGGATGACGTCGGTCGCGAAGGAGACCGGCCAGAGCCGCTCCCTGCCGTGCTTTCGCAAGCGGATGGCGTGGCGCTTCGCGGAGGCGTTCGGGAGGCGGCAGCGGATCGTGTCGGCGCGGCGGATCATCGAGCGCGAGCGGGTCGCCGCGTGAGCACACGCTCGCGCTCCAACCCGGGCGGCGCCCGCGTGCTCGAGCTGATGGGCGAGGTGCGCCCGTTCCGCGAGCGCAAGCCGGCCTGGTTCAAGCGTCCGGCGCCGGGCGGCCCGGCCTACCGCGAGCTGCGCGGCATGATCGAGGCGGAAGGCCTCCACACGGTCTGCCAAGAGGCGGCCTGCCCCAACATCGGCGAGTGCTGGGAGCGCGGAACGGCCACGTTCATGATGCTCGGCGACACCTGCACGCGCCGGTGCGGGTTCTGCAACGTGAAGACGGGCAAGCCCACGCACAACGACCCGCTCGAGCCACTGCGTGTGGCGCAGTCGGTGAAGCGGATGGGGCTGCGGCACGCCGTGATCACGAGCGTGGACCGCGACGACCTGCCCGATCTCGGCGCGAGCGCGTTCGTCGGCGTGATCCGCTCGATCCGGCGGATGGCGCCGGGCTGCAAGGTCGAGGTGCTCACGCCCGACTTCCGCGGCGAGGAGATGCCGCTGGCGCGGGTGGTCGCGGAGCGGCCCGACGTCTTCAACCACAACGTCGAGACGGTGCCGCGGCTCTACCCGCTCGCGCGCCGCGGCTCGCGCTTTCTGCGCTCCTGTCGGGTGCTCCGGAACGCGAAGGAGATGGGCGGCGACGAGGTCGTGACCAAGTCCGGGCTGATGACCGGGCTCGGCGAGACGAAGGAGGAGCTCCTCGAGGCGTTCGGGATCCTCCGCGAGCACGGCGTGCAGGTGCTCACCGTCGGCCAGTACCTGCGGCCCACCCGCGACCACCTCCCGGTCGTCCGCTACTGGCACCCGGACGAGTTCGCCGAGCTGGAGCGCGAGGCGTACGCGATGGGCTTCGAGTCGGTGGCGGCGGGCCCGCTGGTGCGCTCCAGCTATCACGCCGAGCAGACCCTGGCGCAGGCTTCGTCCGCGGGCTAGCGGGGAAACCCGCGAGACGAGTTGATCCCGCTCAAGGACGATATCCCCACGAGGAGGCTGCCGATCGTCACGATCGCGCTGATCGCGATCAACGTGATCGTCTACATCGTGTTCGAGCACGGTCTGTGGGGCCTGGGGGACGTCGGCAACCAGCGGGTCGTCGAGTACGGGGCGATCCCGCTCGAGTTCACCGATCCCGGCACCGAGTGCGTGGACGTGTCGGGGACGCAGATCCAATGCGGAACCGACATCGGCTCGGGCTACGCGCCGTTCTGGATCACCGCGATCACCTCGATGTTCCTGCACGGCAGCCTGCTCCACCTCGGCGGCAACATGCTGTTCCTCTGGATCTTCGGCAACAACATCGAGGACTCCATGAACCGCCTCGTGTTCGTCGGCTTCTACGTTCTCGGCGGGCTTGCCGCCCTGGGGCTGCAGGTCGTGACCGACACCGGGTCGGCGGTTCCGACAGTCGGCGCCAGCGGGGCGATTGCGGGGGTGCTCGGCGCTTACGCGCGCCTGTATCCGCGGGCGCGGGTGGTGACGCTCGTGTTCATCGTGATCATCTTCACCGTGGTCACATTGCCGGCCGTGCTCGTATTGGGGCTGTGGTTCTTGCTCCAGCTGCTCCCCGCGTTCAGCGACCCGACCGGCGCGGGAGGCGGGGTCGCGTACTTCGCGCACATCGGCGGATTCCTGTTCGGCCTGCTCGCGATCAAGCTGTTCGCGAACAACGTGCACGAGGACTACGAGCGGGCGCACCGTATCCCCGTGTACTGATGGCCCGCACGCTGGTCCTCGGCTGCAGCCTCGCGATCATCTGCCTCCTGGCGTTTCTGACGATCACGGTCGCGGTGCGCGACGGGGTCGACATCCTCGTGGTCGTATCGGCGATCGTGCTCCTACTCTTGGGCGTCGGCGTGCTGGGCGCACTGACGACACCCCCGCCGGATGGCTAGGGGAGGGCGAACCGCCGGGCCCCCGCCCGTTCCGCGGCCGATCCTCCAGGGCGGCCGCCGCCGCTCCCGCCTGGCGCGTCTGATCGCGATCCTGGCCATCCTCGCGGCGCCCATCGGCGTGGCGGCCGCAGCGCTCCTGTCGTTTGGGGACGACGCGGGCCACGGGGCGGCGCGCCCGCCGCTCGCCGCCGGCTTCACCCCTGTGGCGCCCGCTCCCAAGGCGCCGCCCGAGCCGGCGCAGCTGATCGAGGCCGAGCCGACGCCCGCGGTGCCGCTCTCCGGCGTCGATGCCTTTCACGTCCGGCTGCGGCGGCCGCCGCGGGCGGGGCTCGTGTTCGACGTCCACAGCGGCGAGGTGCTCTGGCGCCGGCGGCCGCTGCTCGTGCTGCCGATGGCGAGCCTCACGAAGATCATGACCGCGCTGCTGACCGTCGAGCGGAGCCACCCGACCGACCCCGTGAGAATCACCAACGCCGCGCTCCGCTACTCGGGCTCGGGCATAGGCCTGCTGCCACGCGGGCGGCGCGTGCGGCTCGAGACGCTGCTGAACGGCCTCCTGATCGTGTCGGGAAACGACGCCGCGATCGCGCTCGCCGTGCATGTGGCGGGGACCGAGCGCCGTTTCGTGGCGATGATGAACCGGCGAGCCGCCGACTGGGGACTCGAGTGCACGCACTTCGCCTCCTCACACGGACTCGAGAACGGCAACCGCTCGTGCGCCCGCGACCTCGCCGTGCTGACCCGGCTCGCGATGGCCGAGCCGCGCATCCGCCGGATCGTGCGCCGGCGCCAGGTGGACTTCCACTTCCCGATCAAGGGCGGCCGCCTCTACCTCTACGGCCACAACCCGCTGATCCGACTGGGCTACCCCGGAGCGATCGGCCTGAAGACCGGCTACACGAACGCGGCGGGCCGCTGCTTCATCGGCGTCGCGCGCCGAAACGGCCGCACCCTGGGCGTGGTGCTCCTGAACTCCCGCGACCCCGCAAAGCACGCCCCGAAGCTCCTGGACGCAGCATTCGCCCGCCCGTAGCGAAGTCGTTGCGGGTGCAGTGCAAGTACACAGAGTCGAATGGCCTCTACATCAACGTTCGGTGTCACTCTCGGTCCCTGACGAACGGCAGGGTGAGGGCGACGAAGCACTACACCGCGGCCTGCGAGTGGATACCTCGAGACCTGAGTGGAGCCAGCCGGATTCGAACCGGCGGCCTCGTGGATGCAAACCACGCGCTCTACCAACTGAGCTATGGCCCCGTTCGTCTGAGATGTTAGGGCCGCCGGCGGGTTTCGGCGATTGGCGTTTGCGGATACCGGCATAGCGAGGCGCCATGAGCGACGAGGCAACTGAGGATCGGACGAAGGCGGAGGAGGCCGAGCAGGAGTCGGCCGACGGGCCGGCCGTTCCTCAGGAAGGGGAGGCCGGGCCGCACTCCGGCGAGGGGCACGGCGAGCCCGACAAGTCCGCCAAGCGGACGGAGGAGGAGCCGGCGCCGAGGCGGGCCGAGGTCTCGAATTACGAGATCGTCGAGCACTGGTTCAAGGTGGCGGCTGAGCGACTCGAGCTTCCGGACGACATCGCGGCGGTGCTTCGCTCGTCGTACCGCGAGGTGCAGGTCCAGGTTCCGGTCCGGCTCGGGGACGGCAAGGTGCACGTGTTCTCCGGCTACCGCGTCCAGCACAACGGTGCGCGCGGTCCCTACAAGGGCGGCATCCGCTTCCACCCGGAGGTCGATCTCGACGAGGTGCGCGCCCTCGCCGAGCTGATGACCTGGAAGACCGCCATCGTGAACATCCCCTACGGCGGCGCCAAGGGCGGGGTGAACGTCGATCCGAGCAAGCTCGAGACGGGAGAGGTCCAGGCCGTCGCCCGCTCCTTCATGGACAAGATCGAGAAGGTGCTCGGCCCGCAGCGTGACATCCCCGCGCCCGACGTCGGCACGAACGCGCAGGTGATGGCCTGGCTGATGGACGAGTACGGGAAGCTCCACGGGCACACGCCCGCCTGCGTCACGGGCAAGCCGATCGCGCTGGAGGGGTCCTTCGGGCGCGAGGCCGCCGCCGGCCGCGGCGTCGTCCAGGTCTTCTGTGAGGCCGCTCCGGAGATCGAGCTCGACCCGGCCGACGCGACCTTCGTCATGCAGGGCTTCGGTAACGTCGGCTCGTGGGCGGCCCGGCTGATGCAGGAGCTGGGAGCGACGATGGTCGGGGTCGCGGACGGGAGCGGGGCGATCGCGAGCTCCGACGGCATCGACGCCGAGAAGCTCGCCGAGCACGTGGGCGAGGGCGGCAAGGTCACCGACTTCGACACCGGCACGGAGGAGATAGATCCGAACGACCTCGTCGCGCTCGACTGCGACGTCTTCATCCCCGCGGCGCTCGGCGGGATGATCCACGCAGAGAACGCCGGCCGGATGCAGTGCCGGATCATGGTCGAGGGCGCCAACAGCCCGACCACGCCGAAGGCGGACGAGATCCTCGGTAAGAAGGGCGTCCTCATCGTGCCCGATGTGCTCGCCAATGCCGGCGGCGTCATCGTGTCGTACTTCGAGTGGGTCCAGAACCTCCAGCATCTCCGCTGGGCTGAGGACGAGGTGAATGAGCGCCTCGGCACGATCATGCGCGGCGCGTTCCGCGAGGTCGCCGACAGGGCGCGCGAGAACGGCTCCCCGATGCGGCCCGCGGCCTATGAGCTCGGCATCGAGCGGGTTGTCGAGGCGGCGTCCACCCGCGGCTACATCTAGTACCTCCGTCCACTTCCCCTGACACCTGTCGAGCAGGCCAAAATCGCTATCCAGCTAGACCTCCTCGCAGCCGAAAAATGGGATACGACGGCATGGAGGGTTCCGTCGAACTAAGCGGCACGGGACGCCGCTGAGTTGCATCAAGCGGGGGGTCGCCGGGGCGGGCGGCTCCCCGCCGCAACTCTCGAGGGTATGACTGGCCTGGTTCGGGCTGCTGCCTAGTCGAAGTCGAAGTCGCGAGGCGGCTTCTGCTCGAACCAGAGCCGGTCGTGCTCCGGCGTCTCCTGAAGGAAGTCGGGCGTGTCCTCGAGCACGTCGGCGTCCTCGTCCTCGAGCTCCTCCTCCTCGGGCTCCGACGCGAGCAGCTCCTCCTCGTCGGGCTCGTGCTCCTCGCGGTCGGGCTCGTCCTCCTGGACCTCGTCCTCGAGGGCCTCGAACCCATGCGGCTCGGTGTCGCCGAGAGCGGCGTGGCGATCGGGCTCGCCGACTGGCGCCTCGTCCGGCGCCGAGGGCTCCACGGGCGGCGGCTCCACGGGCGGCGGCTCGCCCGGGGTTGGCTCGGCCGCGGCCGGCGGCTCATCCGACGCGGGCTCGGCCGCGGGTGGCGGCTCGTGGATCGCAGTCTCGTCGTGGGCGATTGCCGGGGACGCGGGCTCGTCTTCGACCGGTGCTTCGCGGCTCGGCGGAGCATCTGGAGCGGTCGCCTGCTCCATGTCGAACAGGGCCGTCTCCTCCTCGGCCGCGGTCGGGACGGGCTCGTCGACCTCGGCGGTCGCCGTCTGGCCGGGCGTCGGCTCGGCCTCCTCGTGCTGCTGCGCCACGTCGCGCCGAGCCGGCCCGAGCGCCTCATCCTCCTGGCGCTGGAGCTCTTCCTCGGGCACGCCGTGCCTGCGCTTCAGCTCGAGATGCTCCCTGATGGCATCGTCGAGTATGCCCATCGGGCGGAACCTTATCGAGGCCGCGAGGACGACTCAGCCACGGCTACACCGGCGCGCTCCACGCGGTTCTTGCCCGCTCGCTTGGCCGAGTAGAGAGCGGCGTCGGCGGCCGCGATCAGCCCGTTGCGGTCGAGCGCGCTCTCGGGCATGGCCGCCACGCCGAAGCTCGCCGTGACGCTCAGGGTGCCCTTGCCGCCCACCCGCGGGACCTGCAGCGCCTCGACTGCAGCCCGCATCCGCTCGGCCAGGAGCTCGGCACCGGCCGCGTCCGTCTGCGGAAGGATCACGGCCAGCTCCTCGCCGCCGTAGCGGGCGGCGGTGTCCAGCTCGCGGGTCACGTCGCGGAGAACGCCGGCCACCTGGGCGAGGACCTCGTCGCCCTGCTGGTGCCCGTAGGTGTCGTTCACGTGCTTGAAGTCGTCGAGGTCGAGCATCACCACTCCGAGCGGGGTGTCGAAGCGGCGGCCACGCTCGAGCTCGCGGTCGAGGATCGACAGGAACGCGCGGACGTTCGCCAATCCGGTCAGCTCGTCCGTGACGGCCTGGCGCTCCACCGCCTCGTGCAGGCTGGCGTTCTCGATCGAGACGACCGCCTGTCCGGCCAGGTACTCGAGGAGATCCTCGTCGTCGCGCGAGAACGCCTCGCCGTGGCGGGCGATCGAGATCGCGCCGAGGTACTCCGGCCCGTCCACCAGCGAGCGCAGCCCGATCGAGAGCGCGTGCACGCCTGCCCCATGGGCCGACACGGCGCGCCGCGTACGCTCGCCGCGCTCGTCGCCCTCGAGTGCCCGGAGCAGCTCCGGCCCGACCTCCGAGCTGACCACGAACACGTCGCGCTCGGCCGCCTCGATCGCGCCTTTGAGCTCCCCTTTTACGGCGCCGACCTCGCAGCCGGCGAACGCCCCTCGCGCGAGCGGGAGCGCCCGCCCCACCTCGGCCTCGCACGCGTCGACCGCCTGCCGCACCGCGAGCGCGACGACACCGCGGCGGTCGAGACCGGTGGCGAGCGCGTCACCTACTCGGCGGATCGTCTCGGCCAGCTCCTGGCGCTTGCGCTCGACCTCCTCCATCTTGGCCTCGAGCTGGACCGACATGTCGTTGAACTCCCGGCCCAGCTCGGCGAACTCGTCGTTCCCGTGGAGCGGCACGAGCTGCCGGAAGTCGCCGCGCGACAGGCGGCGAGCCGCCGCGAGGAAGGTCGCTATCTGGCCCGCGAGCGCGCGGCTCACGAAGCCCGCGGAGACGAGCGCGAGGAGCACGAACAGTCCCACGAGCAGGGCGATCAGCAGGCGGTTGTTGGCGATGTGCTCGGAGAACGAAGCGCTCGGGCTCACGATCGCCAGCTCGACCGGAGGCCCCGCGGGCGCCTCGACCGGGACGAACTTGCCGCGGTACTCCTCGCCGCCGATGTCGAGCGTCGTGAGCCGGTCTCCCTCGGGCATCGTGTCGGGGCGCGCCGCGCCCGGCAAGGTCGAGGCCAGCACGCGCCCCCCGCGGGCGACCAGGATCTCGAGCCCTGTCAGGACCTTCGCGCGGTCGGCGAAGTCCGTCGCCCTAGTCACGGACACCGACAGCACGACCGCCCGCGATCCGCGCACGACGATCTCGGACCCTGCGCGAGCCACGCCCCTGTCCGAACCAGCGCGGGCGAGGCGCGCGCCGCGCGGTGTCGACAGCTCGGCCGCCACCACCGCGCCCACGCTGAGCTCGCGCAGCCGCCGCTCGGCAGCACCGGCACGGCCGGAGGCAATCGCGCGCTGAAGCCGCTCGTCGCGCGCGATCCGGCGGAGTGCCGGCCGGGCACGCTCCATCTCCTCGCGGTAGATCCCGACCGCCGCCCGGGTGCCGGCCGCGATGCCCGCGTCCGCCTTGC
Source organism: Actinomycetota bacterium (assembly GCA_046726915.1). Classification (GTDB taxonomy): domain Bacteria; phylum Actinomycetota; class Thermoleophilia; order Solirubrobacterales; family Thermoleophilaceae; genus JACVRW01. The sequence goes on from JBKPBS010000059.1 coordinate 15,538, forward strand.
CGGTCTCGCTCCGCGCCGTGAGCGCGAACAGCACGATTCCGAGCGCGATCATCGGCACGATCACGATGAGCGCAAAGAAGAGCCTGAGGCGACCGCGAAAACTCATACTGCAGGTACCCCCTCGGCCAAAGCCTAGCGACGGATTAGGGCCGCTCCGGCCCTTGCAGCGCCGCTACCATGGACCGGCCACGGGGCTATAGCTCAGTTGGGAGAGCGCCTGGATCGCACCCAGGAGGTCGCCGGTTCGAGTCCGGCTAGCTCCATCGAAGTCCCTGCAAATACCGAAGAAATGCTGCGGCGGACGCGCCCTCGAAGTTCCCAGTAGGCCGCACCACTGAGTGCCGTGAGGAAGTGTCTCGCGGCGAAGGTTGGGGTGTGCGAGGCCTCGTCAACGGAGAACATGCTCCCCTCGTCGACGGAGCTCGGAACGGAACACGCCTTTCTGTGTGCTAGGGGCGCGCGGGCCCGGGCGGGCGCAAGGCGGCGATTGGCCGCGCCAGCCGCGAGCAGGCGTCCCAACCTGCGCTGTGGGGTCCGTCCACAGCAGGAGCTGACGGTTATCCAGCCGGAGTGTCGCGTTCACGCGAGGCTGTCGCGTAAAGGCTGGGCAACGCGGGGTGCGGCGGCTCGGGGTTCGGGTGATCGTGTGTTCGGGTGAGGGCCCGGCCGGGCCGGGTCACACCACGGCGACTGCGGTCTTGTGCTGGTGAAGCTTGACGAGGTGGTGGGTGGCCGCGATCAGGCGCCATTCGCTGCGCGCGGCGGATCTGCCTCGTCGTCGGAAGCGGTCGAAGCCGCGGTTGAACTTGGTGTGTCCGAACACCGGTTCGATCATCGTTTGCCGTTTGCGGTAGAGCTCGCCGCCGTGCTCGGTCGCGAGCACGCGGCGCATGAAGGCGTAGTAGCCGCCTTGCCAGCCGGGTCGGGCGCCCTCGCGCTTCTTCGAGTCGGGCGGGATCAGCAGCTGGATGCCGCGGCTGACGATGCTTTCCATCTGCTTTTGGTGCCAGTAGCCGGCGTCCGCCAGCGCGACCTTGGGCGTGTCGCGGACACCGGCCTTCTCGAGCTCGGCCTGGGTGGCTTCGACCATCGGTTCGAGGTGGCCGAAGTCGGGTGAGTCGAGCGTGATCTCGGCGGCGAGCACGATCTGCTCTTCGTTGACCGCGGCCTGGGCGTTGTAGCCCTGGATCCAGCCGCGCATCGCCTTGACCAGCCGCGAGTCGGGATCGGTGAGGTTGACCTTGCCGGCCGGCGTCTCGGGCGGCTCGTAAGGCTTGGTGGCGCCGGGGGCCATCCGCCGCGACCCGTCCGCGGCGATCCCCCGCGCGCGATAGGCCTCATAGGCGGCGTTCGCGCGCCGCTCGACCTCGAGA
>JBKPBS010000060.1:0-19406 GCA_046726915.1 Actinomycetota bacterium
ATTGGCGGGGCAAGGTATGTACGACTACGTGGGCGCAGCTTCGGTGTCGCTCGTCATGACATCGGCGAGATAGGTAATGACCCGTTTTGCTTCGCGGTCGTCCGGATCAAGATCGGGGTTATAAACACCGATGCTCCAGCCTCGACAGCCGTCAGTCCGCAGGGCGAGTCTCGTGATGTCGGTCAGCTGCGTCCACGTCAGCCCTTCTGGCATCGACGGGTCGTCGGCGGCACCGCAGGCGCGGAACTCGTCTCCGTCGAGCACATCCAGATCGACGTGTAGCCACCAACCGGCAGCCCGGGTGGCAACATGAGCGACCGCCTGCGCCGATAATCGTTCCGGTTCGCGTCGAAGCTCCTCAGCGCCGTGGAGACGGACGCGGTCGGCGATGCTCGACACGCCGATTTCGTGACGGTAGTTGCCGTCGCGCTGGCCCAGCATCGCGATGGCCTCGGGCCGAAGCACCGGCAATCTCTTGCGCATCGAGGTGGGGGCGTCCTGTCCGGTCATTCCGAGCAACAGCGCGATTTCCATGTTCGCCGCCTCACCGGTTGTCGACTGCTCCATCGTGGTTGCATCTTCATGTCCATCGACAAAGAGCAGTCCGGCAGTGCCGTACTCATCGCGGATCGCAGGAAGGGCACCCAACAGGACAGAGCAGTCGCCGCCGTAGAGCAGTGGAAAGCGCCGAGCGTGCAACGCCGCTCGCACCCGCGTGTACACCGTCTGCACCATCTCGAGCAGCGCGCGCTCGTTCAGGAAGCCAGCAGGACCTCGCGTGGGATCGGGCTCCGACACGACGATGTCGGAGGTGACGCGCGTGCCGGCGAGAACCGAGCTCAAGCCCGCGTCTCGCAGCCGCGCCGGCGCCGCTGCTTGTCCCAGCGGACGAGCGGAGCCGTCGAAGCACACGCCGATGAGGTCTACGGACGTTGGTAGCGATGCGATGTTCAAGTCGACCTACTTGACGTCTGGGCTTCGTGGAGCGTGGGCGTGGCGCGGCCCATTATGTCGGCGACCTCGTTCACGGGGCGGGCGCGACCGATCGGCCGGGGCGCACCCCGGCCACATCGCTCCACGCCCAGCTCGAGAGCATGCTTCACACGCTCGGAGTACCACCGCGAATATCTACCGTCCCAGTAGCGCGTCCTCCTCGAGCGGCCCGGAGGACGCCTCCGGCTCGCCTGGCACGTCATCACGCGGTAGCTCAGTTCAACGGCCGTCGATAGCGCAGCTCAGCGGTCTCAACCTCGAGACGCGTGCAGACACGTTTGCCGCCGTCCGTCGTCCACCCTTCACGCTCGTAAAAGCGTCGGGCGCGCGGGTTGTCCTCTAGCACCCACAGGAGCGCCTCGGTGTACCCAGCACGCCGCAGGTGCATCACTCCCACGGATAGAAGCTCGCGTGCGATTCCGGTACCCCACGCTTCTGGAAGAACGTACAGACCCCAGAGCTCCGCATCGCGAGTTCCCGCTCGGTCCGCGCCGAAGGTGCAGAAACCGACCACGCCGCCAGCACCCTCAGCGACGTAGGTCGTCTGAGTGAGATCCTGCAGTCGCGAGCCCCAGCGCCCGGTGCGTTCGGCCAGGCGGATGTCGGAGAGACGCTCCGCGCCGAAGATGTGCTGGTAGGCGGCTCAACCACGGACATGCACCGCGGCGATCGCGGCCGCGTCGGCGATCCGGGCTTTCCGGATGATGCTCACTATGTCCGCTCACCCGGACCGACGAAGCGCCTTGCGGACGACGGGGCGCGTTGGTTTCCGTCGGGCGACTTCATGGAATCCGGCGCGGTCGTAGATCGACTTCACGCCGAAGAACATGGCGTCGTCGGGATCGCTTCGTTCGTCCCGGTCCAGCGGATAAGCCTCTTGTCAGTGTCCGCGAATCGCCGGGTAGCTGAACATGCACAGGGCCAAGCCGCCACTGCGGGATCGGTAGGTGTGTGGAACGTCGGCGGCGAAATGCAGTGCGTCGCCGCGCTCGAGATCCTGTTCGTCTCCCTTTGGGCCGACGGTGAGTGTCCCGTCCAGGCAGATCACGAGCTCCTCGGTCCCGGGAGCGTGAGCTCGGCTCGCGTAGTCCGTGCCTCGGTCCACGCGGATCTCGAGCGCTTCGAGACGGCGGTCGCGACCGTCGACGTACAGCAGGCGGCCGGGTACCCCCGACTCGAAGGTAATCCACTCGCCGTCGGTGCGGCGGACCAGGTGGCTGTGGAGGGGGTCGTCCTCGGCGAGCAGCGTGCCGATGGTGACGTCGAGGGCGCGCGCGATACGCCAGAGGGTCTCGAGTGAGGGGTTACCGGCCCCCGACTCGATGGTGGCCAGGATGGTCTTGGAGAGGCCGGCGCGGCCTGCGGTCGCACTTAGAGAGAGCCCGCGCGCCTCGCGGTGTGCGCGAATCTCCCGAGCGACGCGGGTCGTCACGAAGGAGAGGTCACCGCTGGGCTCGACATCGGCCACTCTACTGGACGACTGGACGGCTTGGTGGTACGGTCGCCGATCGTGCAAGCAGAGTTGCCGATCGGCCATCAGAGTACGTCGACCTGCCGCCGTGAACGGGGGGTGCTGACCGAAGCAGCGCACCCAGCGGAACGCTGCGGCCAGCTCCGGCGCGGACGGTCTTGAACGCGCAGAACGACAAATACGAGCCGCTTCCCGGGCTGCTTTCGCTGCCGGGGTTTCTCTACCGCAAGCTGGGGCCGCGTGGACGCATGGCGGTCAAAGTCGGCGGCGCCCTCTTTGTCGTCGGGTTGGCCGTGGCCGCGATTGTGCTCCTGCCGCGGATCGCCGAGACGAACCGCCAGCGCAAGGCGAACGAGCGCCGGGCCGCGGCCGAGGCGGTGGCCGAGATGCGACGAAGGGTTATTCAGGAGCAGCGGCCGCATCGGGCACGCGTCAGCGCGGACGCGCCGCGCGGCGCCGCTCTGGCCGAACTGGAGGCCCGTATCCTGGCGGACGCCCGCGCCCGTGTCGCAGCCGGCACGCTCCAGGGACCGGCGCCGAAGCGTGTGCAGTGCGAGCTGCTCATCGGCGCCGACGCGGGCGCGTCGCGCGTGCCCTACGACTGCACCGCGATCACAAGCGACCTGCCCTCGATCGATGGCTCATCCGGAGGCGTGCTCGGGCACCCTTACCGCGCGGTGGTGCTGTACCCCACCGGCCGACTCACGTGGTGCAAGGTGAGCGGCCGAGCCAGTAGCGCCCTCACCTCGAAGGCCGTCCCGCCGCTCCCGCGCGTGTGCTCCCGGTAGCGCGGGGCGCGGTCGGGATCCATCCCGCGGTGCTAGCCGATCGCGGTCTCGGTGCCGCCGTCGACTCGCTCGCCGAGCGGGCGGCGGGCGGCTAGTCCCCGGCCTCGTGGCTCCAGCGCAGAGCCTCGCCGTCGTGAGGGATGCGGACGCGCTGGTCGAGCCCGGCCGCGGCGAGGTGGCGACGCAGTTCGTCGCGGCTCATCGGACAGTGGTTGAGCGCCTCGAGGTGAACGGCGACCAGCGTCGCGTAGGGCGCGTGCCGCGCCGCGGCGATCACGTCCTCCGCGGTCATCGAGATCGGGGCGCCGTCGAGGAAGCGGGCCGCCCCGGCATTGAGCACGATGACCGCGGGTCGGTGTTCGTCGATGACTGCCGCGAGCTCGGGGCACCAGACGCAGTCGCCGGCGATATGAAGCACGGGCTCGCCCGGCGCCTGCAGAACAAAGCCGCTGCAGGGCCCGAGCGCGCGCTCGTGCTGCCCCAGGCTGTGGCGCGCCGCCACGCGCGTGACGCTCACGCCGTCGACGGCGGTGGATGTCTCGACAGGCAGCAGCTCGGTGAACCCCTTCTGAGCGAGCGTCGCCCGGTCCGCGGGCTGGCACAGGATCGGCGTCGCCGGGTCGATCAGCGACTGCGCAGCCGGGTCGAAGTGGTCGCGGTGGAGATGGGTGACCAGCAGGAGCCGGGCGGCGGACGCGATCTCGGTCGCGGGCCGCGGAAGCTCCACGAGCGGGTTGCGGCTCGGAGGAGCCGTGTGCTCCACCGGCGGCAGCGTGTGCGGGTCGGCGAGCATCGGGTCGACCAGCACGCTCAGCCCGCCGAACTCGACGCGCAAGGTAGCGCTGCGCACCAGCTCCAGGACCATCGACGGACCACTCAGGCGGCCGGCATGACCGCCTTGCCGTGGCTGGCGGTGACGTCCCGCGCGGCCTCGACAAACGCATGCAGCGCCGGAGCCGGCCCCTGGTCCCGGTGCCACGCAAGGGCGACCCGGCGGGGTGGCAGCCAGCCGTCGACCTCGAGGGCCAGCGTGCGGGGATCGGCGCTGTCGATTGACAGCTCGGTGAGCAGCGCGACCCCACGGCCTTCAGCCACCATGGCCTGGATGATCGCGTTGTCGTCGGCGTACGCGACGCGGATCAGATCGACTCCCAGTCCGCGCAGGTACGACTCGACTCGCTGCTCCGTGCGGCAGCCGCGGTAGCCGATCATGGGCATCGAGGCCATCGCCTCGAGCGGCACAGCCCTCCCGCGCCACGGCGACTCTGCTTCGACGAGCAGGCGGTAGGGATCTTCGAGCAGCTCTTCGGTTGTCAGGCAGCCGTCGGCCACCGGCAGCACGCAGAAGCTCACGTCGAGGTGGCCGTGGCGAACCCTGTCGATCAGTTTCAGGTCGTCTGACTCCTCTTCGATGTCCAGCTGCAGGTCAGCGTGCGTCTCCGCCAAGCGCGCGACCGCGCGGGGCAGGACCCGTACGCCCACACTCTGGTACGTGCCGACCCGGAGTGTTCCCGCCCGCCCTTGGGTGAGCGCCCGCAGCTGCGCGTCGGCAATCCGCATGCGCGCAAGGATGGGTTCGGCGTGGCCCAGGAGAAGCGCGCCGGCCGGTGTCAGCGCAACGGGCCTGGGTCCGCCGGGGCGGTCGATCAGGGGCTGACCCACAAGCCGCTCGAGCGCGGCGATCTGCTGGGTTACCGCGGACTGCGTGTAGCCGAGGTCCTCCGCTGCGCGACCGAATGATCCCGCGGCCGCAATCGCCTGCAGCGCCGCGAGATACCGCAGTTCCAAGCGCAGCCAACCGTTCGGCGCCATCACGTGCACGGTACCCCCCGCGCTCGCCAGCGCGGCACGAGCACCGTTAAGCCCGTATTGCGATCGATTCCATAACGAATCCGACTGGTGCGCAACACCTCCTTGCTGGAGTCTGGCGGCCGCTCGCCCTAAGCGAGCGTCCAGCGCGGATGACCACAGGAGAGGCGAATGAGGGGCAGCAGGGGCCATGGGGCTAAGGACTGCAGGCTGCCTAGGCGCGATCGTGCTCGGCCTCGCGGTGCTGGCGGGCTGCGGTGGCGACGACGGCGGCGCGAAGCGGGTAAAGGTCGGCGTCGTGCTGTCGGTCACGGGCCCGGCGGGCACGCTTGGCAGACCTGAGCGAGACACCGTCGACGCGTTCAAGGACAGCTTGAGCGATGCCGGCGGGGCGCGCATCGAGTGGATCGTCGAGGACGACGGCTCGGATCCGACCAAGGCCGAGGGGGCGGTCAACCGGCTCGTCCGCAAGGACAACGTCGATGCGCTGATCTGCTGCAGCACCTCGTCGAACACGTTCGCGATACAGCCTGCCGTGGACTCAGCGCAGCGACCGGCGATCTCGCTCAGCGCCGCGGCCGCCATCGTCGAGCCGGCCGACGACAAGAGGTGGTTCTTCAAGACGCCGTACAACGACCGGCCCACCCTCGACGTCGCGACCGACGACATGCGGGGCCGCTTCCTGACCCCGGTCGCCTTCCTCGCGGCGGATGACGCCTACGGCAACAGCGGCCTGAAGGCGTTCAAGACGCTCGCCGCTGAGAAGGGAATCCAGATCAGTGGATCCGCGAAGTTCGCGAACACTGACAAGGATATGACCGCGCAGATCACCCGGCTGCAGCATGGGAACCCCGACGCCTACGTGATCTGGGCCACCCCGCCGGCAGCCGCGATTGCCCAGCGCAACGTCCGCGAGCTCGGCATCGACGTTCCCGTGTACCAGAGCTTTGGGGTGGAGAACCAGGCATTCCTCGACCTGAGCGGCAAGGCGGCCGAGGGCGTCCTGATCGCCGGCGGACAGGTGCCGTTCGCGCAGTTCCTCGACGGTGACAACCCGCTGGAGAAGCGGATCATCTCCTTCGCGGCGCGGTTCCAGAAGGAGACGGGTTCGGCGCCGAACCTGTCTGCGGGATACGCCTACGACGCGATGGCGATCCTTCGGGACGCGGTCAAGCGGACGGTCGAGAGCGATGTCGAAGGCGAGGCGCTGGGCAGGCGCCTGCGCGACGAGATCGAGAAGACGCACGACCTCGTCGGCGTGACGGGCATCTACTCGTACTCGCAGGACGATCACGCCGGCCTCGACAAGCGCTCCGTGGCAATGGTCGAGGTCACTGACGGGAAGTTCATGCCTCCGACCCACTGAGGGCTCCGATGTCTATTCGCACACCGAAGGCACACTGCCTGCGCGCCGTGCCCATGGCTGACCAGCTGGCCGGCGAGCTCGAGCGCCACTTCCAGCGCTCGCGTTTCCGGTCGGCTTCTGCCAGCCACGTGGCGGTCGCGGGCGCGCCGCTCCGCGCGATGCGGTCAGCCTTCTGGGGTCGGAAAGAGCACCTCGCGGAATCCTCCCGAGGCAACGTGTCGGCGGCGATCCCAGCGCAGGTGCACGACGACCGAGACGACGACGAACACCGCGCCGGCAGACGCGGCGAGCCCGAGCGGCAGATCGAGCGTGACGCCCAGCAGGATCGCGAGCGCGCTGGCACCTACGATGCTGTTGACGACGCTGACGGCCGTGGCGGCGGTGAACAGGAGCTGCCAGCGCGACCCGCCGCGGAGGCCCATATTGGTGATGACGCCGATCGCGTCATCGTGGGCGGACAGCAGAAGGTAACGAGCCTCTTCACCAGCGAGCTCGCGGTAGTAGTGGCGGATCCTGTTGATCGCGCGGCCGTAGAGGATGTCCTCGACCGAGCTGTCGACCAGGCGCACGAAGGTGAAGACGCCGAGAAAGAAGAGCGTGGGCAACGTTGTGAGTGCGAACAGTTGGAAGAGATCCCCGCCTTTAGAGATCTGGCTGACGAAGCCGAGCGCGATCAACGTGCTGGAGACGCTGCCCAGGTAGAGCGACGAGCGGGCGGCGCTCTCGCTCACGGTTTGGGAGCGTGCCCCCTGCAGCGTGAAGTGCTCGGTTGTCAGCGCGGTCAGCAGTGCTTGGCGATCGGCAGGTTCAGCCATGGGTCGAAGCATGCCCTGCCGGTGTTGCCGACGCGCGCCTCGGCGTTCCGCTGCTGGTCCCCATCCATCGAGCGTGCCAGCCTCTCCGCGCGAGCGTTCGTCCGATGCAGTGGAAGCGTGACGAGCAGACCTCCGGGCCCGGCCTCCGAATGGCGACCAGACCGCCCGGCCTCGGGGCGGGCACTGGCCGTGCGACGTCTACGACCTCGCTATGGACCTCGGCACTGCCGGCAATCCTCGTCATCAGGAGCGCACCCCTTCCGCGATCTCGTGCTTGCTGTGGCGACCGATCTGCGCGGGCCTAAACACCAGAGCGACAGTATCGAGACGATAGGACGACCTATGTGGCGGGACCCGCGGCTGGCTTTTGCTCCATTACGAGCCAGGTAGTGCCTTTTTGCGGGAACGCGGCACTGTCGTGCATCTCCCGACCGCGTTACTGCGAGGGGCCCCAGGGGGCCGGTAAAGCCCCAGACCGTGATGATGCAATCGTGATTCAATAGCGCTACACTTGGAGGCAAGATGAGTCGTAATCCTTCACTGCTGCGCGAGGCCGCCTACATCCACGCCGTGGCCGATCTCTCCGACTCCGACCTGGCGCGTGCCACCGGTGCCGCGCGGAGTACTTCGCGCGCTTGGCTCAACGGCAGCCGCTCGCCGACCGGTGAGCGTGGCGAGCGGCTGATTGAGCTCTCGGCTCTCGTCGAGCGGCTCGAGCGGCTGATGGACGCCGACTACATCGCGGTCTGGCTGCGCAAGCCGGTGCCGGCGCTTGACGACGAGAAGCCACTCGACCTGATCGGCCGCGGCGAGTACCGCAGGGTGGCGCGGCTCGTGTCGGAGCTCGAGGGGACGACGGCCTCCTAGCGCGGTGAGTCCCGACACCGAGCGGGTCCCCGTGCGCGGGACCTGGTGGCGAGTCGTGGCCGCCGGCCTCGACCCGCTCGAGCTGCGCGACCCGCCCGGCGACGGGCGCTGGCAGCGCGGCGACGTCGTCGGCGCGACCTACCTGGCCGACAGCGAGGCGACCGTGTGGGCGGAGTGGTACCGGGCGCTGGCCGAACGCGCGCTGCCGCCGCGGGTGGCGCTGCCGGTCGACCTGTGGCGCGTCAATGTCGACATCGCTGGGGTCGCGGACCTCTCCGACCCGGCCGCGCTGGCTGCGGCGGGGGTGGCCCCGCCGAGCCCGGGACGCGGCGGCTGGCCGCCCTACCAGGCGGTCGGTGAGCGGCTGCACTCGGAAGGTCACGTCGGTGTGCTCGCCCCGAGCGCCGCACGCCCCGACGGCCTCGTCCTGTGCGTGTTTCGCGGCGAGCGCCCGCCCGACGGCGTTCACCGGAGGGGAAGGGCGCGGCGCATCGAGGAGACGCCCCCGCCCCCGCGCGGCCTGCGCACGTAGTCGGTTCGCCGCGCTCGCGACGGACCGGCCGCCGGATGTGCGTCGCGGACGAGCCGTGCGCGGAACTTCCGCACGCGAAGGCGGCAATCGGCAGACCGTGACCTTACGGCGGGTGAGTGCCGCGGTTCTCGCAGCGCTAGTCGGTGGCCGGTCAGCGGCGAAGCGCGGTACCCAAGCGGCGGATCACGTCGGCATCGCTGGCATCGTCGCCGTCGTCGGACGGGGCATGCTCCGTGATGCTTGCTCCGACGACGTTGTCGACACGGGAGACGAGATCGATCAGCCGTCGCAGCGGCACCCCATCCGGTTCGGGATAGCAGGTGGATGCGAATTCCGTGGGGTCGAGGACGTCCAGGTCGACGTGCACGTACACCGGACCGGTGAGACCGTCGAGCGCTCTTTCGAAGTCCTCGACGCCGTACGACCGGATCCCGGCCTGCTCGATGTACTCACGTTGCCCCGGTTCGAACGACCGGACTCCCGCGAGTATCACCTGCTCCGGCGCGAGCGGCTCCTTCGGAGTGAGCGGTGCCGGCCCTTCACCGAGCAGCGTACGAAGCACCATCCCGTGGAACGAGCCCGACGGCAGGGTTTGCGGAGTGCTCACGTCCGGGTGCGCGTCGATCCACAGCACCGTCAGCCGGTCGCCGTACCGAGCGCGGGCGGCGGCGACCGGTGCGAGCTCGACCCCGCAGTCGCCGCCAGCGGTCACCACCACATCGTCGATGCCGGCCAGGCTGTCCTGGGTCAGCCGCAGGTTTGCTATGAGCACGTCGAGGGCGCGCACCCCGGCGTCGATTTCACCGTCTGCATCGAGTACCGGCACCGTGACCCGGGCGTCGGCCGGAACCAGCTCGGCGGTACGCCGAGCGCCCGCCATGAGCCGCGGCGCCCCGCGTGAGCCTGATCCTTGCCACTGTGGTACGCAGAGCGCAGTCGTCATGCCGCGAGCATATGGCGCGAGTTGTCGCCACGGCGAGGTCGGGCCGCACCGGTCTCGGGTGCCTCGGACGCGGTCCGACCCATTCCCTGCCACCAACACGCCATTCCCACCGGCGTCTTCCGCCACTTCGGGCTTCCACGGACCCCGCCGAGCCTCTAAGGCTGGTCCGGCCAGCCCACTGCTCATACGCTTGGCGTGTGGGTCGCTACGGAAAGCGGGCCGACCTCATCGTCCATGAGGAGGAGCCGTTCAACGCAGAGACGGGGCTTGCCGCTCTGGCCGAGGGCCCGTTGACCGCCACCGATGCCTTCTACGTGCGTGCGCACGGCCCGCTGCCGGAGATCGATCCCGCCGAGTGGCGACTGCGCGTGGATGGCCTCGTCGAGCGGGACCTGGAGCTCTCGCTCACAACGCTGCGCGAGGCGTTCGTGGAGCGCGGGGAGATCGCGACGCTTCAGTGCGCCGGCAACCGGCGCGCTGGCCTGCTCGCCGTCCGCGACATCCCCGGCGAGGCGCCCTGGGGTCCGGGCGCCACCGGCACCGCCACGTGGAGCGGCGTCGCACTCGCCGACGTCCTCGCGCTCGCCGGTCCGCTGCCCGAAGCCGCGCATGTCGGCTTCGTCGGCGCCGACCTCTGCCCGGACGCCAAGCCCGGCGAGCGCTTCGGCGGCTCCATCCCGCTCGACAAGGCGTGTCGGCCCGAGGTTCTGCTCGCCTGGGAGATGAACGGAGAGCCGCTCCCACCCGTCCACGGCGCGCCCCTGCGCGTGGTCGTGCCCGGCTATATCGGCGCACGCAGCGTCAAGTGGCTCGAGCGGATCGAGGTCCGCGCCGAGCCGTGGGATGGGTACTTCCAGCACGTCGCCTACCGGCTGCTGCCTGAGGACGGCAAGCCCGGGCCGGGCGCGGGAATACCGCTCGGGCTGGTGGCACTCAACGCCGACGTGCTGTCTCCGGGCGATGGCGACACCGTGCCCGCGGGCCCGGTCGAGATCCGCGGCTACGCGTTCGCCGGGGGCGAGCGGCACGTGGCACGGGTCGACGTCTCCCTCGATGCCGGCATGACCTGGACACAGGCTGAGCTGCTCGAGGACCTCGGCCGCTGGGCCTGGCGGCAGTGGCGAATCACGGTCGACCTCGCCGGGGACCACGAGATACTCGTCCGCGCCTGGGACTCCTCGGCGGCCACCCAGCCGGAGGACGAGGCGGCGCTATGGAACCCGAAGGGCTACGTGAACAACGCCCGCCCGCGGGTCCGGGTGCGGGCCGCCGCACACTAGGTCGTGCCCACGCGCACCTCGCCGGTGCGTTCGATCGTCCTCCACCTGGCATGGATGCCCATCAGGGCGCTGACCGTCGACTCGATGATCACGAGGTACATCAGCTGGCGGTAGACGAACTGCTGCAGGGGCAGCGCCCACAGAGGCCGCATCGGCTCATGGTCGAGGCGGAAGGCGTACGCCGCCAGGGCAAGCTGCAGAAGGTTGAATGCGACCCACGCCCCGATCACGCGCAAGGGATCGGTAAAGACCAAGCCGTAGAGCGCGAGGAGGTCGATGACGGGCGCGATCATCGGCAGCAGGATCTGGAAGAGGACCATGTAGGGGAGGGCGCGGCGGCCGATGCGCCTGTCGCGCGGATCGCGGGAAACGGTCGCGCCACGGTGCTTCCACACCGCCTGCATGGTCCCGTAGGACCAGCGGAAGCGCTGGCGCCACAGTCCGCCGATGGTGGACGGTGCCTCCGTCCAGGCGCGCGCCCGCTCGGCGTACACGACCCTCCGCCCTGTCCTGCCGATCGCGAGCGTCAGATCGGTGTCCTCGGCCAGGGTGTCACCGGAAACGCAGCCGACCTCCGCCAGCGCTTCGCGGCGAAAGGCCCCGATCGCGCCCGGAACGGTCGGCGTGCACTGCAGCACCTCGTACATCCGCCGGTCGAGGTTGAATCCGGTGACGTACTCGATGTGCTGCCAGCGTCCGAGCAAGCCGCGGCGGGTGCCCACCTTGGTGTTGCCCGAGACGGCGCCCACGTGCGGGTCTCTGAGGGGCTGGAGCAGCTTCCGCACGGTGTTCTTCTCGAAGACGGTGTCGCCATCGACCATGATCACCACGTCCCCGTCACTCCTCGCTATCCCGGCGTTGAGCGCAGCTGGCTTGCCTCCGTTGTCCTGGCGGATCAGGCTGACGCGGTCGAGCCCGAGCCCTTCGACTATTTCCGCGGTGCGGTCGGTCGACCCGTCGTCGACCACGTAGATGTGGAGGTCCGAGTAGTCGCTCTCGGCGAGGGAGCGCACCGCGCGCTCGATCCCGACCTCCTCGTTGTAGGCGGGTACGACGACGGAGACGCTGGGGGCAAAGCTCTCGTCGAGCTCCACGCCCGGCGTCCTCCGCGTGTGGTGGCGCGCGAGGGTGAAGACGATCAGCACGCGAGCCGTCACGAGGATGCCGACCAGGAGCACGACGTACTGGAGGAGCTTCACCAGCAGGAACGCGAAGCTCACGCTCCAGGCGAACACCCTGCCGCGGAGGAGCTCCCAGGTGGTCGCCGGTGGGCTCAGTGCTCGCTCGGGGACGCCAGCGAGCTGCGCCAGGGACACGAAGCTATAACCCTCAGCGCGGAGCTTCGGGATCAACACGCGCAGCGCCTGGACGGTCTGGGCGCGGTTGCCTCCTCCGTCGTGGAACATCACCACGCCGCCCTTCCCGTGGCGGGGCGTCGCGTTCGAGACGATCTGCGCCACCCCCGGCTTGCGCCAATCCTCCGAGTCGAGATCCGCGAGGGTCAGCACGTACCGTGAACCCAGGACGCGCGCAAGATCGCGCTCGTCTGACCTGGTGATCGCGTCCGGGGTCGCCGAGTACGGGGGCCGGACCAGGCGCGTGAAGTGGCCCGTGATGCCGACCAGTACCGCTTGCGTGAGGTCGAGCTGAAGCCGGCGCTGCCACTGCGCGCCGGTCGTCAACGCCGAGTGGGTAAATGTGTGGTTGCCGATTTCGTGCCCGTGGCGCACCAGCATGCGCACGATGCCGGGGTGACGCGCGGCTTGGCTACCGACAACGAAGAAGGCGCCCGGAGCGTGCTCGCGCGCGAGCACGCCCGCGATCTGGGGGGTCCACTTCGGGTCGGGGCCGTCGTCGAAGGTGAGCGCGATGCGCTTTCCGGCTGGCGTCTGGTCGCTGCGCAGCTTGCCGTCGCGCGCCGTAAGAAGAGCGCCGCTGCCCTTGAGCGGCGCGGAGGCGTTGGCGCCCGGGTGCGGCTCAGCGCTCTGGCCGATCGTGTGGGTCACGACGCCTTGGAAGGTGACGAGTACCACGACGATGGCGAGGCAGAACGCGAGCAGGCGCCAGTGTGCCGGCGGGGTCCACAGTCGCCGGCGCATGGAGCTAGTTCCTGACGCTCAGGTTGCCGCCTGAGTGCCCGTGTGACTTGGGCTTCGCCGTCCGTGCGGTGGTGGTGCGCGTGTGCCCCGGCGCTGTGGCGCTCTTGCCATGGGTGGCGGTCTTGCCATGAGTGGCGGTCTTGCCGTGGGTGGGCTCGGGCTTCGATGTCGCACCCGGCGCGGGCTTCGATGTCGCACCCGGCGCGGGCGCGGTAGGCGGCGCCGTTCCTGAAAGCTGGCGTTGGTGCGCGATTCTGCGCTTCGACACCCGGGACGGAGCCTGACCAGAGGCGGTGCGAAGCGGGTGCGGACGCGCGTGCGTCCTCGGCACACCCGATGCGGCCGGAGCGCCTGCGCGCGCTACGAGCGGCTCCTCACGCGACTGCGATGGCGGTGCCTCTCCCGCATAGACGCTGGGGGCGAGCGGGACCGTCCCGCTGGGCAGCAGGCGAAGGCCCGCGAGCGTCAGCGCGGAGATCCAGAGGCTGAAGGCAACAGCGACGAGCCGGCCCGCGCGCCGCATGCGGCGCGCGCGCTGGCCGCTGGGATCCGCCAGCACCGCGGCGCCGGGCGCAGCGGATCTCGCGGCAGCGCCGCGGAGGTCGATGGTCTGTCCGGCAGGCCATCCTGCCGTGGGCACAAACACAGAGCCAACGTACGGGAGCCACCTGAGACCCGAATGAGAGTCGATCTCGGCCTGGCTCCGTCTTCGTCTCGCAACGGGCCATCAGAGCTCCTCCTTGGAAGGTCGCCGGCGGGGAGCCGAGCGCTGTGGGTGCGATCGCAAGGGCGGGACATCGAGCGCGCCAGTGGCGGCCTTCAGTCCAGCGGCTTCACCGGCCCCGGTGCGCGCGGATGTCGAAGCCTCAGTGCCTCCGCCCTCGCCGCCCTGAGGTCCCTGCTCTCGTCCGCGACGCTCTCACGCATCCTCGCGAGATGGGCGTCGATGGCGGTCAGGTTTGCCGGGCGGAGTGTGGCCGCGAAGCGGTCGCGGATCCATTCCAATGTCGTCACGTCGCCGCGCACCCCGCCGACATCGCCGGCCGCGGCATCCACGAGCGCCTGCTCCGCCCAGAGCCGGAAGCGGCGAAGGTCGATGGCCGCGGGCTCGCGGTAGCGCAGCTGGAGGTCGAGCGTTGACTGGCCGACGTCGATGGCAGCGGTGCCCGCACGAGCCCGCGCGCGCGTGGCGGTGGCGGACCTCAGGGCCCTGAATGCGCGGTTCATCTCAGGCTCGAGCCGGGGGGGCACCGGTCGGCGCCGGTACGCGCTCCAGGCGCGCAGCGCGGTCCTGAGTCCGGTCGAGGCCGACCCCCAGCGCCCGGAGCGGGTCGAGTTGAGGATGCGACGGGCAGCGCGCGACAGCCGCTTGAGCTCCACCGGAACCGGGCCCTCGAGCGCGTCGGTGGGCACGGCGAGTGCGAGGGCCTCCAGCTCGCCCTTGTCGCCGGTGAAGAACTCGCCATAGCCGGGCGCGAACACCTTGTCGCTGTAGGTGCCGTCGTCGTGGAGCTCGCGGGCGACCATGGCGCCCCTGACTCGCCCGGCAGGGCCGTTCACGGTCCGGCCGGTGGTCTTGATCGCCACCTCCTCGAAGGCGATCGCCGGGATGTTCTCGGCCCGGTGGACGTCGCCGACCCTGGGATGCGCCGGCATGATCATCTCCGGTGGCCCTTCCCTGCCGGCCAGCCAGCTGCCGAGGGTGCTGTCGACGAAACCGTTCGGGTCGTAGTCGTTGACGTCCTCGCCGAGGTACCAGACCGAGCCGTCGTCGGCCTGGGCGTAGTAATCGATCGCGACCTCCTCGACCCGACCATTGACATAGGCGAAGTACTGGGAGACGCGAGCTCTCACCGTCTGTCCAGGGCTCCACTCGATGATGCGCGTCTCAGGCAGCAGGGTGGTCTCGGTATGGAACGGCTTGCCGTCGATCCGGCCGCTGAAGACCACCGAGCGCAGGCGACTGATCGGAAACAGGGGGTTTGTGATCTCGGTCGGGTTCGAGAACGTGGGCGCCTTGATGTCGACCCGCTTGCTCTCGGGGGCCAGCGGGAGCTTTGCCAGGCCGGCCGCACGCAGTTGGGCGCGCGTCGGCTGGGGGATCGTGGTCGGCGCCGAGGTTTCCTCGCCGGCTCCATCGCTGCTGTTGTACGCCGCAACGCCGAGCGCTGCGCAGATCGTGAAGAGGACCGCTGTCGTTCGCATGTGCCGGCTTCTACCCCTCGCTCATGAGAGGAGGCTGAGGGGCTCGCCGGTTCCCAGCGAGGTCGCGGCGAGCAGGCGGGCGAGCCGCACGCTCGAGCGCTTCATGCACGTGCCGGCGCCGGGCTTCGCCGGTGGCTAGCTGTCAGGCGTAGACGCCGGTCGGCGCGACGACTTCGACCACGTTCCCGAACGGGTCCGTGAAGAAGAAGCGTGGGCGATTCTTGATCGCTGCACTCCACTCGATCTCGAAGCCGGCGGCGGCGAGCTGCGCCGCGGTTCGGTCTAGGTCATCTACCTGTAGGCAGAGGTGCTGCACCGCCAGCTCGGCGTCGTCGGCGGGGACGAAATGGAGCTCGCGCTCTCCATCGCCGGCGGCGAACCAGACGATGCCGGCCTCCCTGAACGCATCGGGGGCTGGCTTCTCCGCGAGGCCGAGCGTCGCGCCATAGAGCGCCCTCAGGTCGTCCGAGCGGCTGCGCTCGTACAGGCTCGTCACGTGCTGGAGCGCCGCGGCCGAACGGGGGGTAGGAGGGAATCGGTCCCGCAGATAGCGTGCGATCTCGTCGATCGCGTCCCACGCGTACGGGAGCGCGCCGGGGAAGTTCAGGAAGGCGTGGACCGCGCCCGCGTACTCGACGTGGCGGATCGGCACGCCGTCGGCCTCCAGCCGCCTCGCGTAGCTTCGCCCGTCGTCGCGGAGCGGATCGGCGCCTGCGGTCAAGACGAGTGCCGGCGGAAGCTCGGCGAGCGAAGCCGCGAGCAGGGGCGAGGCCAGGGGGGTCGGCTCGGTGCCGGCGAGGTACTGCTCGTAGAACCAGCGCGTCTCGCCCCGGTCGAGTAGCACGCCGTCGAACAGGCCATGAGACCGTCCCGTGAGCTCGAAATCGAGCGCGGGGTAGCAAACGATCTGGGCGTCGATGCGGGGTCCGCTCTCCTCCCTTGCCAGGAGCGCGGCGGCCGCCGCGAGATTGCCCCCGGCGCTCTGACCCCCGACGACGATCCGGCCATCGCCCCCGAGCGCGCCGCCATGGCGGCCGAGCCAGCCGAGGGCACGGACCGTGTCGGACAGCGCCGCCGGGAAGGGATGCTCGGGGGCGAGCCGGTAGTCGAGCGCTACGACGATCGCTTCCCCGCGGCGCGCGATCGCCGCACAGGCTGTGTCGACATCGTCGATCGAGCCGGCACAGAACCCGCCGCCGTGGAGCCAGAGCATGATCGGCGCCGGCCGCTCGAGGTCGTTCCGATACAGCCGCGCGCGCAGGCATGCTTGCTCGAGGGGGAGGACGAGCTCGGCTCGCAGTGCCACGGGCTCAGGTGTGCCTGCCAGTGTCTCGTCAGGCGGCGCGGCTCGATCGCGCGCGAGCTCGGCCGCCGTCATCGCCCCACGCGGCGGGCCGAGACGGGCCAGCAGCGCGGCGGAGTGCGGATCAAGCGGCGTGGGAGGTGACGGCATGGCGACGACCTTCGCGCTCTCACGCCCATACGTCAATCGCAAGACTTCCGAGCTGCTATGCAAGAACCGTATACTCGCCCCGCGGTGATCGACGCGCGGCGCCTACTGATCTTTGAGGCGGTGGCACGAGCCGGGAGCTTCTCGGGGGCGGCCGCGGCAGTGCACATCTCGCAGCCGTCCGTCTCGCGCCACGTCGCGGCGCTCGAGGCTCAGTGCGGGGTGAGGCTCCTTAATCGGACTCGCGGGGGAGTGCGGCCGACGCCGGCGGGCGCAGCGCTCATCGACCGCGCAGCCGCCGTGCGCGCCGAGCTCGCAGCGGCCGACGCGACGGCCGCGGCCTTCGCGCAAGGGGAAGCCGGCGAGATCCGCGTCGCTGCGTTTCCGACGGCCGCGGCCGCGCTCGTCGCGCCAGCGTTCTCACGGCTCCGGCGCACCCATCCCGGCATCAGCGCGTCCCTGCGCGAGGCGCCGCGGGTGAGGGCGCTCGAGCTGCTCCGCGACGGAGACACGGACGTGGCGATCATCTTCGACGCGGTCGGCGACGGGGGCGCCGATCCTCAGCGGCTCGTCCGCGAGACGGTGCTGGTCGAGCGCTTCCTCCTCGCACTGCCGCGCTCGCACCCGTGCGCGCGCCGGGGCGCGGTCTCGCTTTCCAGACTGCGCGATGACGGCTGGATCATCGGCACGGCAAGCGATGGACCCGGCGCCATCGAGCGGGCGTGCCGCGCCGCGGGCTTCAGCCCCCGGGTAGTAGCGGCCGCTGATGATCAGCCCACTATCCAGGCGCTTGTCGAGGGGGGCGTCGGCGTCACGCTGATCCCCGAGCTCGCGGCCAGGAATGCCCACAAGCAGATTGCCCTGCGGCCAACGAAGCCAGCCCTGTCACGCCGGGTCAGCACGGTGACGCTCGCAGTGGAGCCGACTCCATGTGCCGTCACGGCGTTCAAGCGCGAGCTCGAGCTGATCGCTCAACGTCTCGCTTGACCGCTGGCGCTCGCCGCTGCAACTCGACCGCACGCGTCGCGCTCGAGGTCGGCACCCCAGGCAACGCCCGCACCTGGGCGAGTGCGACGTCCTCATGCGCGGCGGCTAGCTAGGCGAGGTCGCCAGCCCATCGCTTGACGAGCCCGCCTGCAGCTGCCGTACCGCCGCGTGGTCGGATCAATCGAGCACCGCGATCGCCTCCACCTCGATCAGGCGGCCGGGCTCGGCCAGCGCCTCCACCCCCACGATGGTGTCCGCGGGCTTGTGGTCGCCGAATACGGCGATCCGGGCCGCCGCGATCGCAGGCAGGTACTCGGGCCGGTGGGAGACGACATAGATCGTGATCCTCGCCACCTGCTCCGGTGCGGCTCCGGCGGCGGCGAGCGCGAGTCCGACGTTGGCGAACGCCTGCCGCGCCTGTCCAGCCGGGTCGCCGCGAGCGACAAGGTTGCCGTGGGCGTCCTCGGCCACCTGTCCGGCGACGAACACGAGCCGGCCGCCGGTGGCGGCGACGACGTGCGTGTAGGACTCGGGCGTGGGCAGCTCGTCGGGATTGATGAGCTCAAGCGACATCGATGCGGGCCCTCCGTTGGGAATCGTTGATGGGATGCCGCCGGGAACGGCGATGCCGGCCGGGCAGCACGTCGGTGAGGAAGTACAGCCGCAAGTCGGTGACGAAGTACAGCCGCGCCTGCCGGAGCCGCTCGCGGCGGGAATCCACCTGCGCCTACGGGTTGAAGGTGCGTGTTCCCAGCCGGTTGCGCACCGTCGCGTACGCGGGCCGCGCGGTGCCGTTCCGGCGCACGAGCCCGGCGTCGAAGCGGTTGTCCGATGCGGACTGCTTCCAGTGGTAGATGTAGAGCCGCTTGATGCGACTCCTGTAGCGCTTCGCGAGCGCGAACAAGCGCTTGGTCGCCCTGTTCGCCCGGCTCTCCGAGTACGCGGGTCATGATTCTCCTGAGCGTGACTGTCGGGTTCTGGGTCAGCGGAAGATCCTTATCGGCTGTGGCGCCCCCGCCCTGGGCTCCTCGCTAGCCCTTCGGGTACAGCCGCTCGGTCGCCTCCTGCAGGGCGTCGGGATCGCGGACGACCCGCGCGTCGGGATGGGCACCACGGACGGTCAGAAGCTCCTCGCTCGCGCGACCGCTCAGAAGCTCGTACGTCTGCCAGGTGATCGTCTCGAGGATCGGCGTCCCCGGACCGTTGTCGACACGGAACTGGAGGGGACGCCCATCGCTGACGCGCGTGCGCAGCGTCCAGCGCACCGCCGCCGTCCCGTCGCCTGCCCGAGCCTGCCCGCGCGGGCTGAATTCGATCACGTACGCCTCGACGCCCTTGTGCGCCTCCCGGCCGGCCACTCGCGCATCGCCGCGCACGAGCAACGCGCGGATCTCCGCGACGGTGGGATCACCGCCGCTCATGCCCGGCTGAGAGCCGCTCACCGAGGACGCCGCGACGGCGTCGGCGATCGCCTCGCGGGCCTCGCGGCGCATCGCGGCGATCTCCTCCTTGGTCGTGCCGCCAGCGCGTGCCGCGGAGATCTTGGCCTCGATGCTGCGCCTGATCGCGGCGAGCTGCCGCGGACCGGGGGGCACGAACAGGTAGACCGTGTCGCGCGCCGCGTCGTAGACGCCGTCCGGCCCCGACTCCGCGCGGATGGCGTCCTGAATCGAGACCGTGCGCGCCCGCTCGGGATGGTCGGCCGACACCCAGACCTCCTGCTCGAGCGTCGAGGCCGGCGCGTTCGGCGCGTTGTCTGTAAGCGTGCTCCGGTAATGGAGCACCGTGCCCGGTGTCGGGT
>JBKPBS010000061.1:0-28057 GCA_046726915.1 Actinomycetota bacterium
GTGCTCGAGCGCCGACTGGCCGAGCGCCGCCGCGCCGCGCGCCAGCTCGTCGGGGTCGCTCGCCTCGCCGAGCGCCGTGGCGGAGTCGGGCGCGACCGGGTGGAGCCGGACCGACACCTCGACGATCGCGCCGAGCGTGCCGAACGAGCCGGCGAACAGCTTCGCGATGTCGTAGCCGGCGACGTTCTTGATCACCTTGCCGCCGCTCTTCGCGAGCGTGCCGTCGGACAGCGCCACGCGCATCCCGACCACGAGGTCGCGCGGGCCGCCGTAGCGGCCGCGGAGCGGGCCCGTGTCGCCACTCGCGACCACCCCGCCGATCGTGGCGCCGCCGTTGGGCGGGTCGAGCGCCAGCCGCTGGTCCTCCTTCGCGAAGACCGCCTGTGCCTCGGCGAGCGGCACGCCCGCCTCGAGCACGGCGGTGAGGTCGCCGGCGTTGTGCTCGACGATCTCCGTGAGCCCGGCCGTCGAGAGCTCGAGCGCCTCCGGCGGCGCGGCCGGCGGCCAGCCGAGCTTCGTGCCCCCGCCCCGGAACCGAGCGGGCGTGCCGGCCTCCGCCGCCGCCGCGAGCGCCGAGGCGAGCTCCTCACGCGTGGCCGGCGCCTGCGCCACCTGCATCAGAACCGCTCCGCGAGCCCCGCCTGCTCCAGCGGGTGGCGCCGGTACGGGCCCGGCACCTCGCCGCAGAGCCGGGGCGTGGGCATCACCTTGCCGGGATTGGCGCGGCCGTGGGGGTCGAAGGCGCAGCGGAGCCGCTGGAACGTCGCGAGGTCGGGCTCGTCGAACATCTCAGGCATGTAGCGCTTCTTGTCGACGCCCACGCCGTGCTCGCCCGTGATCGACCCGCCGGCGTCGACGCACGCCTTCACGATCAGCCCCGCAAGCTCCTCGGCGCGCTCGGCCTCGCCTGGGCGAGCGCCGTCGTAGCAGACGAGCGGGTGCAGGTTGCCGTCGCCGGCGTGGAACACGTTGGCCACCTGCAGCTCGTGCCCCGCGGCCAGCTCCTCGATCTGCCCGAGCACCTCGGCCAGCCGCGTGCGTGGGATCACGCTGTCCTGGACGTAGTAGTTCGGCGCGATCCGGCCCATCGCCGCGAACGCCGCCTTGCGGGCGCGCCAGATCAGCTCGCGCTCCTCCTCGTCCTGGGCCACGCGCACGCTGTCGGCGTCGCCGCAGAGCTCCTTCACGTGCTCGAAGCGGGTCTCGCACTCGGCCTCGGACCCGTCGAGCTCCACCACCAGGGCCGCGCCCGCGTCCTTCGGATAGCCGGCGTTCGTGGCGCCCTCGGCGGCGCGGATCGAGAGGTTGTCCATCATCTCGATCGCGCCCGGAACGATGCCCTCGGACACGATCCTCGAGACCACTTCGCCGGCCTGCACGGTCGAGCCGAAGAACGCCACCAGCGTGCGCACCGCCTCAGGCTTCGGGATCACCCGCAGCCAGATCCGCGTTGCGATCCCGAGCGTGCCCTCGGAGCCCACGAACGCGCCGACAAGGTCGTAGCCCGGGTGGTCGAGCTCGGGCCCGCCGAGCGTGACCTCGGACCCGTCGGGCAGCACGAGCTCGAGACCGCTCACGTAGTTCGTCGTGAACCCGTACTTGAAGCAATGCGCGCCGCCCGAGTTCTCCGCGACGTTGCCGCCGATCGTGCAGACGATCTGGCTCGACGGGTCGGGCGGGAAGAAGTGCGTGGGCGCCACCGCCTGCGACACGGCGATGTTCGTCACGCCGGGCTCCACCAGCACGCGCCCGTTCGGGATGTCCACCTCGAGGATGCGGCGCAGCCGCGCGAGCGCGATCAGCACCCCCTCCTCGACGGGAAGCGCGCCACCGGACAGGCCGGACCCGGCGCCGCGCGCCACCCAGGGGGTCTCCGCCTCGTGACAGGCGCGCACGACCGCCGCCACCTCGTCGGCGGAGCCGGGCAGCACCACGGCCGCCGGCTTCACCGCGTACTGCAGCAGCCCGTCCGAGGCGTAGGTCGCGAGCTGCCTTTCGTGTGTGACGACGTGCTCGCTCCCGACGATGCCTCTCAGCCTGTCGAGGAGCGAGCCATTCGTCACTTCACGACCATCCAGTCCAGCACCGCCGTCGATTGCAGGTACACGAGCACGCACATCACCAGAATGAGAACCAAGCTCCACCCGAGCACCTTACGCAAGAGGTCGCCCTCTTGGCCCGCCATGCCGACCGCGGCGGCCCCGATCGCAAGGTTCTGCGGCGAGATCATCTTCCCGAGCACGCCGCCCGAGCTGTTCCCCGCAGCGAGCAGCACCTGGTCGATCCCGGCGTCCTTCGCGGCCGTCACCTGAAGCGCGCCGAACAGCGCGTTGGACGACGTGTCCGAGCCGGTCACCGCCACGCCCAGCCAGCCGATCAGCGGCGACAGGAACGCGAAGAACGCGCCCGCGCCCGCGGCCCAGAGGCCGAGCGTGATGATCTGTCCGGATTGGTTCATCACGTAGGCCAGCGCGAGCACCGACGCCACGGTTACGATCGCCCACTTGAGCTGGTTGAGCGTGCCGCCGAGCACCCGCACTGCGCGCGGCGGCGACAGCGCGAGCACCGCCATCGTGATGAGGCCCGAGATGAGCATCAGCGTGCCCGCGGCGGGCAGCCAGTTGAAGTTGAACGTCACGCTGCTCACCGCCTCGCCGTCGGGCGTGCGCACGTCGAGGCCGGGCCAGTCGAACGTGGTGGTCCACGGGGACTCGGCCAGCTTGTTCTTGATCGCCGGGATCTGGGCGATCGAGAAGACCACGATGATGATCGCGTACGGCGCGTACGCCTTGATGACGTCCGCGGTCGTGTCATGCGTCGTGTCGTCGCGACGCTTTACCTGCGCCTCCATCGCGGGATCGTGCACGGACGCACCGGCGGCCGCCGGCCGCTCGAAGCGCCCCGTCGGCGCGACGTCCTCGGCGAGCAGCGGCTCGCCGGGCGACCAGATCCGGAGGAAGCCCACGATGCATGCGGTCGAGAAGAGCGACGCGACGATGTCGGTCAGCTCGACAGAGAGGAAGTTGGAGCAGACGAACTGCCCGATGGCGAACGCCAAGCCGCCGACGACGGCCACGGGCCAGGCCTGCCTGATGCCGCGCCGGCCGTCGACCATCCCGATCAGGATCAGCGGCACGATGAGCGCGAGGAACGGCGTCTGGCGGCCGACCATCGCCCCGAGGTCGCCCTTGTCGAGCCCCGTGATCTCGGACAGTGTCACGATCGGGATCGCGATCGCGCCGAACGCGACCGGCGCGGTGTTCGCCACGAGGGCGAGCGACGCGGCCTTTATCGGCCGGAAGCCGAGCGCGATCAGCATCACGGCGCTGATGGCGACGGGCGTCCCGAAGCCGGCGAGCGCCTCCATGAGCGCGCCGAAGCAGAACGCGATGATCACCGCCTGGATGCGCTGGTCCTCGGAGATCGCGCCGAACGATCTGCGGAGTACCGCGAAGTGGCCGGTCTCAACGGTCATGTTGTAGACCCAGATGGCCATCACGACGATCCACATGATCGGGAACAGCCCGAACACGGCGCCCTCGCTTGCGGACAGCGCCGTCTGGTCCACGGGCATGCTGTAGACGATCATCGCTACGAGCATCGCCACGCCGAGCGAGATCAGCGCCGCCCACTGGGCCTTCATCTTCAGGCCGCCGAGCAGCACGAACAGGGTCAGGATCGGGAGCGCCGCGAAGATCGCGGTCAGGCCGAGCGAGTCCGAGACCGGGTTGAAGTCCTGGGTGTACACCGATTGCCTCCCTCGTTGCCTCGTGCTCGGATTCCCGGCACCCGCATCGGGGAAACTCAAGAAACGGTGCGCGTCGGTCTGTTCGTTACCTGCCTCGGGGACACGCTGTTTCCCTCCACCGGGCAGGCCGTGGTGCGGCTGCTCGAGCGGCTGGGCGTGGAGATCGAGTTTCCGGAGGAGCAGACCTGCTGCGGCCAGATGCACCTGAACAGCGGCTATGCGGACGAGGGGTTGGCGCTGGCGCGGCGCCTGGCTTCCGTCTTCGAGGGCTACGAGGCGGTCGTGACGCCCTCGGCCTCGTGCGCGGGGATGCTCCGGGAGCAGGTTGGCGCGGATGCGCTACCGGTGTACGAGCTGTCCGAGTTCCTCGTCGACGTCCTGCGCGTGGAGGACGTGGGCGCGTACTACCCGCACCGGGTGACGTACCACCCGACGTGCCATTCGCTTCGCGCGCTGCGGGTCGGCGACCGGCCCCTGCGCCTGCTGTCCTCGGTGCGAGGCCTCGACCTCGTCGATCTCCCGGACGCGCTCGAATGCTGCGGCTTCGGCGGGACCTTTGCCGTCAAGAACGCGGACGTCTCGACGGCGATGCTCTCCGACAAGGTCAGCGACATCCTGGACACCGAGGCCGAGGCGGTGTGCGCGGTCGACTCGTCATGCCTCATGCACATCGGCGGCGGCCTGGCGCGCGGCCGTACCGGTGTACGGACCGTTCACCTGGCGGAGATCCTGGCCTCAACCGAGGAGGAGCAGTGGCCCTGAGCGGGTTCCCGGCCGCCGCGCGGCGGTCCCTGGCGGACAGCCAGCTGCGCGCGAACCTGGCGCGTGCGACGTCGACGATCCGGGACAAGCGCGCCCGCGTCGTCGAGGAACTGCCCGAGTGGGAGGACCTGCGGGCCGCCGGGGCCGCCATCAAGGATGCCGCGCTCCTGCGGCTCGACTCCACGCTCGAGCGGCTCGAGTCGTCGGTGACCGCTGCGGGCGGGGTTGTGCACTGGGCGCGCGACGGCTCCGAGGCGGCCGCCATCGTCGCGGACGTTGCCCGGTCCCACGGCGTGGACGAGGTGGTGAAGGTCAAATCGATCGCCACCGACGAGATCGGGCTGAACGAGCGGCTTGCCGCCGAGGGGATCCTCGCGGTCGAGACCGACCTCGCCGAGCTGATCATCCAGCTTGACGGCGACTTCCCGTCGCACATCCTCGTCCCGGCGATTCACCGCAACCGCGCCGAGATCAGGGACATCTTCCGGCGCGAGCTGGGCCTGGACGACCTGACCGACGAGCCGGCGGCCCTGGCCGAGGCGGCCCGGCGGCATCTGCGCGCGAAGTTCCTGTCGGCGCGGATGGGGGTGAGCGGAGCGAACTTCGCGGTGGCGGAGACCGGGAGCGTGTGCGTGTTCGAGTCCGAGGGCAACGGCCGGATGTGCACGACGTTGCCGGAGGTGCTCGTGACCGTGATGGGGATCGAGAAGGCGATCCCGAGCTGGCGCGACATGGAGGTCTTCCTCCAGCTGCTGCCACGCTCGTCGACCGGTGAGCGGCTGAACCCGTACACGTCGGTCTGGAGCGGGGTGGCGGCGGACGGACCGCGCGAGTTCCACCTCGTACTGATCGACAACGGGCGCGTGCAGACACTCGCGGACGAGGTCGGCAGGCAGGCGCTGCGCTGCATCCGCTGCAGCGCGTGCCTGAACGTGTGCCCCGTCTACGCCCGCGTGGGTGGCCACGCGTACGGGTCCGTCTACCCCGGCCCAATCGGAGCGATCCTGACGCCGCAGCTGGTGGGCATGGAGGAGGCCGGATCGCTGCCATATGCCTCTTCACTCTGCGGGGCCTGTGGTGAGGTCTGCCCGGTCAAGATCGAGATCCCGCGCCTCCTCACGCATCTGCGCGCCCGCGAGGTCGCCGCCCGCCGCCGCCTCGACCCCGAAAACCTCACGATGAAGGCCCTCTTCCACACGTTCTGCTCACGGAACCGTTACGAGCGAGCACAGAAGCTCTCGCGAGCGGCGGCGCGGCCGCTGTCGCGCGGCAGGGGCACAATCTCACGGGCCCCCGGGCCGCTCGCCGGCTGGACGATGTCGCGCGAGCTCCCGGCGCCGGCGCCGGAGTTCTTCCGCGAATGGTGGCGCCGCACCCGCGGCGCATCGCCCCCGCGCGAAGCAACCGTGTCTACCTTTCGCGCGCATTACGCGGCAAAGGGCGACACCATGTCGGCGTCGACCCCGCGTCACCGGGCAGACGACGACGCGCGGGCCGACATGCTTCACCGCATCCGCTCGGCGCTTCAGGGCGCCGCGCCGGGTGACGTGCCCCGCAACTACCGCACGGAAGACGCACGGGGACGCGACGAAATCGTGACGTTGTTCGCCGAGCGGGTCGCGGAGTACCGGGCGACGGTCCACCGCGTGCGCGGGCCCGAGGTCGCCGACACGGTGGAGTGGATCGCGAAGGAGGCCGACGCCCGGCGAATCGGGATTCCGGAGGATCTGCCCCCTGAGTGGCGCCCGACCAGCCCAGGGGCGGGTCCTCGCGGGAGGCCGACCAAGATCGAGCTCGTCGAGGACGCCTCGCTCTCGGTGGCGCAGTTGGACGAGCTCGATGGGGCGCTCACCGGGTGTGCGACCGCGATTGCCGAGGTTGGGGCGTTCGTCCTGGATGGGGGGGCGGGGCAGGGGCGGAGGGCGCTCTCGCTCGTTCCGGACCTTCACATCTGCGTCGTTCGCGAGGATCAGGTCGTGGGGCTGGTTCCGGAGGCGGTCGCGAGGCTCGAGGAGTCGGTCAGGGCCGGGCGGCCGCTCACGTTTGTCGCGGGGCCGTCGGCGACGTCTGACATCGAGCTCGATCGCGTCGAGGGCGTTCACGGGCCGCGCGTGCTGCACGTGGTGGTTGTCGCTTCCTGATGCGCACCGTCTATCTCGGCACTTCAGACTTCGCCGCCACCGTCCTCGACCACCTGGCGGCCAGCTCGCACCGGCCGCAGCTCGTCGTCACGCGGCCGGACTCGCGGAAGGGCCGCGGCCAGAGGCTTGCGCCACCTCCCGTGGCCGAGACGGCCCGGCTGCTCGGCATCGAGGTCTTCCAGCCGGAGGACGTGAACGGCGACCCGGCCCGCGAGCGGATCGCGGCCGCCGAGCCGGACATGGTCGCCATCTGCGCCTTCGGAGCCCTCATCAAGGAGCCGCTCCTGTCTGACCACGAGATGGTCAACGTGCACCCGTCGCTCCTACCGCGCTGGCGTGGCGCCGCCCCGATCGAGCGCGCGATCGAGGCCGGCGACGAGGAGACGGGAGTGACCATCATGCGGCCGACAGCGGAGTTCGACGCGGGCCCGATCGCCGTCCAGCGCGCCGAGGCGATCCGCCCGGACGACGACTACGGGGCGCTCGCCGAGCGCCTCGCGGCGCTCGGCGGCGAGCTGCTCGTGGAGGCGCTCGACCTGCAGCCGGCCTTCCGCGAGCAGCCCGACACCGGCGTGACCTACGCCGACAAGATCGGGCCGGAGGACCGCCTGCTCGACCCCGACCTGACCGCCGATCTCCTCGAGCGGCGGGTGAGGGCACTGCGCCCGCACATCGGGGCGTACGTCGAGCTGCCCTGGGACGAGCGCCTCGGCGTGACCCGCGCGACGCTCGCGGCGGGCGACGGCCCGCCGCCGGGCGAGCTCGCCGCGACCGACGGCCGCCTGCTCTACGGCGCGGCCAGCGGTCCGCTCGAGCTCTGCGAGGTGCATCCCGCCGGGAAGCGGCCGATGGAGGCTAAGGCCTGGATTCTCGGGTATGGGGACCGCTTGAACCCGTGAGGCGCTAGCGTTGTGCCGGCTCAACCCAAGGGAGTTTCCTGTCCGCTGCAAATGAACCAAGCGGTACGACCGGCCCGGACTGCCCCTCCTGCGGCGAGCCCTGGCTGCGCGGCACGAACCTCCCGGGCCGTTACCGCTGCCTGTACTGCCTCCATCGCTTCGAGCTGCGCTCCGAGTGCCCGCACTGCGGCGCACACTCGACGATCGCGCGGATGTCAGATACCGCCAACGTTGTCTGTCGCAACTGCGGCGGGTCGATGCTCCAGCCCATCTGAGGGGTCAGACCCCTTGAGGGTGGTTGAGGGTTCCGCCGCCGGCCCGACCTCCACGGGAATCCCGTTCAGCACCGCGTTGCCCGACAGCGGCTCGACCTGCGACTCGTCCGCCAGGACGTTGCTGTTCACGCCCGCGTGCGCCGACGCAACGCTCATCCGCACGCCGTCGGCGTCGTGGCCCCAGCCGTGCGGGATCGACACGACCCCGGGCATGATCTCGTCGGTTACCTCGACGGGCGCCTCCACGGACCCCGCCGCCGACCGCACGAGCGCCGTGGCGCCGTCGCCCAGGCCGAGCCGCTCGGCGTCATCCGGGTGGATGTGGAGCGTGCAGCGGTCCTTGCCCTTCACGAGCGCGGGCAGGTTGTGCATCCACGAGTTGTTGGAGCGAAGCTGGCGGCGGCCGATCAGCACCAGGTCGCCGTTCCGCTCGCGCGCCAGCGCGGCGCGCAGGCGGTCGATGTCGCCCACGATCGCCTCCGGCGCCAGCTCGACCTTTCCGGACGGCGTGCGCAGCACCTCCGGCACCCGTCGCGACAGCGGCCCGAGGTCGATCCCGTGCGGGTTCTGCTCGAGCAGCTCCAGCGTGAGCCCTTCGGGATCCGATCCGAAGCCGTCGCCGTAGGGGCCCGTCCGGATCAGGAAGTCGAGCACCCGTTCCGGCCCGCGGCGCGGCTCGAGCGCCTCGAGCAGCTCGGCGGCGTCGCGCCCCGCGACCCGAGAGCCCTCCGCCCCGACCTCGCGCTGGATCAGCGTCTGGATCACCATGTCGTCGAACGCGCCCACGTCGCCGTTCGGCCCCTGCCCGGCGATGATCCCCGCGAGCCGCATGTAGAGCTCCCACTCGGCCGGCCCCTGGCGCTCGAACACCGCGGGCGAGTAGTTCGCGATGTTGCGCGCCGACAGCTGGTAGAAGGCCGCGTCGTAGTGCGACTTCTCGAGCGGCTGAGGCGCCGGGAGGATCACGTCGGCGCGCCGGGTCGTCTCGTTCACATAGATGTCGATGGAGAGCATGAAGTCGAGGCCCTGGACCGCGCGCTCGAGACGCCCGCTGTTGGGCGTGGAGACGATCGGGTTCCCCGCGACCGTGATGAGCGCCCGCACCTGGCCCTCGCCGGGAGTCTCAATCTCCTCGGCCAGCACCGAGACGGGCAGCTCCCCGTAGAACTCGGAGAGCCCGCGCACGCGGCTCTTCCAGCGCCCGAAGCGCACGCCGCGCCCGCCGCCGCCCGGCCCCGACGAGTTCTTCTGGGCAACCGCCGCGCGTGGGAACAGCGCGCCGCCCTCGCGGTCGAGGTTTCCGGTGAGCGCGTTCAGCACGTCCACCAGCCAGCTCGCGTGCGTGCCGAACTCCTGCGTGCAGGTCCCGATGCGCGCGTACACGGCGGCGCGTTCGGCCGCCGCCAGCTCGCGCGCCATCCGCCGGATCTCGCCGGCCTCGATCCCGCACAGGTCCGCCACGGCCTCCGGCGGGAAGTCGCGCACGAGCGACCGCACCTCGTCGAGCCCGTTCAGGTGCTCCTCGATCGGCCCCGGGTCGTCGAGCCCCTCCTCGACGATCGTGCATGCGATCGCGGCGAGCAGCAGCGCGTCCGTGCCCGGGCGGATGAAGTGATGCTCGTCGGCCTCCTCCGCGGTCCGCGTGCGGCGCGGGTCGATCACCACCACCTTGCCGCCGCGCTCGCGGATCCCGCGCAGCCGGCCGCGCATGTTCGGCGCCGTCAGGAGGCTGCCGTTCGAGACGAGCGGGTTCGCGCCGAGCAGAAGGAGGTGGTCGCACCGGTCCACGTCCGGGATCGGCACCGACAGCATCGTGCCGAACATCAGCCCGGCCGACACCTGCTTCGGCATCTGGTCGACCGTCGAGGCCGAGTAGAGGTTCTGCGAGCCGAGCACGCGCAGCCACGCCGTACCGTGCGTGATCGCGGACAGGTTGTGCGCGTTCGGGTTGCCCAGATAAACGGCCACCGCGTTCTTGCCGTGCTCTGCGAGGATCGGCGAGAGGCGCCGGTCGATCTCCTCGAAGGCCTCGTCCCAGCTGGCCTCGACCAGCTCGCCGCCCCGACGCACGAGCGGCGTGGTGAGGCGGTCCGGGTCCTCGTGCAGCTGCTTCACCCCATACGCCTTGGGGCAGATGAAACCCTGGCTGAAGACGTCGTCCGCGTCGCCCCGTACCGAGACCACCTCCCGTCCCTCGGTCTCGATCTCGAGGCCGCAGGTGGCTTCGCAGAATGGACAGGTCCGGTAGTGCGTGGCCATGCTCGGAATCTACCCCCTGCGGGCATCCAGCCCGCAGATCGATGGCATCGGCGCCGTCCCGGCGCCGTAACCGGGTCCGGCTGCGCCGGACCCTACTGCGCCGACTTCCGGAGCTCGATCCAAAGTGCGCGCGACGCGGACGTAAGGATGCCCTCCGAGTCGTACAGCGCCGCGGCGGCCCAATGCTTGCGTCCGTCCTCGCCGAGCGCCCACGAGAGGATCGTGTGCTGCTCGCCTACGCGCAGCGGGCATCCCAGCCGCGCCGTCAAGCTCGCGAGCACCATCGGCGGCCCTTCGCCGAAGTTGGCCACGGGCGCGCTCGTGGGGCAGTCGAGCGCCGCCCAGACGAATTCCGGCCGTACGCATCCATCGCCGTCGTCGCTCGAGCCGTCCGGGGTCCAGGACGCGCCGAACAAACCGTCGCGGCCGGGCAGCGCCGACGGGACGATGCCGAACCCGTCCTCGCGGGCCGGCCCGCAGACCACGCAGGTGGGGAACGGGTGGCCCTTCGCCCAGTGCTCGCGGCCCTCCGCCTGGGCGGCGGCGACCTCGCTCGCGGGCACGGGGTCGGGCACGTCGACGAGCAGGTCGCTCGGCGCCCCCTCGGCGACCAGCGTGTCGCCGTCGTGGACCATCACCCGGTCGCCGTCGCGCACGACCTCGAGCGGAGTGTCGAGCGGCGGAGGCGAGCGGAGCGATACCTCGGTCACCTCGGCGCCCACGAGCCCGGCCACCCGCCCGCACGTGTAGCCGCCATTTCCCGACGTGGGCGGCCCGTTGAACCACGCCGGGATGGTGAGCGTGTCAGTCACGCACTGGCTGAAACCGAGTCGAGCGCCTCTCGGAGGTCGTCGACCGTCTGAAAGTCGAGGCCGAGCAGGTGGTCGTGCCGGTAGCGGACCACGCCCTCCTCATCCACGATGATCGCGGCTCGCTTCGTGCCGACCACCGGCGTGTGCGCCCCGTACGCCTTCGCCACCTCGCTGTCCTCGTCCGCGAGCAGCGGCACGTTGAGCCCGTGCTCGGCGCTGAAGCTCTCGTGCGAGTCGACGCTCTGCGACGAGATGCCCACGACCGTCGCCTCGAGCTCGGCGAACGCGTCAGCATTGTCCCGGTAGGAGCAGAACTGCCGCGTGCAGACCGGCGTGTTGTCGCCGGGATAGAAGAGCAGGACGACGCGCTCGCCGCGGTGGTCCGACAGCCTGAAGCGGCCGCCGGTTCCGTCGAGCTCGAAGTCGGGAGCGGGGTCGCCCTCCTTCGGATGCTTGGCCATGCCCTCAGGATGTCAGGCGCGGCTGTACAGCGCATAGAGCGAGCTCGAGAGGAGCGCCGCCGCGGCTACGAACGCGACCTCGACCTGCAACACGCGGTCGTCGAACTCGACGATCACGAGGAACAGCACAAACGCCACCGCGGCGGTCACCCAGCAGGCCGCGGACTGGGTTGCGCGCGCGTGGGCGAGGAGCGCCTGGTTCAGCGTCGCCGCCGACAGGTAGAGGCCCATTCCGATCGCCACCAGCACGAGGCCGCCGCGCTCGTAGTCGAAGTCGCCGCCGAAGAGCAGATCCATCACCTGAGGGCCGGCGGCCAGCATCACAAGCGCCACGACGGCCGCGAAGCCGGCGATCGCCGCGAGCGTGAGGTTGACGCTGCGCGCGAACGGGTCCCGCTCGCCGCCCGCCCGCAGTCGGGTGAGGTGGGGGAGAATCGAGGTCTGGACCGCCTGGAAGAGCTGCAGCGGCGCCCGCGCGATCAGGAGCACGTTGAAGGTGAAGCCGGCGAGCGCCGCGCCGCCGCTGTCAGCGGTGGCCTTGACGAGCAGCGGGCCGGCGTTCAGGAAGGTCTGCTCGCAGAGCATCACGAGCAGGACGGCCGCGGCGAAGCCGGCGCCGCGCGCGAGTGTGAACTGTGGCTCGCTGGCGGCGGGCTCGTCGCGGGCGGCGGCGTCGAGCTGGCCCGGATCGGGCCCCTCCGCGCTGGCGCGCGGCCCAAGTCTTCGCGCCAGGGCCGGCGGCACCACCGCCAGCGACACGATCGGCGCGGCCGCCATCCCGAGCGCCACCGCCGATTGCCCCTCGGAGATCCCGATCGCCACCGCCAGCGCGAACAGGCAGCGTGAGCTCGCCTCCATCAGGACGAGGCCGCCGTAGAGCGGGAACAGGTGGTGGCCGGCCAGGTAGCCGCGTGCGAAGTAGCTCGCGGCGTACGCGAGCACGCCCACGACGAGCACCCAGTAGAGCGTCGAGGAGCCGGCGAACAGGTCGTCCTCGATCGGGCCACGCAGGGCCAGCGCCACCACCGCGAACGCCGCGCCGAGCGCGAGCTGGATCGTGGCCGCGATCCGCAGGTGCTCGCTCCCGGCCACACCACGCGCATCGTGGTCGGCGATTGTCCGCGACAGCAGCTGCTCCACCGGCCGGTACAGCACCGACACCGTGATGAACATCGCCGACCACAGCAGCGTCACGCGGCCGTACTCGTCTTCGGCGAGCGCGTGGCTCGCGAGCGAGAAGTAGGCGAACGTGATGACGCCGGTTGCGCCGATCCCCACCGAGAGGACCGCCGCCCCTCGGCCGTAACTAGACGCGGACAAGCAGCATGGTCCAGGGGAAGGGCGAGCGGGCCTCCTCCACCGCGCCGTAGCGCGAGAGCAGCGAGACGAACCCGCGCTTGGACCAGTGGTTCACATGCCCGGGCGTGTTGCCGAGGTCGCGCCAGTACGCGCCGCGAGCCATGTTGAGGCCGCGCCAGAGCGGCTCGCGCGGGACCGACACGAGCACATGGCTGCGCGCCACGCGCGCCATCTCGGCCAGCGTGGCCTCGGGCTCGGGCACGTGCTCCAGCACCTCGATCGCGGCGGCGAGGTCGAACTCGTCGTCGTCAAACGGGAGCCGCGTGGCCTCCTCCGCGCGAAACTCGAGGTTCGGCCGCTCGCGCTTCTCCCACTCGGCGCGCAGCTTCGGGTCGTCGAGGTCGATCCCCACGATCCGGCCCTCGCCGAGGCGCTCGGCCCACTCGACGGTGAGCACGCCCTCGCCGCAGCCCACGTCGAGCACGGACGACGGCGCGGCACGGCTCCAGAGCTCGTCGAGCGCGCCGTGAAAGCCGGCCATGAGCCGTTTCACGACAGGATTCGACGAGCCGTACTTGTCGAAGGTGTTGCCGGTTGGGACCTCGGTCGCCGCGGCGCCGCTCACAGCTTCAGCGCCTCGCGGTCCTCTGTCTTGCCCGTGGCGCGCCCGGCGCGCGCGCCGGTCGTGGCCGGCTGCCCGGAGTCGGAGGCCCCGGGCTCGTAGTGGGAGGGCTCCACCCCGAGGTGGAGCTCCATGCGCCGCACGCGCTCGAGCGCGCGCTGCTGGAGCACGCGAGTCCCGGCCAGGATGTCGGCCACGACCCCGAGCGCGGCGAGCTGGACGGCGACGATGAACAGCGTCGATCCCAGGATGAGCGACTGGATGTGCGAGCCAGGTGTGTCCGAGAAGAAGTAGAAGTAGAGGAAGCGCGCCCAGATCACCGCCCCGACGGCCGCGGCGACGGCGGCCGCGGCGAGGAACACCCGCAGCGGCTCGTACATCGCGTAGATGCGGAAGATCGAGACGGTGTTGCGCCGCACGTAGGCCGCGGTCGAGGGGAACAGCCGCGACTCGCGCGTCTGCGGGTTCGTCCGGATCGGGACGTGGTCGACCGCCACGAGCATCTTGCCGGCCTGGATGATCGACTCGAGCGTGTAGGTGAACTTCGAGACCACCTGCATCTGAAGCGCGGCCTCGCGGTTGTAGCCGCGGAAGCCGGAGGTGGTGTCGGGGACGTTCGTGCCCGACGCCCGGCGCACGACCGCGCTGCCGATCCGCTGGAGCCGCTTCTTCAGCGGCGAGAAGTGCTCGATCTGGTCGGTCTTGCGGTCGCCGATCACCATGTCGGCGTCGCCGGTGAGGATCGGCGCGACCAGCTTCGGGATGTCGCCGCCGTAGTACTGGTTGTCGGCGTCGGTGTTGACGATGATGTCGGCGCCGAGCTTCAGCGCCGCGTCGAGGCCCGCCTGGAATGCCGCGGCGAGGCCGCGGTTGTTGGTGAGCCGGACGATGTGGTCCACGCCGTGCTCGCGCGCCACCTCCACGGTCCGGTCGGTGGAGCCATCGTCGATGACGAGCCACTCGACCGTCTCGATTCCCTCGATCTCGCGCGGGAGGTCGGCGAGGGTGCCAGGAAGAGTGGCCTCCTCGTTGAAGCAGGGAATCTGGATGATGAGCTTCATGTCGGCACGGGTAGCGTAGTTGCAGGCGCGGTTCACACCTGATTCACAAGCTTTTCCTCTGCTAGCCTGCGCTGCCTTCTCAATCCCGAGACGCTCGGAGCAACCACGCCCATGACCACCGTTCTCGCATATCTGGATCCCGGCAGCGGGAGCATGATCCTGCAGATCATCGCGGGTGGACTCG
This sequence comes from Actinomycetota bacterium, assembly GCA_046726915.1. Taxonomy (GTDB): domain Bacteria; phylum Actinomycetota; class Thermoleophilia; order Solirubrobacterales; family Thermoleophilaceae; genus JACVRW01. Next base: position 14,524 of record JBKPBS010000061.1, read on the forward strand.
CCGCCGTGGCCGTTACCGCCAAGCTCTACTGGAACCGTCTCCTCAAGTTCCTCCGGATCAAGAAGGACGAGCCGGAGACCCCGCAGGACACCGCTGCACGCGGCAGCGACGCCGCCTAGCTACTTTTCCGCCGGGTGTCCACCTCACATGCGTCCGCGGGCCTCGAGCCCGGGTCCTTCCGCGACCCTGAGAGCCGGGTCTTCTACGCGGGCGACGACGTCTTCCGCGCCCTCTCGCCTGACGGGCTGAGCGACTTCGAGGCGCTCGAGGCCACCGGCCTCCTGGAGGACGAGCGCGTGGTGCGCACGGAGCGCGCCGACGGCGCGGTCGCGGCGGAGGGCCTGCTCGTCCACGAGCCCGCCGCGGTGCTCCGTCACGAGCGCATCCCGTTCGTCTCGTACCCGTACGAGTGGACGTACTCGATGCTGAAGGACGCGGCGCTGCTGCAGCTCGACCTGCTGCTGGCGGCGCTCGACCACGACATGGTCCTCAAGGACTCGACGCCCTACAACGTGCAGTTCAAGGGCGCACGGCCCACCTTCGTGGACGTCGGCTCCTTCGAGCGGCGGCGCGAGGGCGAGCCGTGGGTCGGCTACCGCCAGTTCTGCATGCTCTACCTCTACCCGCTGCTGCTCCAGTCGGCGAAGGGCGTGCCCTTCCACCCGTGGCTGCGCGGGTCGATCGACGGCATCACGCCGCCGCAGATGCGCCGCCTCATGTCGTTCCGCGACCGCTTCCGCAAGGGCGTGTTCACGAACGTCTTCCTGCACGCGAGGCTCGAGGCGCGCTACGCCGACCGCCCGGCTCAGGTGAAGCAGGAGGTCCAGCGCGTCTTCAAGAAGGAGCTGTTCGTCGCGAACGTGCGCAAGATGCGAAAGCTCGTGCAGCGGCTCGAGTGGAACCCGCCCGAGGGCGTCTGGACCGCGTACGGCGAGCGCAACAGCTACACGGACGACGACGCACGCCGCAAGGACGAGTTCGTGCGCGCGGTGGCGACGAGCCGCGACTGGAACCTCGTCTGGGACATCGGTTCCAACAACGGCCGCTACTCGCGGATCGCCGCCGAGGGCGCCAGGACGGTCGTCGCGGTCGACGCCGACCAGGGGCCGGTCGAGCTGCTCTACCGCGACCTGCGCGACGAGGGCAGCGAGCAGATCCTGCCGCTCACGATGAACCTCGCCGACCCCTCGCCGGGCCTCGGCTGGCGCGGGCTCGAGCGGAGGGCCATGCCCGAGCGCGGCAAGCCGGACCTCGTGCTCGCCCTGGCGCTCGTGCATCACGTGGCCATCAGCGCCAACGTGCCGGTGACGGAGTTCATCGACTGGCTCGCGTCGCTGGGCAGCGCGCTCGTGATCGAGTTCCCCACGCGTGAGGACCCGATGGTGAAGCAGCTGCTCGCGCCGAAGCGCGACGGGCTGCACCCGGACTATGAGCTCGACTTCTTCGAGCGAACGCTGAGTGACGCGTTCGAGGTCGAGAAGAGCGAGCGGCTGGAGTCCGGCACCCGGGTGCTGTTCCACGCGCGTCCGAAGAGGGGATGACCCGCGCGGGAAGGGGTGGCGGCGCGCCGGGCACCGCCCGGCGCTTGCCCACGACGGGTGGCGGCGCGCCGGGCACCGCCCGGCGCTTGCCGAAGGCGGCGAAGACCGCCGGCTGGGCATACCTCAACCTGGCGGTCCTCTGGACGTTCGCGGTCGCCCAGCCGCTGTTCGACCTCCTGAAGGACAACCCCGAGTTCTTCGCGGCGCGCGGATCGTCGGGCTTCGACATCATCAGCTTCTCCGTCCTCCTGGTGGTGCTGCCGCCGGCGATCCTGCTTGCGATCGAGCTGCTGCTGGGACTGATCCGGCCGGAGGTGCGGCAGGGCGCTCACATCGTGTTCCTCGGTGCGCTCGTCGCGCTGATCGCCGCGCAGGCGCTCAAGAAGGCGATCGACGCCTCGGACCCCGTGCTGATCGTGCTGTCAGTTTTGATCGGCGCCGGGATCGGCGTGCTCTGGGCGCGCGCGGAGCCGGTGCGCTCCTTCCTGAACGTGCTCTCGCCGGTCCCGCTCGTCTTTCTCCTGCTGTTCCTGCTCAGCGGCCAGATCTCCGAGCTGGCCTTCCCGAGCGAGGCGAAGGCGCGCTCGGTCGGCGGCGTGGCGCGCGCGCCGATCGTGGTGGTGCTGCTCGACGAGCTGCCATCGAACACGCTCGTGGACGAGCACGACAGGATCGACGCGAAGCGCTTCCCCGGCTTCGGCGAGCTGGCGAGGACCGCCACCTGGTTCAGGAACGCCTACACCGTCTACGACTCCACCGAGCGCGCGCAGCCGGCGATCATGGACGGCAACCTGCCGGAGAAGGACAAGCAGCCGATCTCCTCTGACCACCCGAACAGCATCTTCTCGCTGTTCGCGAAGACGCACCGCATGAACGTCGACGAGGAGGCCACGGCGGTCTGCTCGCGTGACATCTGCACGAACTCGATCGGCGACGAGTCGTACGGGAAGCGCATGTCGTCGATGGCGGAGGACCTCGGGCTCGTGTGGCTGCACGTGGTGTCGCCGCCGGACATCGAGAACGACCTCACGAGCGTCTCGGAGAACTGGGGCAACTTCGGCGGCGGCGACCAGACGGAGGCGCCGACTGCAGCCCGCCAGGCCGCCGGCATCCATACGCGCGCCAACCTGAACCGCGGCCGCTCGGCCCGCTTCCAGGAGTGGATGCAGCGGATCGTGCGGGGGCGGCGCCCGGCGCTGAACTTCAAGCACACGCTCATGCCGCACGTGCCGTGGCAGTACATGCCCACCGGGCGGCTCTACCGCCGCCAGCCGAACGACGCGATCCCCGGTCTCTCGACCCAGGCGTACGAGGACCAGGGCCAGCTGGACGTGCTGCTCCAGCGGCACTTCCTCCAGACCGGCTTCGCCGACTACGAGCTGCAGCAGCTGTGGAAGCGGCTGAAGTCGGAGCGGCTCTGGGACGAGTCGCTGATCGTCGTGGCGGCGGACCACGGCGTGGCGTTCCCGCACGCGCGCGAGCGGCGCCGCCTGAATCGCCAGACCGCCCGCGAGATCGCGCCGATCCCGCTGCTGATCAAGGCGCCGGGGCAGAAGCGGGCGAAGATCGACAACGCCTGGGTCGAGACCATCGACATCCTGCCGACGATCTTCGACATCCTGAACCTCGACCCGCGCGTGAAGATGGACGGGAGGTCGGCGTTCAGCGACGAGGTGAAGAAGCGCGACACGCTGCGCTTCGAGATCCGCAACACCTTCCAGATCCTGAAGATCCCCGCCGCGACCTTCGCGCGCGAGCGCCGGCAGATCATCGACCGCAACCACCGGCTGTTCGGCACCGGAGCGGACGGACCCGGCCGGATCTACCAGATCGGCCCGCATCCGGAGCTGGTCGGCCAGCCCGCGTCGGCGGCGGGGCCAAAGCTCGACGTGGACCTCGCGGACTCGGGTGACTACGCGAACGTCGACCCCGCGTCCGGCTTCATCCCGGTCCACATCGTGGGCAGCGTGAACGGCCCGGACCGCCATCCGCGCGACATTGCGGTCGCGGTGAACGGGACAATCGCCGCGGTGGGCAACACGTTCAAGCTGGCCGTGGGCGACGCGGGCGAGCTGGTCTCGGTGATGGTGCCCGAGTCGGCCTTCCACAAGGGCCGCAACCGGGTCGAGGTGTTCCTCCAGCAGTAGGCCGGGCCTGCGCACCGTGCACCGCCCGGTGCTTGGCCAACAGCCGGCTAGAGGTCGGCCAGGCAGACCTCGACGTCGTGAAGCACGTCGTCCTGCTTCGAGCTCGTCTCCGGGTCCACGAACAGGAGCGCGGTCCCGATCTGCTCGGCGCCCTCGCCGCGGCCTCGGAATTGCTCGGCGATGGCCTCGTCGGCCGTGAGGTAGAACTTGATCCTGGGGCCCGCGTCCAGCACCAGCTCGTCGCCGTTCTCACCCGTGCGCCGAGCCGGGATGTCGTTGTCATCGAGGCAAGCGAGCGCCGCCCCGGGCGTGTCCGACTTGTCGGCGTTCCCGCCGGCGTCGCTCGACCCGCAGCCGGCGAGCGCGAGCAGAACGAGCGGTAGTGCGAGGAGGGGGCGCTTCACGGGCGGCGCAGGCTAGCGAGCAAGAAGCGGCTTGGTGCGCCTGTAGAGCCGGGCGACGTCGAGGAAGGCCGGCTTCCGCGCGTTGTCCTCCTCGATCAGGCTCTTGTTGTGCCAGGGCGGCGTGGCGTATTCGGCGGGCGCGCCGCCCTGCCAGGTCTGGTGCACGCGGAAGTCGCGCAGCGCCCAGTAGATCGAGGCGTTCACGAAGCGCTTCGAGCCGTGGATGGCGAGATGGTCCAGCGCGAACTTGCGCTGGAACTCGTAGGTGCCCTTTTGGTTGACCGGGCCGGAGCGCGAAGCCTCCGCGCCGAACTCGGTGATCACGAGCGGCAGGTCCGGGTTCGCGAGGTGGACCTGGTCGAGGTAGCTGCTGAGGTCGGCCGTGGTCGACTCGGGCAGGTCGGGTCGGTTGTCGATCACCGCGCGGTACCAGCCGAAGTAGTCGTTCAGACCGAGCACGTCCAGATACTGGTGCACAGGGGTGGTGAGCGGCTCGCCGATCCGGGACTGCCGGTCGAGCCCGACCAGGCGCGTGTCGTCGAGCTCACGGATGGCGTGCGAGGCGTCGCGGACGTAGCTCACCATGCCCGGGCCGTAGTTGCCGAGGGCGCTCTCATCGGCCGCCGGCTCGACGGCGAGCGACCACGTGAGGATCGACGGGTGGTTGATGTTGTCCTTGACCGTGAGGATCGCCGCGCGCGTGGCGAGGGAGCGGACGCCGGGTCGGTCGAACAGGCTGTTCGGGACCTGGTACACGGGTGCGTCGGCCCAGTACATGATCCCGGCGCGATCGAGAGCCTCGAGGAACGCGGGGTGCAGCGGGTACTGCGCGCGCGTGATCGTGGCGCCGAGGTTCTTCAGGCGGTTCAGGAGCAGCGTTCGGGTGCGCTGCGAGAGCGCACCGCCCTCGTGGATGTCGTCCTCCATGACGCTCGCGCCGCGCAGGTTCAGGCGCTTGCCGTTGAGCAGGATCACGCCGCCGGGGCGCGGGTCGATCTTGCGCACGCCGAACGTCGCCCTGTAGGCGCCGACCTCGTCGCGGCACATCTTGAGCTTCTTGCGGCACAGAAGCGCGCCGACCGTGATGTCGTAGAGCTCCGGATCGCCCGGCTGCCAGAGCCGCGGCTTCTTGATGGTGAAGGTTGTGCTGAGCCGGCGCCGGCCCAGCTTGGGTACCGTCTCCGGGTCGAGCAGGATGCGCCTTCCGTCGACCCGCAGCAGCAACGACACGTAACGGTCCCGGCTGGTGAAGTTGCGGAGGGTTGTGCGGACCTCGACCTTCGCCGCGCCGCCCACGCGCCTCAGCCGCGGGAGCACCTGGACGTCCTCGACGTCGACGGTGTCGATCCGCCGCATGTAGACCTCGCGGAGCATCCCGCCGAAGTTCCACCAGCCGCCGGTGCCGTAGCCGTTGAACTTCGCGGGGCGCCAGTGCGTCAGGTCCGAGTTGCTCCGCAGCGACGAGACCTCGGCCACGAGCGTGTTGCGTCCCGGCTGCAGGTTCTTCAGGAGGACCTCGAACGGGAAGTAGCCGGTGAAGAACGCGAGCTGCTCGCCGTTCAGCCACAGCTTGGTCCTGTAGTTGTTGCCCTCGAAGCGAACCTTCCAGAAGTGCTTGGCCTTCTTCGGCGACTTCGGGAGCGTGAACTCCTTGCGGTACCAGCCGACCGACGGGCGGTTCTCCACGGTGTCCGTGGCGTTCCAGTTGTGCGGCACCGTGATCGGCGTCCAGCCGGCGAGGTCGTCCTGGGCGAACCAGCCCTCTGCCTCGCCGACGAACGTGTCGTCCTGGCGGAAGTACCAGGTGCCCCCGAGCAGCTCGCGGTTCAGCTGGCCCTCGCGAATCAGCGGCGTGCCGCCGGGCCGCTCCACGCGCAGCTCGGGCGCCGGGGGTACGGGGCTCGGCGTTCCCGGGGGCACCCCGCCGCCGCCCTGCGCGTAAGCCGGCAGCGGGCAGAGGCCCGCGAGAGCCAATAGGATCACGAACACTCGCTTGGCCAAGCGGGGGAGGGTAGCGGCGTATCAAGACGCCGTGGAGCGGGTAATTGCAGTTGCTACGGTCCGCCACGTCCGCTGCCGTCTTCGCCATGAACCGTCGTTTCGCGCTTATCCAAGCTCTGGTATCGCTCGTCGCGCTAGCGGCCGTCGTCTGGTGGGCGAGTAAGCAGGAGTCGCCGCACATACCGACGGGCGGGGACGCGCTCGCCTGGATCGTGGCGGGAGTGGGGCTTTACGTGGTCGCGACGCTCGTCCGTGCGGAGCGCTGGCATCAGATCCTGGAGCACACGGGCGTGCGCACGCGGCGCGCCGACTGCTATGCGCTCACGACGGTCGGCTACATGGGCAACAACGTTCTTCCTGCGCGCGCGGGTGAGGCGCTGCGGGTGGTGCTGCTGTCACAGCGCTGCGACGCGAGCAAGCGCACCGTGATCAGCTCGATCGTGGCCGAGCGCCTGCTCGACGTGATCGCACTCCTGACGATCTTCGTGGTCACCGTCTACGGCGTCCTGAGCACCGCCGAGGTCCTTCCCACGGACAGGCCGCTGCTCGTGACGGCGATCGGAATCCTCCTGGTGCTCGCAGCCGCAGTCGCGATCTGGATTCTGCGCCGCCATCACGTGTTCGAACGCGTCCGCGACTGGCTGCGCCCCTTGGCCGACGCGCCGCGCGCACTGCTGTCGCGGTGGGGGCTGGTGCTGCTGGCGGGCACCTTCCTGCTGTGGACGGTCGAGGCGTCGGTCTATTGGACCGTGGCCCGGGCGATCGACATGAACATCAGCATCAGCGGCGCGCTGTACCTCGTCGCGCTGACGAACTTCGTGGCGGCGCTGCCGGCCGCGCCGGGATCGCTGGGGACCTTCGACGCGGCCATCGCGTGGGGCGCGGACAAGCTCGGCGCGGCCGGTTCGGCCGCCCTTTCGTACGTGCTCCTGGTTCGCTTCGTCCTGTACGTGCCGATCACGATCGTCGGCCTGGTGGTGCTGGTCACTCGTTACGGAGGCTGGTCACGGCTACGGTCCGCTACCCGGCTCGAAGCCTCACGCGCGTAAGACCAACGGCGTCCGCGCTCGAGCGCCACGGCACCCAGATGGTCCTGATCATCGTGGGCTGTCTCGCCGTGTCGGCGCTCACGCTCCTGTTCCCGTCCACGCCGACCTACGACCCGTGGGCTTGGATCCTGTGGGGCCGCGAGATCGCCCATCTGGACCTCGTGACCGAGGGCGGCCCCTCGTGGAAGCCGCTGCCGATCTTCTTCACGGTCCCGTTCTCGTTCTTCGGGCAGGACCTGGCGCCGTACCTATGGCTGTGGGTGGCGCGCGCCGGCGGCCTCCTCGGCTGCGTGATGGCCTACCGGATCGCGTTCCGCCTGGCGGGCGGGACGATCTATGGGGCGCTCGCCGGAGTGTCCGCTTTCGCCGCGCTGCTCTCCTCCAACAAGTACGTGCGCGACGCCGCGCTCGGCAACTCCGAGCCGATCCTCGCGGCGGTCGTCCTGTGGGGGTTCGAGCGCCATCTCGACGGCCGCCGCGACCACGCCCTCTACCTCGGGGTGGCGGCGGCGCTCCTGCGGCCCGAGGCGTGGCCGTTCCTGGCCCTCTATGGGCTCTGGCTGTGGATCTACGAGCCGGGTTTGCGTAAGCGACTGGTGGCGTTCGCCATTCTGGTCCCCGCCTGCTGGATCCTGCCGGAATGGTGGGGTGCGAACGACCCGTTCAGGGCCGGCTCCCGCGCGAACGCGCCGAACCCCGGGAGCGCGGCCTTCGCGGCACATCCGGCGTGGGAGCTGTTCAAGCGCTTCGCCGAGAGCACGGTCGCGCCGGTCGAGCTCGGAACGCTGATCGCGGTAGGGGTCGCCGCGCTGGCCTGGTTGCGAAGACGCGCGCAGGGCGCGGTGCTCGCGCTCGCCGCGCTCGGCTTCTCGTGGTTCGCGCTCGTGGCGGCGATGACCGAGGCGGGGTTCGCGGGAAACCAGCGCTACCTGATGGTCACGACGGCCGCCGTCTCAGTGCTCGGCGGCGTGGGGGCGGTCCGCGTGCTGCAGGGGGTCGAGCTGCTCGGCACACGCTGGCTCGGCAGCCCGCGCGCTGGAGCGCGCGCGGCGGCGGTGGCTCTCGTCGCCGGCGTAGCGATCGCCTCGCCGACGATCGTCGCGAAGGCCGACAACACCGGCCGCGTGCAGGGCGGGGTCGAGCACGAGGCCTATCTGTGGCACGACCTGAAGGCGCTGATCGACGCCAACGGGGGCAAGGAGCGCCTGCTCGCCTGCGGCGGCGTCTTCAGCGGGCCCTTCCAGACGCAGATGGTGGCCTACGAGCTCGGCATCCATGGCATCAACGTGGGCTGGAAGGTCACGCCGCCGCCGGGCGTCGCGTTCCGCACGCGCACGGTGCCGGACGGCCCGCTCGTGACGAAGCCGACCGACGACCGCTACCGGCTCGTGGACCAGCAGGGCAAGTGGCGGCTGCTCACCGTGCCGCCGGACGGGAACAAGCCCGGCGGCTGTCCGGCGTCGGGGCCGAACACGCCCACCGCGCCGCCGCCCACGACCTCCGGGCCCGGCCAGCGCAAGGTCGAGGTGATCGGCAAATGACCGTGCGCAGCGCGTTCAGAGCGCGGAGCGCCCTCTAGGATCGCCGCGTGGCAAGCGTCGCCTCCCGTCCACGAGCCCTGCCCAGGCTCGGCTCTCTGCCGAACAGCTTCGTGCTGCCCGTGCTCGTCCTGCTGGGGCTGCTCGCCGTCTCGGCTTACCTGCGCACGAACTCGCTGGGCGAGTCGCTCTGGATGGACGAGGGCCTGTCGATCGGGATTGCGTCCCAGCCGCTCTTCGACATCCCCGGGATCCTGCGGATGGACGGCTCGCCGCCGCTCTACTACATGCTGCTCTCGGTCTGGATGGATGTGGTGGGGGACGGCCCCGCCGAGACACAGGCGCTCTCGGTCGCGATCTCCCTGATCGCGATACCGGGCGGGCTGTGGGCGGGCTGGAGCCTCTTCGGTCGCCGCGCCGGGCTCTACTGCGGGGCTCTCTGCGCCGTCAACCCGTTCCTCACGGCCTACGCGCAGGAGACCCGCATGTACGCGCTCATGCTGGTCATGTCGCTGCTCGCCACGGCGGCGTTCCTGCACGTGTTCGCGTTCGGCCGCAGGCGCTACCTGCCGCTGTTCATGGTGCTGCTCGCCGGGATGCTCTACACGCACAACTGGGGCCTCTTCCTCGGCGCGGGGCTCGCGCTCGGCCTGATCCCGTGCTGGTACGTGTCCGAGGTGCGCTCCAGCTTCTGGAGGGACGCGCTGATCGGGTTCGGCGCCGTCGGCCTCCTGTACCTGCCGTGGCTGCCGACGCTGCTCCACCAGGTGCAGCACACGGGCGCCCCCTGGCTCAACCCGCCGAACTTCGGGGCGCCGGTGCAGATCACGAAGTCGCTGCTCGGCGGGGGCACGCCGACAGTCGCGCTCGTGCTCGCCGGCGGCTCGGGCATCGCCGCGATACTGGCGCGCCGCGTGGAGGACAAGGAGCGGACGGCACTCCTGTCCGGCGCCACGATCGTGCTCGGAACGCTCGCGGTGGCGTGGATCGTGTCGCAGGTGTCGCCCGCCTGGACGACGCGCTACCTCGGCGTGCTGCTCGGGCCGATGCTGCTGCTCGGTGCGCTCGGGCTCGCCCGCGCCGGGAACCTCGGACTGGTCGCGCTCGTGATCATCGTCGGTATCTGGGCGATCCCGAAGAGCTACGGCCTCGAGAACAAGTCGAACGCGTCGGACCTGCGGAAGGACTCCGTGCCCGAGTTGCACGAGAACGACCTCGTCCTGTCCATGCAGCCCGAGCAGGGCCCGCTGCTCGCCTACCACCTGGAACGGCTCGGCGGCGCGCCCGAGCTCCGCTTCGGCAGCCCGTTGGGGCTCGTCAAGAACGACCAGATCATGGACTGGACGGACGGGTACGACAAGCTGAAGGACGCGACCCCATCGAGGAATCTCGATCCGCTGATTGCTAGTCTGCCGCGCGGCGGGCGGGTCCTCATCGTGTTTCCCGTGACCTCACGTGCGGATGACTGGGACGCGCCCTGGACGGAGTTGGTCAGGCGCCGCGGCGCACAGTGGGGCGCGGCGCTTGCGAATGACCCGCGGCTGAAGAAGGTGAAGGCCGTGCCTCTGCACTACCGCCGCGCCACGCGCATCGGAGTTCGCGGCGTGATCTACGAGAAGACCGGATGAACGAGAGCAACGCGAAGCCACAGCCCCCGGAGAAGCTTGCCCGGCCCGACATGGCCGAGAAGCCGACCGTGATCCTCGGCGGCGGCCCCGCCGGCCTGACCGCCGGATACCTGCTCGCCAAGAAGGGGCTTCCGGTGGTGGTGCTGGAGGCCGAGGACCAGGTGGGCGGCATCGCGAAGACCGCGGTGCGGGACGGCTACCGCTTCGACCTCGGCGGCCACCGCTTCTTCACCAAGGTGAAGGAGGTCGACGACCTCTGGCACGAGATCATGCGCGAGGACTTCCTCGAGCGCCCGCGGATGTCACGCATCTACTGGCGCGACCGCCACGGCAGGGCAAAGTTCCTCGACTACCCCCTGCGCGGACCGGACGTGATCAAGAAGCTGGGCCCCGTCGACCTCACCAAGGCGCTGCTCTCGTACATCTGGGCCGCCCTAAAGCCGAAGGGCAAGGAGGACACCTACGAAGAGTGGGTCGCGAACCGCTTCGGCCGCTGGCTCTTCAACCAGTTCTTCAAGTCCTACACCGAGAAGGTGTGGGGCGTCCCGACCTCCGAGATTCGCGCCGACTGGGCCGCCCAGCGCATCAAGAACCTGTCGTTCTTCCGCGCCGCCTGGTCCGCTTTCTTCGGCAACAGGGACAACAAGGTCACCAGCCTGATCTCGAAGTTCAACTACCCCCGCTACGGCCCCGGCCAGATGTGGGAGACGATGACCGACGACATCCAGAGGCTCGGCGGGCAGGTGCTCCTCGAGCACAGGGTCACCCAGCTGGACTTCGAGGACGAACGCTGTGTGCGCGTGCACGTGGGCGACAAGGTGTTCGAACCGTCGGCCGTGATCTCGTCGCTGCCGCTGCGCAACGCGGTGGGCATGGCGAACCCGCATCCACGCTCGGAGGTGATCGCCGCGGCCAAGGGCATGCGCTACCGCGACTTCCTCACGGTGGCGGTGGTTCTGGACGGCGACGACCTGTTCCCGGACAACTGGATCTACATCCACGACCCGAACGTGAACGTCGGGCGGATTCAGAACTTCCGCTCCTGGAGCCCGTGGATGGTGCCGGACCCGTCGAAGGCGTGCGTGGGCCTGGAGTTCTTCTGCTTCGCCGGCGACGAGCTCTGGGAGACCGAGGACGAGGAGCTCGTACAGCTCGGCATGCGCGAGCTGGAGAAGCTCGGCCTGGCGAAGCGGAGCCAGCTGGAGTTCGGCTTCGTCGAGCGGGTGCCGAAGGCCTACCCGATGTACGACGCCGAGTACGACAAGCGCGTCACGACGATCCGCTCATGGCTGGACGGCCTCGACAACTACATCCAGGTGGGCCGCAACGGGCTGCATAGGTACAACAACTCGGACCACTCGATGCTCACGGCGATGCGCGCCGTGGACAACCTCGTGAACGGCGCCGACCACGACATCTGGGCCGTGAACGCCGAGTCGGCGTACCACGAGGAGGAGAAGCAGGACGAGCGGCAGCCCTACATCGAGGCCCCGGAGACCGAGGCCATGAAGGAGCCGCTGCACTCCTAGCAGCGCGGGAGGCGGACCCTCTTCGTCGAGCGGTTCTCGGCAAGGTCGGTGGCCCGCACCGAGACGCGCCGAACGCCGCTTTGCAAGCGCACGCGGAACCTCGTGCGGCGCGTCCTGCGCACCACCCTGCTGCCTGCCCGAACGACGACCCGGTCCAGCCGCGACAGGTCGCGGATGCTCACGCCGATCGAGCGGCAGCTTCGGACTGCGATGGAGATTCTGGGCGGGTCGTCGTCGTAGCCCGCGTGGAGCGTCCGCAGGACGGCCGGCCCCAAATCGCCGTATTTCCCGTCGAAGGTGTGCTCGGCGGCCACGAGGGTGTCGGCATCGAGAAACGCCAGCTGCTGCTGGAACACCGGGTACCCGCTACCAAGCACCTGGCCGCGCACCATGCCGTTGTTTCCAAAGGATCTATCGACGCTCCCGTCCGCGCGGAAGCGACGCATCAGCGCGTACGTGTCGAAAGCGAACTCGCCTCCGTCCCAGACCGAGCCGGCCACGATGATGCCGCCGCTCCGGTCGGAGATCGCGGTGTCGACGGAGTCCCCCCCAGGCAAGCTGGGGCGGGGGCCGAGCGCCAGGCCGAGCACACCGAATTCGAGGTCCGGATGCCCGTCCTTCGTGAGCCCCACCAGCCCCATCCGGTACGCCTTCTGGCGCGGCATGTCTATTACCACCGGTATGCGAATACGGCCGTCGGCGAGGACCACCGGGCTCCCGTAGCCGAGCAGTCGTCTTCGCCAGCGCGGTCGGCCCAGCTCCACTGGTGCGAGCCCACCCGCGCCGAAGGAGTTGTCGACGCGACCGTCCGGAGACAGGCGGACGAGGGTGCCTTGCATGGCGATCAACATCCCGGCGTTAGGCAGCACCGCGACGGCAGCACTGGGCAGGTACGTGCCGGCGGGGAGCTCAGTTAGCCCGTTCGAGCCGAAGCCCGAGTCGAGCGCACCACTCCGGAGGTATCGGGCGACGACCACGGTACCGGGGTTGTAGGCAGGCGAGGGGTCGTCCCGGGCGCCGACGATGATCAGTCCGCCATCCGGCTGGAGCGCGACATCGACAAGCCGCGTGCCGACGTCGGGCTGGATCGCCCCGCCATTCCCGAAGGTCCCGTCGGGAGCGCCGTCCGCGTTCAGCCGTTGGACTAGATGCCCGGACTGGAATACGCCGCCACCGGTGTGCGCGACCACGATGCGGCCATCCGGCTGAACGAGGGTTCCGATGATGCCGCGCTGGTCGTCCGGGAGCTCCACCGTTCCGTCCCCGCCGAAGTCCGGATCTGGGCGCCCGTTCGGAAGGTAGACCCTTACCCATGTGTGGAAAAGCGGAGGGCTCCAGCGGAGCGTCCCGTTCCGGCCGGCCGCGATGATCCGGCCGTCGCTTCCCACGTCGAGGCCCTCGATTATGCTGGCCGCGAACCGGCCGAGCTGCCGGTCTGGCGCGCCAGGACGCTGGGCGGCCTGGGTGGGGATCGCCCCGCCCGAGGCGGTAACGACGGCGGCCACGGCGAGTGCCAGAGTCCGCACGGTCATATCTTCTCGAACCTCGCCGCGCGCCGCGAGTTTCGGGATAGCTTGCCCGCCGTGCCGCTGTCCGCCGTCGCTCTGGCCCTTGGCGCCGCGTTTCTTCATGCGGGGTGGAATGTGCTGCTTGCCGGCGCGCGCGATCCACGATCCTCCGCCGCCGGCCTTCTGATC